>CAZMKQ010000057.1:3542-27008 GCA_964566955.1 uncultured Caldilineaceae bacterium | reverse complement strand
GTCCTCGGCCGCCGCATCGCCAACATCCATGTCCATCTCCACGGCCATGACGAATCGGTCGCGCCGGTCCGCGGCCTTCCTGAGCTCGGCCAGGACGGACGGGAAGTCCACGTCGCCCATGCCGATCGGCACGGAACTGCACACGCCGTCCACGATGCGGTAGTCGCGGACGTGGGCATGATAGGTCCAGTCCGCCATCTTGCGCGTGGCCGTGAGCGGGTCCTCGTCAAGGATTAACCAGTTGCCGGTGTCGTTGTGCAATCCCACGTTGTCGGCGCCGACCTGTTCGAATATGTGCAGGAAGTCGTCGCTGGTGAAGAAATCATAGTTCTCGGTCGTAACCGTCATGTCGAACTGCCCGGCGGCCTCGGCCAGCCTGCCAATCTGTTCCACCGCGATACGGATACGGCCCTCCCGCTTGACCCTTCCGCCGTAGCTGAAATAGAACAATCCCAAGGGCGAACCCAGGCAATTGGCAACCTCAAGATTGCGGATGCTGGCTTCGATCGGTGGACCGGCGAAGTCCTGGTCGGCATGCAGGCCCAAGGTGCCAATAATGACCGTGGGCACCATGTTCAGGTCCGCGAACTTCGTCTTCAGCTCGGCCAGATAGGTCTTGTCGGTGCTGGGCAGGGCACCGACGCCAAAATCGATGCCGATGGGGCCGATGTCGGTCGCGCGGGCCACGGCAGCCACTTTCTCGACAACAACGTCAATGACAGGTTGATCCCTCAACCGCCGCATCTGGCGGCGGTAGGAATCGGACAGGACACCAAGGGTAATGCTCATATCGTGGTCAAGCTCCGGTGTGGCGGCGGCGCGGTGGTGTGTTTGATGTGCGTCAGGGGCGTCCGTGGACTGCGGGTTTTACAGGCCCAAATGATCCTTCAGGTAGGGCACCTCAATGTCGAAGTACTCCTTGAGGGCTTCCGACGGCACGTGCGGCTCCATGGTCACATAGCCGCTGTAGCCATCTTCCTGCAGCCGACGCAGGATGCGCTCCACATTGAAGGCGGCGTCCGGAAGCGGGACATAGCCGATCCACGCATCACGGCTGTTGCGCATCAGACCGCCGCGGAAGCAGTCCTTGTCCTCCGCCCATTGGATTCCGCCCTTGACATGCACATAGCCGATCCACGGCTTGACCACGTCGTAGACGTAGGGATAGGGCTCCTCACCGGCGTGGTAGTAGTTGCACGGGTCGTACTGGGTCTTGAAGTTGGGAGAATCGACGGCCTCCAGAATGTCGCGCACGTCCACGGCCAACCCGGATCCGTCGTGGGCCTCGTTCTCCAGCACTATGACCACATCCTTGGTGCCGGCATGGCCAGCCGCCGGTTTCATGGCCTCCACGAACAGGTTGCCGGGCATGTGGGCCAGGTAGCAGTTCACGACCGGGGCCCCCAGCGCCGCGGCCGCGTCCACCGCGCCCACCAGGGCCTGCGTGGCGTTGGCCACACCGCCCGACGCGGTGCAGATGCGCATGGCGTTGAACCCCAGCGTCACACAGGCACAATTCATCCCGGCTTCGCTGTAGGCACGCTTGGCCGCATCGATGTCCTTGGTTTCGTAGCGTTCCCTTTCCTCGGGGGTTGCGCCGCCCTCGAGGTTTTGGGGCCAGATTTCCATGTCGTTGAGGTCGTACCCCTTGACGAAGGCCAGTGCCTCCGGCAACGAGTGCTCACGGGCCAGCATCTGACCGTTGATGGCAAGTTTCACCGGTTGGTCTCCTTGGCAGACTGTCTGTGGTTCAGTAGGTCAGTTCGACGATGGAGCCGGACGTGGCCGATTCCTCGATGGCATCCAGGAACGTCATGTCCTCCAGGGCGTTCCGGGCCGAAGGTGTGTGGGGCGTGCCGTTCAGAATGGCGTCGGAGTAGTGTTCGATCTCCTTCCAGTAGTTGTTGAAGTGGTCCAGCCGCGGCAGCTGCGACTCGAAGTCCAACTGGTATCCGCCCGCCTTCACGATCAGGTGGCCGCCCGGGTTCTGGGCAAAACAGTCATAGACCTCGGCCTTGCCGTTGGTCCCCATGATGGCGAACGTGCTGTCGTTGTGAGAGTAGCAGGTCGACAGAATACCGGGAGTCCCGTCCTCCATTTGGAACCATCCCATTGTGGTGTCCGGGGCCGGAAAGTCCGTGGCCACCACCGTGGACATGCTGGCCGACACCCTTTTTACGCGGCAACCAAGCAGTTCCCGAATGGCAAACGCGAGATAGATGCCGGCATCCAGCAGGGGCCCGCCGCGCTTGCCGGTCCAACGCCAGGAACCAACCTTGTCAAGCGTGTAGCCCTTGTAGGCGCTGAACGAGAAACTGGCCGACACCATGGCGATTTGCCCCAGGTGTCCCTCCTCGATCACACGCCTGGTCTCGATAAAGGAATCCCCGAAGCGGGACATATAGGCACACATCAGCCGCGTACCGGCCGCCTCCGAGGCGGCAATCATGGCGCGGGCTTCGGCGGCGTCGATGCAGAGTGGCTTTTCACACAGGACATGCTTGCCTTGGGCGGCCGCGGCCAGCGTCACCGGATGATGAACCTCGTTGGGCAGGCCCAGATAGACAACGTCAACATCGTCGCAGGCGAGCAGCTGGTTATAGTCGTTGAACGTCCGAACCGAATCGCCCCAGGTCTCGGTGACCAAGGCGAGGCGTTCAGCCCGCAGGTCGGAAACCGCCACCAATTCGGCATTGCACGCCTTGTTGATCCCGGGCATGGCCTTGTCGAAGGCGATCTGGCCGCACCCGATCACTCCCCATCGCAACATGAAATGTTCTCCACTTTCGGTTTGGGTTCCCTCGCACCATCCGTAAATCTAATCCACCTTGCTCAGATACACGTAATACGCGCCCACGTCGCTGCCGTCCGCTGTTTCCCAGCAAGTCTGCAGGTGGGTGGGTCCGGGCTCGAGATCCAGTTCGAAACGGGCGCTGACATCCGATTTGGCCACCTCGCGGTGCTGTTCGCGTCCGCCGACCGAAACGACGGCAGCCCGGATATCGATGGCCGCGCCGCCTCCGTAACCCGTGCCGAAGACAATGTCTCCGTATGCGCGCAGGGCACCCGGAATCGACCCGCACAGCGGCAGGTTCGCTTCCCGCGGCCAACGCCGCAACTCCAACCGGTACAGGCCCCGCGCCGCCACATCCAGTTCCCAGTAGCCGTTGTAGCGCACGGCGCCCCGAACCATGCTCTGGTTCCAGACAGCTTCCACTTCAAGGTTGCGCCAATCGTGGCTGGTCAGCACAACCTCGCCGCAGTCAGGGTCCCCGATGCGGAATGGAATGTCGTTCTTCATCTGACCCGCGACACGCTGCCACCACCGGTCGTAGTCGGCGCGCAGTTCGCGGACAACGTCCGGATACAGACGGGCCAAGTCGGTCGTCTGGCCGGGATCCACCTCCATGTCGTGCAGTTCCATGCCGTTGACCAGCCGCCAGCGGTCGGTCATGACAGCACTCTGTCGCCACTTGACCGGATAGACCAGCCGCTGCGTGTCGGTGACGATGGTCCGGTCGGGCCAATCGGCGGCGGCAGCGTCGTCCGTGAGCAGCGGCACCAGGGACCGACCGTCCCAGTCGAGACCTTTCGGGACCTCCAAACCACACAAATCCACGAGCGTAGGCATGAAATCGATGTGTGACGCCAAAACATCCACATCCCGGCCGCCCCCAACCCCTCCTTGCGGCCATTGGACGAAAAAGGGGACGCGGTGCCCACCGTCGTAGGGCTGGCCCTTCTTGCCGCGCATGCCCGCGTTAAAACCGCTGAGGACGAACCCGTCGGCATCCAGATCGCAGCCCGTGGCCGAACCGTTGTCCGTCATGAAGATCAGGATGGTGTTGTCCTCCAGTCCCAGACGCGCCAGGTGCCGGCGAAGGAATCCGAAATTCTCGTCGATGCTGGCGATCATTCCGTAGAACAGGGCCCGTTCCTCATGTGGAGTCGGGTCGAGATACGGATCACTGAAGCGAGGTTCCACCACCAGCGGCAAGTGGGGACAATTGGTGGGGATGTAGCAGAAGAACGGCTCGTCGCGGTGGCGGTCGATGAAGTCCATGCCCTCCCGGAACCAGACTTCGGTGCAGTAACCCTCATAGCGAGTGTGCTCCATACCGGTCCAATAGCTGTCATCGAAGTAGCTGTTGTCCCAGTAGTCCCCCGTATTGCCGATGCCTCCTCCGGCATGGTGGACCACCTCGTCGAATCCCCGATCCTGGGGCCGATACGGCCATGTGTCGCCCAAGTGCCACTTGCCGAACATGCCGGTGGCGTATCCGTTGGCCGCGAAGGCGTCGGCCAGGGAATGTTCGTGGCGGCGCAACAGGGAGCGTCCGCCTATCGTGTGCCAGACCCCGGCGCTGTTGGCGTAGTGTCCCGTCATCAGGCCCGCCCGGGTCGGGGCGCATGTGGGGCCAACATGGTAGTTGGTGAAGCGAACGGATTCGGCGTGCATCCGATCCAGGTTGGGCGTGCGAATGACCGGGTTGCCGTGGCACGCCAAGTCCCCGTAGCCCTGATCGTCCGTAATCACAAACACTACATTCGGTGGTCGGGTCATGGCACGTCAGCTCCTTGGTGACCTTGGCCTGGCGACAGCGCGGAGTACCTGCGGCTGGCCGGATGCCACGGGGAGAGCTGCGGCCATCCGGACCGGAGACAACCCAAGGTCAGTGTTCGGGCGCATCTCCCAGTTCCGCCTGCCAGCGAGCCAGCAGTCCGAGCAACTCCGCCTGGGTCTCGGCATACGGGGCCAGTCCGTAACGGTTGTGCAATTCCATGGGATCCGCTTCCAGGTCGTACAGCTCCCATGCAGGAGGGGTGTCGCGGTCGATCGCCCCGGCGGCCCCGAGGGCGCGGCCGTAGAAGTGAATCAACTTGAACCGTTCCGTTCGCACCCCGTAGTGCGCCGGGATGTTGAAGTGGGCAAGATGCATCCAGTAGCGGTAGTAGAAGGAAGTGCGCCAGTCGGACGGCGTCTCGCCGGCAGCCAGCGGCGCAAGCGAACGGCCCTGAAGTCCCGTGGGCGGGTCAACTCCCGCCCATGCAAGCAGCGAGGGTGCAAAGTCCACGTTGAGGGTGATTTTGTCCGACACCGTGCCGGCCCGAATGCCTGCCGGCCAACGCATCAGGAAGGGAATGCGAATGCCTTCCTCGTACATGAAACGCTTGTCGTACCAGCCATGGTCGCCGAGAAAGAACCCGTGGTCGGACGTGTAAATCACGATCGTGTTGTCCCGGAGGCCCTTGGCATCCAGCCATGCCAGGATGCGGCCGACGTTTTCGTCAACGGCATCCACGCAACGGTAGTAGTTGCGCATGTAGGTCTGGTAGTTCGCCTGCAGACGGGCCTCGCCCGACAGGTCGTCCGGCGGGGTTTCGGGCAGGTGCTCCTTGAGGTGCATGCGGTCGACACGGGCTGTGGACATGAACGAAGCCGGCGACCGGTCGGCAAAGTCGTCCCGCAGGGTCAGCGGTTCGGGCAGCTCCTCCAGGTAGCGATCCAAGTGGCGTGCATGCGGCTCGAAATTATCGTGCGGCGCCTTGTTGCCAAGGTACAGAAAGAAAGGCCTGTCGCCTTCGCAGGAGTCCAGCCACGCCAGGGCCAGGTCGGTCAGCAGATCGGTCACGTAGCCGCGGTGGCGTTGCTCCCGGCCCATTTCGATGGTGGTCGGATCCCGGTACGCGCCCTGCACCGGGAGGACGTTCCAGTAGTCGAAACCACGCGGGTCCGACGAACCGCCGTGTCCCAGATGCCACTTTCCGATCATGGCCGTTTGGTACCCGGCCCCTTGCAGCCACATGCCGAGCGTGCTCTCCCGGTCATGGTCAATCACGTCGTTCAGGGTCCTGATACCGGTCGTGTGGCTGTACTTGCCGGTCATGATCGAAGCACGGGCCGGAGTGCAGATAGAGTTCGTGCAGAAGCAGCGGTCCAACCGCAGCCCATCCGCTGCCAGGGAATCGAGGTGCGGCGTCCGGTTGACCCGCGCGCCATAGGCGCCAATGGCGGCCGGAGCGTGGTCGTCGGCTACGATCATGACGATGTTGGGGCGGCTCATGTACGGTCGGTTCCTCAAACCTTGTGGGTTCATGGCAATTCGCTGTCGGTTGACGGGGGCGGTGTTGCAAATCCCCGCAACTCGAGTGCGGGGGGAGCAGCCCCCACCGCGGTCCCGGTTCGTTCCGCGGGTAGGGCCTTGGCCCCCCGGTAGGGCATGTCCAACGTTTTCTCCCCGTAGTACATCCTCACCAGATTGTTGCAGGCGGCATTGGTGTCCGCGTCCAGCACAACCCCGTCAAGACTGTAAAGCCGATCCCAGCGACGGCGCCCCTGCAACAGGCCCGTTCGGAAGTCGATTTGCGATGTATAGTCCGGATTGACCATTGCCAACGCAGAACCTTGGCGCCGAGATGTCGAGGTTGGCGTGTCCACCATCACGACCTTGACCCAGCCTTTCAAACGACGGTGCGTGTCCTTGTGGCGATACTTGGCGGACTCCATGGGAAGGTCCTCGCAGACGATGGTACCAGCCTTGCCCAGGCGCGCCGGCAACCCGTGCCATGCGTAGTCTTCGGCTATCCGGTCATCGCGGATGTTGTAGGGGGACTGCAGCGCGCACAGGGCGGAGATCCGTGCCAGGCGGTCGTACCCGTCCCGGTTCCGCCCCTGACTGTACAGGATAAGTGTGGTTTTGGGCGCCATCGTCAAGGGCTTCCCGACCGATGCAGGGCCTGCCGCGGATCGGAGGCACGCTGCACGCGTGCTCCGCACCAGGCAAGGCGGTGGTTCCTGTCCATGGCCCGCATGATGCCACAGGCATCGTCAGGCAATCGGTGGCTTAGGCAGGCTCCGTTCGAATTGCGGGGAGGGGCGTCCGGCAAGCTCGCAACCCGGCGGGAAGAGTGCCGAACACAGCGGTGCGGGATTACACTAGGGTACCGGAAACACCTTGCATTCTGCCTTGCACATGTCCGGAGGGCGGACAAGAGGACAACACAACATGGTTACAGGCATTCTTAGCCAAATGCATGGTCACCTGGGGTGGCCTTTGATAGGAACGGTCGGCACGGCCCTGTGGGTTGCCCTGATCGCGGTGCAGATCAGAAAAGGGTCCTGGAACAAGGGCCTGCTGCGGACAACCCAAGTCTTTGTGGTGCTGCTCAACATCCAGATCATGCTTGGCATTCTGGTCTGGATTATGCAGGCCCGTTGGACGGGACAGGAAGCATTGGTGTCCTACGAACATCCGGTAACCATGATAGTCGGCCATTCCGTGTTCATGGTCGGCAACCTTCTGTTGCGCCGGACGGACGATATTGACCGCAAACTGAAGACCGCGCTGGTCTGGGTCACAGCCAGCATGGTGGTGATCGGTCTGGGCCTTGCGCGGGCCAAGGGGCTGTTGTGAACGAGACATGGATGGCCAGCCTACGCCTGGCCCATTCGTATTGGCTCTACCCTTTTGGACTGCTGGCAACGGTCGTCTTCGTCCTTCTGGCGTTCGCCGTTCTCCGCCGCAGGCCCCTGCCCACCAGATTTCCCTTTCTCAACCGCCTTTTCCTGGTCAGCGCCGATCTGCAGTGGCTCCTGGGAGTCATGTATTGGGTCGCAAGCCAGCAGTGGAGTGTCCGGGACGAGTCGATGATTCAGTTTCGCCATCCGGTCATAATGACCGCGGTCTGGCTGATGTACCGCTACGGCAACAACAAGATGAAGAACAGCCTCAATGCCGAAACTGCCGCGCGGGACGGATTCTGGTACTACTCCCTGGCCGCGATATTCCTGGTGATTGGCGTGTTTCAGGTGATGGGTGCCTAATCCGGCCACGGGGCGAACAGCGGTTGGTGTGCCGGCCACAGCCTTCCTTCACGCGCCCGGTCGTCGGAAGGCCACCACTGCGTTCTGGCCGCCAAAGCCGAACGCGTTAACGAAAGCCACATCCACCGCGGCATGGCGTGGTTCGTTGCCCACCACATTCAGGTCTATTTCGGGATCGGGCGTGTAGCTGATGGTCGGCGGAATGTCGCCGGTTTCAAGACACTTGACCGCGGCCACGGCGCTGTGCGCTCCGGCTGCACCCAGGGAATGGCCAATCATGCTCTTCACACTGGTGACGTGCAGGTTGGGGGTGTGATCGCCGAAGACGGCGTTTAGGGCTTTGGCTTCGGTTCGATCGTTCAGTACGGTGCCCGTGCCGTGGGCGAACACCACATCGATGTCCGTCCGGTCCAAACCCGTGACCCGCAGCGTCTCGCGCATGGCCCGGGCCGCGCCCCGACCGTCCGGATCGGGGGCCGTGAGGTGATAGGCGTCGGACGTGAGGTAGCCGCCCAACAGCTCCGCATATACCTTGGCGCCCCGCTGTTCCGCATGTTCCGCGGTTTCCAGAATCATGGAGGCACTGCCCTCGCTGGGCGCAAATCCGTCCCGATCAACCGAGAAGGGCTTGCTGGCCTGAGCCGGATCCGAGTCCTGTGACAGCGTGCCCATACGGCCGAAAGACGACACGATGGACAGTTCCAGCGCAGCCTCGGTACCGCCGGCAATGACCGCGTCGGCTTCGTCCCGCATCAGAATGTGGAATGCCTCCAGCACGGCATAGCTGCCCGAGGCGCAGGCGGCCGTGCTGGTCACCACGGGCCCGGAGGCTCCGGTTTCAATGGAAACCAGACAACTGACTGCGTTGCTCATGCTGGTCGGCACCAGCATGGGCGTCACCCGTTTCCAGCCCACGGTGGGCAGTTGTGTGCCCGCCTTGATGACTTCGACAATGCCGCCGGCACCCGTGCCAACCAGGACGCCGACTCGATCCCGGTTGCCGTCGTGGATCTCCAAGCCGCTGTCCTCGAGCGCCATCTTGCTGGCAGCAACGGCCATGTGGGTCGGCCGGGCCGTGCGTCTTACGGTTTTCCGATTCATGTAGGCAGTCGGATCGAAGCCGTGCACCTGGCAGGCGACCTGGAACGGCATGTCCTGGGGATCAAAGGCATCGGTCGGCGCAGCGCCGTTGCGTCCCGCCAGCAAGCTGTCCCAGTACTCCTCGACCGTGTTGCCGATGGGGGTGAGGGCACCGAGGCCCGTGACCACGATTCGCTTCATGCGGGTGACCTTGGAAAGATGCTGACTACGGGACCGATCATCGACCGCCAACCTCGCTCAGTGTGCCGGACAGGTTGGGAAACTACATGCATCGACAAACAGAATCCGCCCAAGGGGGCGCGCTGCCATGTGGTTGGGGACGGCCGAAGGCATTCTCATTGGAGACCTTGATGAACGGTGAACACGATGGACCTGCCGTTTGTAGGGCGTAGCGATCCCATAGGTTACTCGACCACCTTGTAGGTGGTGACATTGTTGGCTGCCACAACGGCCCAACCGGTCAGGTTGCCCACCTCAGTTCTGACTTCGTACCATTGGTATCCGTCGGCCGTCCGGGGACCCTGCTGCACGGTCATGCGGGTTCCCAGGGTGAGCGCCGTGATTAAGGTGGCCGACACGTTCGGGCTCTGCCGCAAGTTGAGGGTCCGGACCACTATTTCCACGGTGTCGCCCGCGCGGGGAGCCCGGTCCACGAGAGCTTGTTCGTGGCCAGCCACTTCAAGATAGGCGGCATCCTGCCATCCCTCGGCCACGAATCCAGTTTGGCCGCTGCCGACCACCTCCACCCGCCACCAGAAGAACCCGTCGGCAACGAACGGGCCGTCGACGACCAAGGCCAAGGACGACAACGGAAGTTCCGCCACCACGGCAGCCTCACGGCTGGCCGTCGTCCGCAACCGAACTCCATCGCGGGCAATCACCCGGGCCCGTTCGCCGATCACCAGCGGCACCTGGGAGCGCTGTGTGCGTTCGGGCTCCTGCGCATCGGGGCCGGTCGACCCTCCCAGGCCGCTGGGATCCGACGGGGCCGGAGTGGGAATTACGATTGGAGTGCTGGTGGGCAGGGGCGTATTGGTGGGCGGTGATGGCGGAGCCGCCGATTCAATTGGAAACCGGGTCGAGATGGTGCCGCAGGCCAAGGCCGGAGCGACTGCCAACCCCATCAACAACAGGAGCCAAACATGGAACCGCATCGGACCGAAACCAAGTTTCCCAAGCAGCCGCGCCGACAGGCGTTGCCCGAACCGCAAGGGAACCCGCACTAAATTCGGATCGACTTGACCCACACGAATTCTTCCAGTACTGCGATGGCATCGTACACATCGGTGGACAGGGGTTCATCCGTGCCGATCACCATGATTGCTTCCTGGCGCGGTGCCCGCCGCCCGACATGCATGAAGCTTATATTGACATCCGCGTTTCCCAAGAGAGTGCCCACCCGACCAATCATGCCCGGACGATCCATGTGCGATGTCAACAGGACGTGGCCTTCGGCGGCGAACTCCACCCAAAGATCGTTGACGGAGACGATGCTGGGGATTCCCTGCAACACGGAGCCCCGCACCGTCCAGCGGTCTTCGGCGTGGGTCACGCGCATGGTCAACATATTCTCGTAGCGGTGCGAATGCTGCACCTGCCGGCGTTCCATTAGGTTCATGCCCCGTTGGGCCGCCAGCCGATCGGCATTGACCACGTTGACCCGTTCCTCCATGAGGTCGGACAGCAGGCCCTGGATGGCGGCCGCGCGCAGGAACGCCGAATCCATGTCCGCAATGGGACCGTGAATGGTCAACTCCACCTGCGTGGCCACGCGACTGTCGATCTTCTGCAGGAAATTCCCCATGCGGGTCGCCAGGTCCACATAGGGCACCAGGTATTCGAGGTCGCGCGGGGGAACGATGGGGGCGTTGACAGCGTAACGGGCCTGGCGGCCACCGAGTACATCCAGTACCTGCTGCGCAACGTCGCGGGCCACCCGGTCCTGAGCCTCCACCGTGCTCGCACCCAGATGGGGGGTCACGATGATGGCTGGATGGGCGAGCAGGGGGCTGTCCGCCGGCAGCGGCTCGGTCTCGAAGACATCCAGGGCGGCCCCGGCCAGCCTGCCTTCGTTGAGCGCCTCCAACAACGCGTCCTCGTCCACCAAGCCGCCACGGGCCACGTTCAGAATGTAGGCCGTCGGCTTGACCTTGGCCAAAGCTGCGCGCCCGAGCAGATGGCGGTTGGCGTCCACCAGCGGCACGTGGATGGAAATGAAATCAGCGGCCTCCAGCAACGGGTCCAAGTCCACCAGTTCGACCCCCTGCTGGGCGGCCATCCGGTCCGTGATGTACGGGTCGTACGCAACCACCCGCATGCCCAGTTCGTTGGCAACCTTGACCAGTTCGGATGCCACCCGCCCCAAACCGATCGATCCCAGAACCTTGCTGCGAACCTCCGTGCCGACCCAGCGACTGCGGTTCCAGTTGCCGGCGCGCATGTCGGCGTCCGCCTGGGGGATGTTGCGGCTGAGGGCCATCAGCATGGCCAGCGTATGCTCGGCTGCGGCCACGGAATTGCCCGTGGGCGCATTGACCACCAGGACTCCCTGTTCGGTGGCTGCGGCCAGGTCGATGTTGTCCACTCCGGTGCCGGCGCGGGCGACCACCTGAAGTTGCGAGCCCGCGCGCAGCACCTCGGCCGTGACTTCCGGGCGGCTGCGCACCAGCAAGGCGTCGCATCCCGGCACCAGTATGGCGAGTTCCTCCGCGGTGGACACGGGGTGTTGGCATACCTCGACGCCGTCGGCCCCGGTCAGCAGTTCCAGACCGGCCTGCGAAAGTTCGGATGCAACGAGTACCTTGGGCAAAGTCCGAACGTCCCTGTTACATGCTTGCCGGGGCGTGCACGCCCAGCAGGTGGAGAATTCTGGCCAGGACAATGCGGGCTGCGTCGCACAAACACAGGCGTGCGCCCGACAGGCCGGGTTGGGATCGGTCAAGCACTCGACAATCCCGGTAGAACCCGTTGACCGCCGATGCAATGCGCATGGCGTAGTACGTCAGGTTGTGGGGCGACGATCGCTCCAGGGCGGCCAGCAACTGATCGCCAAGCTCGGTCAACAGCCGCGCCAGTTCCAGTTCGGTGGGATGGCCCAAATGGATCCGCAGGTGCCCTTGGATATCGTCGGCATCCGGCAACACCAGGCCCTCGGCCTGGGCGCGGACCAGAATGGAACACAGGCGGGCATGGCTGTACTGGACGAAGTAGACCGGATTTTCCGGATTCTGTTCCACTACCCGAACCAGATCGAATTCAACCACGCTTTCCGGCGCCCGGGTCAGCAACATGAAACGCACGGCATCCGATCCGACCTCCGCCACAACCTCCCTCAACGTCAGAAACGAACCGGAGCGCTTGCTCATGGCCACTTCGTTGCCGTCCCGTACCAGCTTGACCAGATCGTACAGGACAATCTTGAGCCTGTCGCGGTCCAAGCCCATGGCCTCCACCAACGCCTGCATGCGCGGCACGTGACCTTGATGGTCCACGGACCACACATTCAGTACACGGTCAAAGTCCCGCGTCCGCAACTTGTTCCAGTGGTAGGCGGCATCGGCAGCGAAATAGGTGGGCGCGCCGTTGCTGCGGACGAGCACCACATCCTGATCGTTGCCCTCGTAGCGACTGGCGGCAAACCATACGGCCCCGTCCGCACGGTATACGGCGTCCTGGTCGGCCAACCTGGCAATGGCAGCCTCAACCTGGCCGCTCTCATGCAACCCCTGTTCGGAGAACCATTGGTCGAACCCGATGCCCAGCAGGGCAATTTCGGATCGCACATCCTCCAACACAATGTCCAGGGCCGGCCCGCGCAGGACATCGGTGGCATCCTCCGCGTCCGCCAACCAATCCGTTCCCAGGCGCTCGCACGCCGCAGCCGCGTAATCGTGCATGTAGGCGCCCCGATATCCATCCGGCGGAAATTCCGCCTGGCCGCCGTGCAGTTGCACGCAGGCGGCCAGCAGCGACTGCACGAACAGATCGAACTGGGCGCCGGCATCATTGACGTAGAACTCCCGCTGCACCGAATACCCGCAGGCTTCCATGACCCTGGCCAAACCGTCACCCAACACGGCATTGCGCGCGCCACCAAAATGCAACGGACCAGTGGGATTGGCGCTGACGAACTCCACCTGGATCCGCCGGCCCTGACCGACATCCAAACGCCCTGTCCGGGACGGGTGCAGAACCGTGTCCGCCACCCGGTCCCAGAACCAGGCGGGAGCCACCTTCAGATTGAGGAAGCCAGGGCCCGCGACATCCACCTCGGCGATGGCTCCATCCATGGGCAGCCGATCGGCAATGCGCGTCGCGACATCCCGCGGCGGCAGGTTTACACCGGACTTGCGCAACGCGGCAGCAGCGGTTAGGGCGACATTGGCGCTGAAGTCCCCGTGGTCCGGGTTCCGGGGCCGGTTGACCTCGAACGAGAGGTCGTCCGGGAGATTCCACTTGTGTTCCGCGTTGCAGGCGGTCAGGGCGGCGGCCACCCGAGCCCGTATCTCCTGCCGCAGGGTCAGGGCCGCCATGTTTGCTCCGGGAAAGTCATACCGGGGTCAGATCCCGCCAATTCAGTCCTGTCTCGACATCGGCCCGCAAGGGCACTTGCAGCGAAAACGCCAGTTCCATTTCCTGCTTCACCACGGACGCCGTCTGGGCCAACTCCCTTTCGGGGACTTCCAGCACCAGTTCGTCATGCACCTGCAGCAGCATGCGGCCGGCCAGACTGCTGCGTTCCAGGACGCGCTCCACACGGGCCATGGCAATCTTCAGGATATCAGCAGCGCTGCCCTGAATGGGTGCATTGATGGCCGCGCGTTCCACTGCACGACGCTGTTGTGGGGGCAGCTTGCCGCCCTGCAGCTCCGGGAATAGCCGCTTGCGGCCAGTCAACGTGGTGACATGTCCGTCGCGCGCCGCGGCCTGCCGGGTGTCCTCCACCCATTGCTCCACCCTGGGATAGGTCTCGAAATACCGGATCAGAAACTCCTCGGCCTCCGCGACGGACATTTCCGTGCGCTGGCTCAAACCGAAGGCGGTCGAGCCGTAGATGGTGGCGAAATTGATGGTCTTGCCCAGAGCGCGCTGGCTGCGGTTGACGTCGGCCAACGGCACGCGGAACAGTTCGGCCGCCGTGATGGCATGAATGTCCTGTTCCTCCTGGAAGGCACGGGTCAGCCGTTCGTCCCCCGCCACATGGGCCAACACCCTGAGTTCAACCTGACTGTAGTCGGCGGCCAACATCACGTGTCCCGGCTCCGCGATGAATGCCCGTCGCAGGCGCCGGCCCTCTTCTGTCCGAATTGGGATGTTCTGCAGGTTGGGATTGTTGCTGCTCATGCGGCCGGTGGCCGCGCCAGCCTGGTTGAAGCTCGTGTGCACGCGATCGGTTTCGGCATCCATCATGGCCAGCAGATTGTCCACGTAGGTGCTGCTCAGCTTGTGCAACTGCCTGTATTCAAGAATGGTGCCAAGCCCCGCGGCCTGCCGCTCGGTCAGCGTGTCCTCGCCCCTGAGCCGGACCTCCAGGTCCTCCAAGACCCCGGCCGCCGTACTGTAGTTGCCGGACTTGGTCTTGCGCAGGCCCTTGGTCGGCAGATCGAAGCCACCTTTGTCGAACAGAACCTGGCTCAACTGCTGCGTGCTCCTGACATTGAACTCGCGGCCGGCCAATTCGTACATGCGGACCACCAGCGCCTCAAGTCGCTCCCGGTATTCCGCCTGCAGTTTCAGCAGGTAGTTGCGGTCCAGCCTAACACCGCGTGTTTCCATGTCCGCCAGGATCGGCACCAGCGGAAATTCGATCTCGGCGTACAGCTTCCACAGGCCGCCAGCCTTGAGTGCGGACTTGAGCCGATGATGCAACGCCAGCGTCTGAGCCGCATCATCCGCGGCATAGACCGCGGCCGGCGCCGGCTCGACCGACGCGAACGACTGCTGGTTGCGTCCCGTACCGATCAAATCGGTGATGGGCTGCATAACCACATCCAGTTCCCTCAGGGCCAGATCCTTCAAGCCAAGTCGGTGCTGGCCGGCATCCACCGCATAGGCCATCAGCATTGTGTCGTGCAACTCGCCTACGATCTCGAGGCCGTTGCCGCGAGCCACCATCAGGTCGTACTTTGCATTGTGGGCTGTCTTGGCCACCTTCCCGTCGGCGAACACGGTTGCCAAGGTGTTGCGCACCAGTTCCCACGGCAACTGGTTTCCCGTCTCATGCGCGATCGGAATGTAGGCCGCCTTCCCAACATCCCAGCTCAGTGCCAGGCCCACAACGTCCGCCGTCAGACCATCAACGCTGGTGGTTTCGAAGTCGAAGGCCATGTTGGTGCATGCCTGCAATGAAACCGCCAGTTCCTGCAGCTGCGCTTCGGTGGTAACGGAAACGTAACCGGCCGCGCGGTCCAACCGTTCCTGCTCCGCAGGCGACATCAACGGCGACAGGCCGTCGTCGAAAAGGCCGCCCTGGCCGACCAGGAGTTCGTTGTACTGGTTCAGGGTCGACTGAAGCCCAAGCTCCTTCATCAGCTCGGCCAGGCGCGCGTGGTCCGGCTGCAACGGATCCGCGTCCTCCAAGTCGAATTCCACCGGTACGTCCCGGACAATGCGCACCAATTCCAGGTTGCGTTCCACCTGCTCGCGGTGCTCCGCCAGATTCTGCTTCAGCTTTTTGGCGGTAATACCCTCCAGGCCGGCATATAGGCCTTGCACGCTTCCGAACTGCCTGACAAGTTTGACCGCACTCTTCTCGCCAACTCCGGGCACGCCCGGAATGTTGTCCGAGCTGTCCCCCTGCAACGCCTTCATGTGCACAAACTGCTCCGAACGCACACCGAACCGCTGCTCCACGGCCGCGCTGTCGTAGATGTCGTTGCGCCCCCGGCTGCGCGAGGAGGTGTAGATAACCCTGACGCGGTTCGTTGCCAGTTGGAACAGATCGCGATCGCCAGTCTTGATCAAAACCTGCATGCCGGCTGCTTCGGCCCGGGCGGCCAGCGTCCCGATGACGTCGTCCGCTTCATAGTTGTCCACAGTCAGTGTGCGAATGTTCATGGCATCCAGCACCTGGTGGATGCGTCCAATCTGGCCCCGCAGATCGTCCGGCATGCGTTCACGGGTGGCCTTGTAGGCCGGAAAGAGGTCATCCCGGAACGTTTTCTTGGGATCGAAGGCAACAACCACCGAATCCGGGTTGTGCTCCCGAAGCACTGCGATCAGTTGGCGCAGGAAACCAAACACGGCCCCGGTTTGTTCGCCGGTCTCGCGCACCGCCAGATTGGCGCGGCTCATGGCGAAATAGGCGCGATAGGCCTCCGAGTGTCCGTCGATCAGGACACAGGTATTCATGGGAGACCGAACCGTCAGCGATCTACCGTCAGCTCGCCTTGGTCGACAAGCTTGCGGATGGCGGGTTGTTCAAGGAGGGACGCCATCGTCCGCATTCTGCGCCCGGCATCAAGCCGGCAACGACCGGTCGGCAATTCCAGGATGAAATTCCGCTTGGACGTGTTGGAGAGCGTGACGACCTCACGCTTGTCGTGCGTCCACGTCAGTTTGTCGCGCCTGCCCTTCATGTCGTGTCCGGTGCCTTGTGAGGATGCACGCCATTCTAATCCAACAGCAGGCGCCGGCCCGATCAGAGGTGGCCCGGCCTGGCCTGTTCCGGTCCGCCGGATCGAATGCGGCGCCATCGGCCGCGGCGCCACCGGCCGCGCCAGGTGTGCCACACAACGCTTCCGAAACCCAGCAGGCCCAGGAGGGCAACCCAGCCGATCGCCGGTGCCCGGGCATGGATTGCGGCCCCCAGGACCAGTCCGGAATACAGCAGCAGCAGGATTTCCGGAATGAGCATGCGGTTTTCGAGCGGCCAAGGATCCCGAACATAGGCCGCGGCCCCCGCGGCCAGGGAATCCGGCTTGGGGGTGCGGAGAAATTCGCTGTGCCGATGCCGCATGGCCTCCCAGATCGCCACCGAATTGCTCCAGCACAACCCGGCACCGGCCAGAAGCAATACGCTGCAGGTGGCCGCGAGGTGCCAACCGAGCGGTCGCCGCAGGCGCCACTGCCCGGCCACAAGCAGTGCCAAGGGGCCGAACGCGGCCGGAATCAGCCATGGCTGCCAGCGCGGAAAGTCGGCCTCCAAAGCCAGAAGCGGTCCTGTCAGCAGCAACCCCGCCAGCAACAGGGGGTGAACCAGATAGCCGGCCATGTGGACCGCCGCTTGGATCCGGTGCCAAGGCGGCGCCCGGCCCGAACGCAGGACGGGACCGGCCAACCGCAACAACGTTTGTACGGATCCCTTGGCCCACCGGAACTGCTGGCTGCGAAAGTCGGCCCAGCGCTCCGGTGCATCCGCGGCCACCGCCACCGAATCCAGATACCGTCCTTGCCAGCCGGCCAGTTGGGCCCGATAGCTCAGATCGAGGTCCTCACAGAGGCTGGCGGTCGACCAGCCGCCGACCGCGGGATCCTCGAGGCACTGCCGGCGCCAAATGCCGCCGGAGCCATTGAACGCAAACCAGTGGCTCTGTAGGCATCGGGCCTGCGTCTCCACTGCGAAATGGCCTTCGAGCGCCACCGTGACAGCGTCCGTCAATCTGGATCGGTACCGGTTGGCAGATGTCCAACGGGCTTGGACAAATCCGCACCGTTCCCGTCCCGGTTGCAACATGGGGACCAGCACCGCCTTGAGAAACCGGGGGTGCGGCTGAAAGTCCGCGTCGAACAGGCAAATGAATTCGCCCGTGGCGGTGCCCAAGGCCGCCTGGAGGGCTCCCGCCTTGTAACCGTTCCGCCCGGATCGCGGCAGCAGGTCGATATCCACTCCCCGCTCCCGCCAATACTGAACCCGTCCCTCCGCCAGATGCCGCGTCCGGTCTTCGGAATCATCCAGGACCTGAATCTGCAGCAGGTCGTTCGGATACTCAAGCCGGGCACAACAGTCGATCACGCGTCGTGCGACGTGCAGTTCGTTGTAGAGCGGAATCTGCACCGTGACGGCCGGCCAGGGCCCGTCCGGCATATCCGTTCCATCGGCAACCCGCCGGACGTGGCACAGGGCGCGGACGGCCAGCCACAACGAGTTGAAGCCGTAACCGGCCAGGCAAATGCCAATCCCCGACCAGGCCGCGGTCAGCGCCAACGCCGGCCAGGTATGACCCAACACCTCACTCACGGAACGCCTTGCCGAACCGTGCCCGCCGCCGGCCTATTCGTCCTCGTCCTTCGCCTTGTTGTCCTCGATGACCTTCGCCACCAGATGCTTCGGAACTTCCTCATAATGCAGGAAGCCAATCTCGTAGGTCCCGCGTCCCTGGGTCATGGATCGAAGGTCCGTGCCGTACCGCATGATCTCGGCAAAGGGCGCCTCGGCCTTGACCACGGAACGGTTGGTTTCCTGTTCCATGCCCAGCACCCGGCCGCGCCGGTTGGTCAGATCGCCCATGATGTCGCCCATGCAGTCCTCGGGCACGGAGATGTCCATGCTGTAGATTGGTTCCAGCAGCGTGGCGCCGGCTTCACTGGCCGCCATCTTGAAGACCTCTCGACCTGCAATCTGAAACGCAATGTCCTTGGAATCGACAGGGTGTTCCTTGCCGTCGAAGACCACAACCTTCAGATCGACGGCCGGGAAGCCGGCCACCACCCCTTCGTCCATCACCTGTTTCACGCCCTTCTCGATGGAAGGCAGGTACACCGAACTGATGGCACCGCCGTAAATCTCGCTTTCGTATTCGAAACCGCTGCCCCGGTCGAGCGGTTCCACCCGCATGTGGACCTCTGCGAATTGCCCGGCTCCGCCGGACTGCTTTTTGTGCCGGTACTGGGCTTGGCCAACCCGCGTGACCGTTTCCATGTAGGGAACCTTGGGCGTTGACGCCAGTACCCCGACGCCAAAACCCGATTCCAGTCGCTTCAGGGCCACCTCCACCTGGATTTCGCCGATGCCCTGCATAACCGTCTGCTTGGTTTCCGGAATGTTGACGACGCCGAGGGTCGGATCCTCCTCCGCCACCTGGCTCAGGGACTGGCCCAGCTTGGCACTGTCGGCCTGGGTCGCCGGGGCCACTGCCATGCTGAACAGCGGATTGGGGTACGTTGGCAGAACCAGATCCGGCTCGCTGTCCGCATCGTACAGGGCCTGGCCGGATTGCACTCCGGTGAGCTTGGACACGGCGCCGATGTCGCCGGGGCCGATCGCCTCCTGGTTGTCCAAGTCGTTTCCCTGTGCCGCATGCAGGTTGACCAACGGTTCGGCGGCTGGGGAATCGCTGCACTTGACCATGCCCCCCTTGGCCAGGGTCCCGCTGAAGACCCGGACGTAGTTGATGCGCCCGCGGTACCGGTCGATGATCGTACGAAAGGTCAGGGCCAGGGCAGGTGCTGCACCGTCCGCTTCGGGCGGGCCACCATCCACCAGCGGCAGTTCCGCCTGGTCCGCCCCCGGCGCCACCTCGACCAGCCGGTCAAGCAGGGAATGCACGCCGATGCCGGCGGTCGCGGAACACGCGAACACGGGAACGATGGTGCCGCCGGCCACACCCGCGGCAAGGCCCATTGTGACTTCGGCCGCAGACAGATCCTCGCCCTCCAGGTACTTCTCCATCAGTTCATCGTCGGATTCGGCAGCCGCCTCCACCAAGACCATCCGGGCTTCCTCAATCTCGTCGGACAGGTCGTCCGGCAGATCCGATGTCTGGCCGCTGTCGCCCATCCAGGCGGCCTCCGCCGCCAAGTCCACGATGCCCTGAAAGTCGAGTGCCTGTCCGACGGGCAGGTGGAAGGGCACCAGTGTGGCTCCGGGACAGGCTTGCCCCAGACTCTCCAGGGCACGTTCCCAATCGGCGTTCTCGCGGTCCATCTTGTTGACCAAAATCCCTACCGGCTGGCCTTCGGCCTGGATCCGCGCCCATGCCAACTCGGTACCGACCTCGGCACCGGCCACTGCATCCACCAGAATCAGGGTCATCTCGGTTACGGCAACTCCGCTGATCACCTCGCCCAGGAAACTCGGGTCGCCAGGGGTATCCACCAGGTTGACCTTGGTGCCGTTGTGCACGAGGGAGGCAACCGCCAGGCTGAGCGAAATGCCGCGTGCCTTCTCCTCATCGTCGAAGTCGCACACCGTCGAGCCGTCCGCCGTGTCGCCCATGCGGGGAATGGCACCACTGTGGTAGAGCAGAGACTCCACCAAAGTGGTCTTGCCGGAACGGCTGTGCCCCAGCAGGGAAATGTTGCGAATATTGGACATTGGGAATTCAGCCATGCAGCCTCCAGCAATTCGGCCTGTGAGCCGGCGCGCCGGCACCGGGAGTGATTGACGATCCACCTTGTGGGGGTAAGTCCGGCATTGTAGGGTCTGAAGCAGCCTTGATCAATTACGGCCGGGTGGGTTGAAACCTGTTCCCAACCGGATCCAATCTGCCGGAACGCGATCCCGTATCCACATGCCGGCCATCAGGACCGATACAGTTCGCGCACGATTATCTGCTTCTGGATCTGGGTCGTCCCTTCGTAAATCTGAAAGATCTTGGCATCGCGCATGAGCTTCTCGACCGGCTGGTCGGTACCGTAGCCGACCCCGCCAAAGACCTGGACCGCGTCGGTGGCGCTGGCCATGGCCGCCTCGCCACAGTAGGCCTTGGCAATCGCCGCTTCCCGGGTGTTTCCGGCCCCCTTGTCCCTGAGCCAGGCGGCATCGCGAACGAGACCGCGCCCGGCCGCTACGCGAATGTCCATGTCCGCCAACATGAACCCAACCCCCTGAAACCGGCTGATGGTCTGGCCGAACGCGCGGCGACGGCCGGCATAGGCAACGGCTTCATCCCGGGCCCGGCGCGCCAAGCCCACGGCCTGGGCGCACAGAAGCGGCCGGCTGGTGTCAAAGGTCTGCATGATGGTCAGGAAACCGCTTCCGCGATCGCCCAGCATGTGGGAATCCGGCACGGCACAATCCTGAAACTCGATGCGCACGGCCGGAGCTGCCCTCTGGCCCATCTTGGGGATGGGTTCACCGCGAACAATGCCCGGGGCATCCGCACGCACAAAGAAGCAACTGAGACCCTCGTGGCCCTGATCGGGATCGGTGACGGCGAACACCGCCAGCCACGCGGCGGCGTTGCCTCCGGTAATCCACAACTTCGTTCCGTTGAGCACCCACCGGTCGCCCTGCCATGCGGCTGTTGTTTGCAAGGCGGCCACGTCCGATCCCGCTTCCGGTTCGGTAACGCAAAACGACACGACCTCGCGATCGGCCAGAATGCTCGGCAGCCATGCCGCCTTTTGGTCTTCCGATCCGGCCAGCAGCAGCGGCAGGAGCCCCAATTCGTTGATGGTGAGGGCAGTCGAGATTCCGGTGCAACCGTAACCAAACTCCTCGTTGCCGATGGTTGCGTCCAGCACGGACAGGCCACGTCCACCGTACCGGACCGGCACGATCCGGTTGGTCAAGCCGGCCTCGGCAGCCTGCTCGAACAGGGGACGGGGATAGTCCGCAATCCTGTCCCATTCGACGGCAGACGGAATGATCAACGCCTTGGTGAATTCCCTGTGCTGTTCCTGGATCTTGTGCTGCTCGGCAGTCAATTCCAAATTCATCGGTGGGTTCCCATGGGCTGCGACTTGGCTGAATGTAATCTTAGGGCCGGACGGGGGCCAATCTCGGTTGCAAACCCCAGACCCGGTCCGACGGTCGGGATGTGCTTCCCCTGCCAGGCGGAAGCCTTCAGGCCCACCTCTGCCCCAACTTCCTTGCTGGCGCTCCCATGACTTCGATTCTGTACAACGAAATCCACTCGCAGCCGGACCGGCTTCGGACCTGCCTGCACGCGAATCTTACAGCCCTGGGCGAAGTGGCTACCCGGATCAAGTCGGCCGGGATCACGTCCTTCACCATGGTCGCCCGCGGCACGAGCCGGCATGCCGCCCTGTATGGGGCTTATCTTCTGGGAGCCCACCAGCACATGCCGGTGCATTTGTTTCGCACGGGCATGGCCGCCTTTCTGGGAGTCCAGCCCCTGCATCCTGGCACCTGCCTGGTCGGCATCAGCCAGTCCGGCAGCGGTCCGGACCTCAACGCCATCCTGCATCAGGCCGTGCGCCGGTCCATACCGGTGTTCGCCCTGACCAACAACGAAGATTCGGAAATGGCCGGATTGGCCACCCGGCACATCGCGTTGCAAGCGGGACCCGAGCGCGCCATCGCGGCTACCAAGTCCCTCACCAACCAACTGATGTGCCTGGCGATGCTGGACCACTGCCTGGACATGCAAAAGGCATCCTACGAGGATTTGCTCTCGATTCCGGGTCACGTGGAAGGAACACTCGCGCTTGAAGGTCCAATCCGGACGTTGGCCGCCCGCCTCAAGGACACCGACAGCTTGATTGCGGTGGGCCGTGGGTTCAACCATCCGGTCGCATGTGAAGCAGCCCTCAAGCTTCAGGAGGTCTGTTACCTCCCGACGGTTGCCTACACCAGCGCGGACTTCATCCACGGACCCCAGGCCCTGCTCGAACCCGATCGCGAGCTTCTGTGCCTCGATGCCGGGCCCGCACCCAATCCCCAATTCAGCGACATCGAGGCGTTGGCGCACCGTGCCGGAGCCCGGGTCACCGCCCTTACCAGTGATCCCGGACGTTGGTCCGGGCCGACCACGGTCATCGAGCTGCCGGGTACGCGCGAGGCGCCGAACTGGCTGGCGCCATTTCCCGCACTCGCCGCCTGTCAGTTGCTGGCCTACCATTTGGGCCTGGCCCGCGGATTGGACGTCGACTCCCCGCGCAACCTCAAAAAGGTCACGCTGACCCGTTGACCGTCTTCACCGAACCGGGTGTTGCCGGCAGAGGTCGATGTCAGCGCGGTGCGGATCGCGCCAAGTGAGCGATTGCGGGGTCCAACAGGTCCACGAGATCACAGGTCGCCACGCAAACCTGCCAACCCCTCGCCCCCGCGCTGACCACCACACGCTCATGGTCCAGGGCCGACACGTCCAGGAACATTCGGCACCGTTTGTGGTACAGCCCCACGGGGCTGATGCCGCCCGGTTCCATTCCCGACCAGCGCTGTGCTTCGGACCTTGTGGCCATCGCGGCCTTTCGGACCCCGGCCAACCGGGCCACCGCCTTGAGGTCCAACTCCGTGGCTCCCGGAATCAGACACACCAACTTTGCACCGTCGGGCTGCTCCTCCGCAACCAGGGTCTTGAACACGCGCGCCGGGGGCAAATCGAGGGCCTGGGCGACCTGGACCGCACTGTGCACCTCCTCGCTCCAAGTGTACTTGAGCACGTTGAAGGCGATGCCGGCACCATTCAGGATTCTGGTAATGTTGTTCCGAAATCGCGGTTTCGAGGTCATGGGATGCCGCTGCGGTTTCCGTTAAGTGGAACAGCCGCCTGCATTGCACAGGCGGCTGCCAACCGGGTTTGAAGCTCTCCGAACCGAAACCGCCCCCGCGTTCGGGACTCGATTGGGAGGCGGAAACCTAGCTGAAGGTAATCGTGATGACGGCGTCCACCTCGTTGACAACCTGAGCCCAC
>CAZMKQ010000057.1:0-3532 GCA_964566955.1 uncultured Caldilineaceae bacterium | reverse complement strand
ACTCGGCCATGCCTTCCATGCCGGGCATGGACTGCAACAGGGCCAGCACGTTGAACAGTTCGCCGCTGGACGTGGACAGCAGCGGCAGATCGTTGCCGTTGACCGACAGCGACAGTCCGTCGGCCAGGGTTCGGACCCGCAACTGGCTGATGCCCATGCCGGTGATGGTTGCGACCTGTTCGACCGGGATGGACTGGGCGGCACCCAGGGCTTCCATGGCCGCGGCATCCATGCCACCAATCGTCACGGCGCCATCCGCGTCGACGAAAATCGGGACGTTGATGGTCGGCGTCTGCTCGACGCCCGACAGCAGCCACTGGGCCACGTTGTCTACGGGATCCATCGCGGATTCCTGCATCACCGGAATGGTATCCGTGCCCGCCGTCGGCTCGAATTTCGCAATCACGCCAATGCCCAGGTTTTGCGCCAGGGGCAGGACCGCCCCCAGCGTAGGCGCCACCCCGCCCAAGGGTGAACCTGTGCCGCCGAGGTCGTCGATGACCATGGCCAGGGTGTTGAGGGATTCATCGTCGTAGGACAGCGAGCCCAGCATGAGCAACCCGTTGACGCGGATGAGAACGCCGTTGGGCGCAACCTCGAGACTCACATGCTGGATGTTGGCAGCCTGCATCTGCCCCACCGTGTCGGCGCCAATGTTGATGCCCGAACCGCCGATCAACTCGCCGATGCCAACGCCACCAACGCTGCCGTCGCCGTTGGCATCGAAGTCAATGACAAGAAACGGCAGGTCAATCGCAAGTTCATCTTCCCCGGCCATGGCAGCCGTGGCACCGCCGCTGGGTCGGGACAAGCAGCCAGCCGCCAGCAACGACAACACGGCGAGAACCCAGAGAATTACCAATTTGCGATGCATGGACTTCATCCTCCCTGCTGCAGACGTTGCGGCAGCAATGACGTTTGGAATGGCAACGAATGCTGGAAACCCGTCGGGTTTCGAATGTGAATGGCAACAACAGGCGCTCGCTTTCGCATTCCCGGCCCGTTGCACCCTGACTCTACCAAAGCACCGCGGGGCCATCGGCTTGCCGGAGGGAGGTATGGGGCCTTAGGGAAGCTGTCTGGGACCGGGCTGCCGGGCTATCCCGGCAGCTTGTTCCGCCTTGCGCTGCCTGTAGCGGAGGGTCGCCTCCTGGCGCGAGGCGTAGCGCCTCCGTTCGCGCGACAACCAACGGAGAGGTTCTTGGCCGGTGTCCACCAGCCGACCCGACACCACGTACCCGGTGTGGGCCGTCATCTGATCTTCCGGACGCAGGCGATCGGGCACCGGCTTGTACCGTCGTACCAGCACTTCCTCCACCTTGAGATCGGCACAGCCGGTTTCCTCGAGTGACCGGACTTGCCGGGAGACTTGATTGGTGGTGGGCAGAAACGCTGCCACGACGGAACCCGGCTGCACCAGGGACCGGACAGTCCCGAGCACCCGCCACGGTTCCCGCATATCGAGGAGTGCGGCATCGGCCGGCTGTTCCAGCACACATTCCGCCAAGTAGCCCAGACGGGCGTCCACCCAGCGCACCAAACCCGTGCGCTCAAGGTTCCGCCGGGCTCGTTGATACATTGCCTCGTTCTGTTCACAGGTCACCACGCGGCCATGTGGTGCCACGGCCCAGGCCAAGGCCGTCGTCATGACGCCGCTGCCGGTGCCGGCTTCGAGGACAACCGAACCGGACCGGATCCCGAGCCGCTGGACCAGGAGGGCCGCATCCTTGGGATAGATGACCTGGGTCGCCCGTTTCAAGTGAAGCATCAAGTCCTCCAAACCCGGTCGCAGCACCAGATAGGACTCGCCGCTGTGGGCCATACCCACGGTACCCCATGCCTTGCCGATCAAATCGTCGTGTTCGATGATGCCGATGTGGCAATGAAACCGCCGGCCCGGCTGGGGCACCAGCAGGAACCGCTTCTCATGTTCGGTCAAGACCAAGGTTGGGTCGCCGGCCCCGACCAGGTTTGATGCCATCGGAACCTCGGCGCCTGCCGGACCCGAGGTTGCGTGCCGGGAAGTCGCCAAGTCACTCACACCGCATTCTCCGTCAACCGTCGGTAGAAGCGGTCCAGATAGAGGGCCAGTTCGGTCCAGCTCGGCATTCCTTGAACACCTTCGGCCTTGAAGCGTGGTGGCGTTTCGGCGCATACATCGGCTACCGAACGGGCGAATTCTTCGGGTGAGGCATGTCCCGGCACCGACATCACGCCCGGTACGGAGCGAAACCGCTGCTGCTCGCCAACGCTGGAAACCACGCAAGGCAGGCCCAGGAAGTTGAGATCCAGCAAACGCACGCTGCACTTTGCCATGTTGTCGACCGAATCCCGGGCCGGGGCGATGGCACAACGGGCGGCTGCAGCCGCTTGCAGCACCTGCTCCCGAGGCAGATAGCCCAGCCACTCTACCGAGCCATGACCGCTACCCTTGCCCAACACTGTCCGAAATGGACGATCGAGTTCCGGAACGACCGGTTTGCCGGCAACCAGCAATCGAACGTCCGGCAGGCTCTCGGACAGGGCCGACCAGAACCGGGACATCCAGTCGGCGTCCACCTCGGCGAACCGCGTGAACCAAAGGATCGCCGAACCGCTGCCGGCCTTTCGACTCGCCTCGGGTGGTGCAGGCGCCCCTCCGTTGGGCAGGTACAACACGGGAACACCCGGATTCAGGTGTCGAACTCTGCGAACCAGCCATTGGCTGGCCGCGGTTGCCGCATGGCAATGCCGCACGCCCCATTCCTCCTGCCAGGCCAATGCGGCACGCACCGCCAGACGATGAGTGGCCGAAGGCGACCACGCCTGTTCCCAGTCGTCGACATCCAACACAATTCTGGTCGCGCCCAATCCTCCTGTAGCCAACGCCTGCGTATAGGCCAAAAACTGGCATGCGCCGGCATGCATGCGCGGCTTGACGATGTGCAGCACATCCGGTGCCGAGCCAAGCACCCGTGCCCACATGCGGAGCACGGTCCCGGCCACCCCGCCTGTCAGCTTCACCTGCCGCACACACACCCCTGCCACCAATTCGATACTGGGTTTGCTCCCGGGCGTATCCCACGGCGGCACGAGGACTTCCACGTCGTGGCCAAAGGACGCCAACCCCTGCGCCAAGGGCAAGACTCGCGATCGGACCGTGGTCTTGGTCTCGAGACCGAACGGAGCGGCAAACAGGATGCGCACTTGAAGTCAAAGATGGAGTTTGAACGCGTTGTCCGCAGGCGCCGACCCGAACCGATGCGGTTCTCATCCGGGCCGCAGGAGGATCCCGACTGAAGTCGGGAGTATAGAATAGGGGTTCACACGAGGATTTGAGGAATGTTCCCACAATGACCAAGTCCAACGGCCGCGACCCGTTCAGGGACCTGCTTGAACAACTGCAGCAACGCGAACAATCCGAGCAGGCCAGCGGCAACGGGAATCTCACCCCGTCGCTTGAGGGTGGCAGCAACGATCCCGGCAACGGGGACGGAGAGGAAGTCATCAGGGAAGAAGCCCCGCAATTCGGTGGCCGGCGCCTGATCTGGTC
>CAZMKQ010000056.1:16533-27175 GCA_964566955.1 uncultured Caldilineaceae bacterium | reverse complement strand
GCCGGGATTGATGTCCAGACCTTCACCGTGGCCGTGTAATTCCACATTAGACGTTGTACAGGAGCCGGCAACACCCCGCGTGACCGCCCGGGCGGTTGCGTTGGTCCACGCATCCCGCCCCCCATCGCGCGTCGGCGGACACACCAGAATCTGACATTGTGCTGTAAGTTGCGTACAATCTTCCGCCCTTTGGCTCCGGACACCTCGATCATCGCCCTCATCCCGCCCCCATGACTTCGTCCGCCGCAGCTGTTCCGCGCCGCGAGTTCAGCATCAGCAACGAATACAACTACAACCGCGCATCGGCGATGCGGTGGATCGTGTCGCATGTCATGCGACACGCCGGCGTGTTGTTGCTGGCACTGGGGTCGGCCGTGGTGGTCAGCTTCCTCCATGCCTGGGTTTCGCGACTGGGGGGAAGGGCGGTCGACACGATTTCGCTGGGCAGCGAGGCGCCTGAGGTCCTGCTGCGCATTGTGCTCACCATCTGCGTTGCGGTCGTGGTCAGAACCCTCTTCGATCTCGTGAGCGGATGGATGAAGGAAGTGCTGGGAGCCCGACTGCAACGGGATGTCCGGGAAGAACTCGAAATTTCGCTGCTGGGCAAGAGCCAGACCTTCCACAACCGGCAGCGCACGGGCGACATCATGGCCCGCTCCACGGACGACGTCAGGCAGCTGGGCATGATGATCACCCCCGGCATCGCCCTGATCTACGACTCGGTGCTGTTCATCATCTTCCCGATTGCCATGATCGGAACCATCCACCTCCAGCTTCTGGTGGTGCCGCTGGCCTACATCGCGGTGTTCCTGATCGCCCTGCGTCGGTTCAACCGCAAGCTGTCGCCGGTGTCGGGCGCGATGCAGATGAACTTCGGGCGCATGAACTCCACGATCAACGAGTCCATCACGGGCATCGAACTGGTCAAGTCGGCCGCACGTGAAGCCTTCGAGTTGCGCAAGTTCCTTCGGGCCGCCGCGGCCCACCGCCGCTACTTCATGGAACAAGGTCGCATTCAGGCCACCTACTGGCCCATGCTGTACCTGGGCGTTGCGTTGTCTCTCATGTTCGGCCACGGCCTGTGGCTGGTCACACAGGACCAGCTCACCATCGGCGACCTGGTGGCCTTCATGAGCCTGGCCTACCTGTTGGGCTTTCCCACCTTCATCTCCATTTTCTCGTTCACGCTCGTCCAAATGGGGATGGCGGGGGCCAGGCGCATTCTGGACATCATCAATCAGGACACGGAACTGGACGAGAACCGCGCCGGACACCGCGGCCTGCTGCGCGGCCATGTGGTTTTCGACCGCGTCACCTACAGCTACGATGCCGTTCCGACCCTCGAGGACGTTTCCTTTGAGGTATCGCCCGGCGAATGCATCGCCATTGTTGGGCAAACCGGCTCGGGCAAGTCCACGCTGACCAAGATGGTCAACCGCATCTTCGACTGCGATGGCGGGGCCGTGGTCGTGGACGGGGTGGACGTGCGCGACTGGAACCTCGAGTCCCTGCGCAGCCAGATCTCGATGATCGAACAGGACATATTCCTGTACTCCCGGACCCTGAGGGAGAACATCGGCTTCGGCCTGGGCAGCGACCGACTCGACGACGAGCGGATCCAACAGGCCGCCCGGGCTGCCCAGGCCCACGAGTTCATCATGGGCTTTCAGGACGGATACGACACGGTAATCGGAGAAAGGGGCGTGACGTTGTCCGGCGGCCAGCGCCAGCGCATCGCCATCGCCCGGGCCCTGTTGACGAACCCGCGTATCCTGATCATTGACGACTCGACCAGCGCCGTGGACAGTGCCACCGAGGACGAAATCCAACGGGCCATCAACAACGTGATGCAGGATCGCACGACGTTCCTGATCACCCATCGCATTGCACAGATCCGAAAGGCGGACAAAATTCTGGTGCTGACGCGCGGCCGGGTCGTCGACTTGGGCAACCACGACGAACTTCTGGCCCGGTGCGATCTGTATCGCCGGATTTTCGTCCGGACCGAAACCTCCGCCACGGCGATGGCAGGGAGCTGAACCCATGGGCTTCTTCATGGATGGCCTCGATGCCGAGGCCTACGACCGCACCTACTCCGACCGGCAGCTGGTGAGCCGGATCATTGCCCAATTCAAGCCCCAGTCGGTGTTGATGGGATTCGTCTCGGTCACGATCCTGATGCAGTCCCTGATGGATACGGCCCTGCCCCTGTTGACCGCGCGGGGCGTGGATGCAATGGTCGGCGAGGCCAACCTGCAGCTGGGCCTGGTCCTGATGGTGATGATCCTGATCGCAGGCGCCATGGGTTGGATCTACAACTATGTGCGTCAACGCCAAACCAGCCGCGTGGTGGCCAATGTGGTCTTCCGCATGCGCCAACAGGCGTTTGCCGCGATCATGCAGCGGGACATGTCCTTCTACGACGAGTTCCCCAGCGGCAGCATCGTGAGCCGGGTGACATCCGACACCCAGGAGTTTTCCAACACAGTCACCCTGACCCTGAACCTCGCCAGCCAGCTGCTGCTGGTGGTGATCCTGCTGGGAGTCATGTTCTTCATCCATGTGCAGCTGGCCCTGATCTCCGTCGTCCTGCTGCCTCTGGTGACAGTCGCGGCGCTGTCGTTCCGCCACATTGCCCGCAACGTCACGACCCAGGTGCGGCGCATCCTGGCCCAGGTCAACACTACGGTGCAGGAAACGGTCACCGGCATTGCGGTAGCCAAGAACTTCCGCCAGGAACAGGCCATTTTCGACACGTTCCAGGACGTGAACGAACGCTCCTACGGCCTGAACCTGCGACAAGGATTTGTGTTTGCAGCCATTTTCCCGATCCTGTTCCTGCTGACGGGCATGGCCACGGCCATGCTGCTGTACTTCGGGGGCCACCTGGCCTTTGCCGGCGAACTGACCACTGGGGAATGGTTTCTCTTCATTACCACCGTCGAGCGACTCATGTTCCCGATGACGAGCATCGCGTCCTTCTGGAGCCAGTTCCAGCTCGGCATGGCGGCGGCGGAAAGGGTCTTCGCGCTGATCGACACCGAACCCCTGGTGGTGCAGCACGACAACCGACCGGTCCCCCTGCTGGAGGGACACATCCAGTTCCGGGACGTTCACTTTCGCTATTCCGAACAGGAGCAGGTGCTGGAGGACTTCAACCTGGACATCGTCCCCGGCGAGACCGTGGCCCTGGTCGGACACACCGGTGCCGGCAAGTCGTCCCTGGGCAAGCTGGTGGCCCGTTTCTACGAGTTCCAAAAGGGACTGCTGCTGGTGGACGGCATCGACATCCGCAGCTTCGACCTCGACGCCTACCACCGCCAGCTGGGCATGGTCGCACAGTCGCCCTTCCTGTTCTCGGGCACCGTCCGCGACAATATCCGCTATGGGCGGGAGGATGCCACGGACGACTTGGCGGACAAGGCGGCCCATGCCGTGGGCGGCGGCTTTTGGCTGCGCAGCCTGCCGCAGGGCCTGGACACTGAGACCGGCGAAATGGGCAGTGCGCTTTCACTCGGCCAGCGGCAGTTGGTGGCGCTGGCCCGCCTGCTGGTCCAGGATCCGAGGATGATCATCCTGGACGAGGCCACGGCCAGCGTGGACCCGTTGACCGAAGCGCAAATCCAGGAGGGACTGGATCTGGTACTGCGGGATCGAACCGCGATCGTGATCGCCCATCGCCTGTCGACGATTCAGGCCGCCGACCGGATCATCGTCATGCGCCACGGTCGGATCATTGAGGAAGGCAGCCACGACAGCCTGATGCTGCAGGGTGGCCACTACGCGGAACTCTATGCCACCTACTTCCGCCACCATGCCATGGACTATGAACTTGCCTGACCCGAGCCCCCGAGCCGCCATCGGCATCTCACGGTTCTGAACGGTACTGCAGTGTCCTGTGCGGACCTGCACGGCTGACCGGAGTTTGTCCAGACACCTGTTGACACAAATGCACTCAACCATTCAACTGGGTTCGGTCGCATTGCCGGCCGGCCCCCTGACTTCGCTGTTGGCGGTTTGGCTGGCAACCGAAGTCGCCGCGCGCATGGGCCGGCGGTACGACCTCACGTACGACCGAATGTTTGGACTGTGCACGTCGGCATTGCTGGCAGGCCTGGTGGTGGCGCGCCTGGCCCACGTGGTCGCCTTTTGGGAGGTGTACAGCCAGTCGCTCCTGGATGTCCTGGCCTTGCGGCCGGGCGGCCTGACTCCCGGGCCGGGCATCATCGGCGCGTTTGTCGCCGCCTGGATCCACCTGATGCGTTTTCGCCTGGACCCGGAGCCGGCCGGGGCTACCATCCTGACCGGCGTCGTGGCGGGAGGAGTGGTCTGGACCATCGGCGGCTACCTGACCGGCCGCGTGGTAGGCACCGAGACCGACATGGTTTGGGCCGCCATGTACGGCGAACAGGCGCGCCACCCTACGGGCCTGTACCAATCGCTGGGTTGCGCCGCGATTTGGGCGCTCCTGTGGTATCGGACGCTCGAGCCGCGCAAGGTTCTGCTGACCGGCCTGTTCCTGGTGGCCCTGCTGTTCCTGTTGACGGAAGGTTTGCGGATCGGCCGGACGGACGAGCTTTGGCTCGACGCAGCCCAGATCGGCTGGTTGGGACTCGCCCTATTGACCGGCTACGGCATGTGGCGGACCAACGTGTCGCCACACACCGACCCACCTGACACCGAGGCAATCGGGCCGTAGCCGGACTGCGGCCGGCCCCCAGCCCCCTGCACAATTCAATCCCGGGAGGGTCCCTGTTCGCCCTGACCGAGACCACGCACCACAGACGGAGGTGGCCGGACGACCTTGGCCCGAATCCCTGTTGCCGTAAAATCCCATGGCGTTGTTGGATCCCGTCAGAGTCGCAAAACACGTTATGGCCGACGTCAGTACCAACGAAAACATTCGGTATGAACCGGAAGAAAAACCACCTATAGCCGTTGCGTTGGGAGTTGGCCTGCAAGCCGCTCTGGTCATCCTGGCGCCCATTGCCCTGACGGTGGTGATTGTCGGGCGCATCGCCCAGCAGCCGGAAGAGTACATTTCGTGGGCGGTGTTTGCCGCCCTGCTTATCAGCGGCCTCACCACGGTTCTGCAGGCGGTCCGGTTCGGACGCCTGGGCTCGGGCTATATTCTGATGATGGGCACCTCGGGCACGTTCATTGCGGTGTGCGTCGGCGCTCTGATCCAAGGTGGCCCCGAGACCATGGCGACGCTGATCGTCGTGTCGGCGCTGTTTCAGTTTTTGCTGGCCGCCAGGCTGTCTTGGCTGCGCCGCATCTTCACGCCCGTGGTCTCCGGAACGGTCATCATGCTAATCGCCGCCACCGTGATGCCCCTCACCTTCGCTTCCTTGACGGACATTCCCGAAGGAACCTCCACCACAGGCGCACTCTGGGCGGCGGCAAGCACGCTGGTGGTCGTGGTGCTCCTAATCCTGCGCGCACCTCCCCAGTTGCGCCTATGGGCTCCCATCATCGCGATCGTGATAGGCACCGCGGTATCCGTGCCATTCGGCCTGTACGAAACACACAATGTGGTGTCGGATCCCCTGATTGGCCTGCCCAAGGGCTCCTGGCCCGGTTTGAACTTCAATGTGGATGCAAGGTTCTGGGCACTCCTGCCTGCGTTTATAGTGGCGACCATCGTGGGTGCCATCGAAACCATCGGTGACGGTGTGGCCATTCAGTCGCTGTCCAGGCGCAAGCCCAGGGCCACCGACTACCAGGCCGTACAAGGCGCCCTCAACGCGGACGGCCTGGGCAACCTCCTTTCCGGCTTGGCCGGCACCCTGCCCAACACGACCTATTCCTCCAGCATTTCGCTGGCCGAGGTCACGGGCGTGGCAGCGCGTCGGGTGGGCATTGTCATCGGCGTCGCGATTGCCGCAGTGGCGTTCTTCCCCAAGGTGGCAGCCCTTCTGATTGCAATACCGGCCCCTGTGGCAGCCGCCTACATCATCGCTCTCCTGGCTCTTCTGTTCGTCCAGGGCCTGCGCATCATCGTGCGCGACGGTGTCGATCACCGCAAGGCGATCGTGGTGGGGACGGCCTTCTGGCTTGGTGTGGGGTTCCAAAACCACGCCATCTTTCCCGGCCTCCTTGGCGATGGCGTCCTGGCCATACTGCTGAGCAACGGCATGACCGCAGGTGCCATCGTGGCAATCCTGTTAATGGTGTTCATGGAACTGACAAGGGGGCGACGCCGACAGATGACAACGAACCTGGAAACCGAATCCCTGCCCGAGTTGAACGAATTCCTGCAAGGGCTGGTTTCCAGGGCGGGTTGGGACGCCGATGCCACCGAACGATTGACCGCAGCCGGCGAGGAAACGCTGGCGGTCCTGATGCAGCAATATGGAGACGAAATCGATAACGTACCCAAACTGCTCGTGACCGGGCGCGTGGAGGGCGAATCCGCGGAAGTCGAATTCCTGACGGCCCTGGAAGGCGAAAACATGGAAGACCGTCTGGCGTACCTGGGCGAATTGTCTCCGGTACCGGACGACCGCGAGGTGTCCTATCGACTGCTGCAGCACTACGCGTCCTCGGTCAGCCACCAGAAATACCACGGCATGGACATTGTCACGGTCATGGTCAAGAACCAGGGCAGGTAGTGGGCTCAAGCCCTTTCCGCTCCCGATCCTGCTGCCGGCGGCTCTTGCGGTGCATTCCACCTTGGTCGGAATCCCGGGACGCGGACCGTCACCCGCCATGCCGGCATCCGCAGAACGTGTGTACGGAGCCTCGACGACAGGCACCCGGTTGTTTCGCATAGCATTACAGGGATTATTGATGCAATACGGGATGGATCGGACACAGTGTTCGCCGCAGGGCGTTCGTTTGGGCAACGTTGCAGGAAGCGTGGACCATGATCGACAGAGTCGAGATTGACCACCTCCTGCTCGGCGTCCCCGAACTCGGTGCAGGAGTCCGGTGGATTCAGGACGAGTTCAGCATTGCAGCCGACAAGGGAGGCCGCCACCTGGGGATGGGCACCCACAACGCGCTGGTGGGCCTGGGCGGCCGGACATACCTGGAAGTCATTGCTCCCGATCCGGAACAACTGGTTCCCCAAGCCGCGTTGCCCCACGGCCTTGGGGTGCTGTCGATGCCTGGGTTGATCAACTGGGCTGTACGGGTACCCGACATGGATACATGGGCCGCCCGCCTGCACCAACTGGGCATCCCTACTCAACTGAAAACAAGGGATCGCGTCAATCCGGACGGACGGCGACTCGTCTGGCGCACCGCAGCCATGCCGGCCACCACGTTGGTGAACGGAGCGGACCTGACCGGCCTCATACCGTTTGCCATCGACTGGCAGGACACGATCCACCCTTCGGAGACCGCACCCGAAGGCATGGTGCTTGAGTCCCTGTCGTTGTGCCATCCCCAGGTCGCCCTGATGCAGGAAACGGCAGCCGCCCTTGAGCTTCCGGTGCTGGTCGAACAGGCGGACAAGCCGTGCCTGAAGGCGCAGGTCCGTTTCAGGCTGGGAATTCGGGAACTCCGGTAGGCCCTCCCCCATCCGCGCCACGCCGATGGCTTGATTGAGACTGCTTTTTTATGCGAAGTCCCTCTGCATGGCCTTTGCCTGCGGAATGGTCCGGAGGGAGGCAAGCCAGTTCAGGTTAATCCGTCTCACGTTGGCGGCCGACTGTCGGCAAGACTGTTCGCCGAGGCCAGTAGACGCCCTTTTGACCCGTGCCGATTTCCCCAGGACAAGGGGATTGCAAACCCCCCACCTTGGCTGATTGGCGATGGGGTTTCCCGGTGCACCGGCCCGACGACAGGGGGCCACCGGCCGGTGGGCTGCACTCGGGCCTGCATGGAGGCCCTTAAATCCTGTTTGACTCCTCTGATGCCTGTACATAGGATCTGCCCACCGTCCGGGGTTCGCGCTCGATGCCACCGCATCGGCAAACAGTTCCCGGCGGTGCCTCCGTTCACACCACACAGCGAGGACCATTGCCATGTCCGGCCAGTTTGCCTTGTCTCGTCGCCAGTTCTTGAGAACAGCCTCCCTGGCCACCGTCGGAGCCGCGCTGGCGGCCTGCGCGGTGCCGACCGCGGCCCCCAGCGGAGAGGGAGAAATGGCGGCTCCCACTGAACTCACCTTGTGGATGTTCTCCCTGACTCCGGAAGTCATCGACTACATCAACGCCGAGGTCAACCCCGACTTCAAGGAGGTAATGCCCGGCTTTGACATGATCGCCGAACACGTCCCCTACGATGGTTATCGGCAGAAGCTGTCCACATCCATCGTCGGCGACGCCTTGCCGGACGTGCACGAAGCCGGCACCCAGGCGGCCGGACGGGTTGCCACCAGCGGCGAGGGAACACCGCTTGACGACTACATCAACGAATGGGACGACCTCGACGACTACTTCGGGGCCAACATCAAGGGCACGCAGATTGCCGGCCGGACGTGGGGCATTCCCACGTTCAGTCACCCGTCCCTGACCCTCTACTGGAAGAGCCAGCTCGCGGAGGCGGGCCTGGATCCGGAGAATCCGCCGGCCACCGACGTTGAGTACCTCGAGGCCGCCGCGGCCCTTCAGAATGTGGATGAAGGCCGCACCATCGTACTGGGAGGATGGGCACCGAACGACTGGCGCGGCTTTTTCCAGGAGTTCGAAGTCCAGCTGCAGCGACTGGGCGGGGAGATGGCCGACCAGGACTACACTGAAGTCCGCTTCAACAACGAGTTGGGCGTGGCTGCCCTCGCCTACCTGGTGGAACTGTCGCAGACGGTGTACCCCGAAGGTGTCGCGCGCCTGCCCGACGAGGCCCCGGTTCCGCACTTCCCGGCCGGCAATGTGGCTATGCACATGCGCGGCCACGGATCGCAGCCCCGCGACGTACTCCGCTACAATCCCGATGCCTGGGACGATCTGGGATTTGGCTTCCCATTGACGGCCCAGGAAGGCACGGGACGCAAGAATTCCATCTCCTGGCGCAACTTCCTGTCGGTGGCCCCGACCTCGTCCGACGTGGGCGCCTCGGTTGAATGGGCTCACGTGTTCAGTTCCACCGAGCACAACGTCAAGTACAGCGAGTTCGGTGGCTACACGCCGGTCCGGCGGTCCGCCCTGGACACGGACTTCGTCAAGAACTCGCCGTATCTCGGCACCTATCTGGAGATGGGTTCCCCCAACGGCTACGATGTCATCAACCCTCCGGGCTACTTCGAGCTGCGGCAGTCCGGCGGCAACCTGTTCGAGCAGGCGGGCCTGGGCAACATTTCCGTCGAGGAAGCCATTGCCGGCTGTGCCGAGATCTGGCAGGAGGGACTGGACAACGCGCCCCCATACAAGATTTAGCGTTGATCGTTTAGCAGACACTGCTTCCGGCCAGCCGGGTACGCTGCGCGGCGTACCCGGTTGGTCTTTGTCAAAGCCGGACTGCCGTCCACCGCGTTTTCACGCCGCAGAATGGACCTGCGGTATCCGTCAGCCATGCTTCAGGAACACTTTCTAACCCGCAGCCGCCGGCACGAGTCGCTGATGGGCTGGCTTTTCGCCATCCCATGGGTCCTGGGCCTGCTGCTGTTCAACCTGTTCCCGTTCGTGTACTCATTCGGGCTGAGCCTGACCAGCTTCCGGATCGGCTACCCCACCGAATTCATCTGGTTCAACAACTACGTGGAGATGTTCACGGACGATCCGGTGTTCGGGAAATCCTTCGGCAACACGGCGTACTTCGTGGCTCTCGGTGTGCCGCTGGGCCTCGTGACCTCGCTGTTGCTGGCCCTGCTCCTCAACCAGAAAGTGGTGGGCGTACCCCTGTTTCGCACGATGGTGTTTGTACCGTCGATCGTGGCCGGCGTGGCCGTGGCCCTGCTGTGGATGTGGATCCTCGACCCGAACATCGGCCTGGTGAACCACCTGCTACGCGAGATCGGGATCCGCAGTCCTCCGTTGTGGCTGCAGGACGAGGATTGGGCAAAACCGGCCTTGATTGTGATGACACTGACCGGTGCCGGCGGGGCCACGATGGTGATCTTCCTGGCCGGCCTCCAAAACATTCCCACCGAACTCTACGACGCCGCCCGCATCGACGGTGCGAACAGCCTGCGGCAGTTCTTCTTCGTCACCATTCCCATGTTGTCGCCCGTAATCCTGTTCAACACCATCACCGGCATCATCGGCGCATTCCAGGTCTTCACACTGGCCTACGTGGCCACGGGCGGGCTGGGCGGTCCCAACAACTCGACCATGTTCTACGCCCTGTACCTGTACAACATCTCGTTCTGGTGGGGTCGCTTCGGACTGGGGGCCGCGATGGCATGGTTCATGTTTGTAGTGATCATGGTGTTCACCATGGCGCAGCTCGCGTTGTCGAAGCGCTGGGTCTTCTACGCCGGCGAGTAGGAAATCGGACCGACATGGCTACCACTGCCACCCAACCCCGCACCATCGGAACCGGTCGGCGGTCCAGCATCCACTGGCCCAGGATCCTTCACAAGGCCTTTGTCTACGTACTGTTGGTGTCGATTTCCCTCTTCTTCTTCTTTCCGCTGCTGTGGATGATGACCACGGCCATCAAACCCACCAGCCAAATGTTCCAGATCCCTCCGATCTGGATTCCCAAGCCACCGCAGTGGGATGTGTTCCACACCACCTGGAACCGCACAAACTTC
>CAZMKQ010000056.1:0-16523 GCA_964566955.1 uncultured Caldilineaceae bacterium | reverse complement strand
TCAGCGTCTACCTTGGCAACACGGTGCTGATCACGGTCCTGTCGATGATCGGACGCGTCGGCAGTTGCGCGCTGGTCGGATTTTCGTTCGCCCGACTGCGCTGGCCCGGCAAGAACGTGTTGTTTCTCATTACGTTGAGCACGATGATGCTGCCGTTCCAGGTCTTGATGATTCCGCAGTTCCTCATCTTCAAGGAGATTGGCTGGATCAACACCCACTACCCTCTCTGGGTGCCGTCCTTCGGCGGGGCCGCGTTCTACATCTTCCTGATGCGTCAGTATTTCATGACCATGCCGCGGGAGCTGGACGACGCCGCCAAAATCGACGGGTGCGGCTGGCTGGGCATCTTTTGGCGGATCCTGCTGCCGTTGTCCCATCCGGCCTTGGCCACCATCGCCATCTTCACCTTCATGTCCCAGTGGAACTCCTTCCTGGAGCCGCTGATCTTCCTCAACTCATCCAAGAAATACACACTGGCATTGGGTCTGGCCATGTTCCGGGACCAGTTCGATGTGGATTGGAATGCCATCATGGCCATGTCGTTCCTGATGGTCCTGCCCTGCCTGACCATCTTCTTCCTGGCTCAGAAATACTTCATCCAGGGGATCTCAACGACCGGTCTCAAGGGTTGATCCGATCCGCCGCTGTCTGATCTTCCGGTCCCTGGAACCTCAGCCCACCTACCCTAATCCGGTTCTTCCGGACCCGTGCGGGTCGCTGTCCAGTTGGCGCTTCGTCGCCCATGCGTTCCGGAAGTCCGGTCCGTCTTACGGATCTCCGCGGCGGCGAAGGCCGACCTGGCCGCCGTTGGACTACACTGGGACCGCGTGGTGGGGACTCACCTGGCACCGACGCCAACAGCCTCTTTGGACCAATGTCGGCAAGTTGCATCCAGACAGGGGACAACTCCGATCCCGCGAAAACATCAGGGAGGGCCGGGTTGGCCCACTTCGGCCACATGCAACCTCCAAGCGTGGCAAGGTCCCCCCCCCCAAAAAACCCATGTGTCAATACCGCTGGCGAGTAACGGCACTCTTCTTGGTGCACTCGGATTCAGAGGGCGGGCTCCAGGCACTGCCCAAGCCAAATCAATACACGAAATGGAATTCACCATGCTCATGCACGGTTTTGCAGTCCGGTTGGGGTTGATTCCGTTGCTCTGCCTGTTGGCATGGGCCACTTCGCTGGGCGGACCACCTGTGTCGGCGCAGGATTCGGATGAACCGAACGAACTGCCAACGTACGAGGTGCAGGACGGAGACACCCTTCTGGGACTTGCACAGCGGTTTGCGGTGCCGGTCGAGGTGCTTGTGGCCCTCAACAACCTGGAAGAGCCTTTGGGCCTGATCCTCATCGGCCAACAGCTGTTGCTTCCCTCGTTTGCCAGTCAACCCAACCAGGATTCCGGCCAGGAATCCGTCTGTGCAACGCCCCATGTAGTTGTGGAAGGCGACACCCTTTGGGGCCTGGCGGACAACTGGGATGTGACCGTCGAGCGCCTTCGGGAACTGAATGGCCTGCAGGCAGGGGAGCTTCTGCTGCTAGGCGAGACTGTCTGCGGGCCCCCGGGCAACCCGGATCCCCAGGCGATCGGAACGGAGGCGCAGCGCAACGCCGAAGGACCGCGGAGGCAGCCGGAATTTGATCCCGGGTGGATTGTCCATCCCACCGAGTCCTTTTGGTACACGGTCAATCTGGGCGACACCCTGGCGTGGGTGTCCGCGCGTTACGGATTGTCCACGGAAGCCTTGGCGGACGCCAACGAACTGCTTCCCGACGATAACATTCAGCCAGGCCAGTTGTTGCTGGTACCGGCGAGCACTGCCGCCGGGAAACCGTGGACCGCCCGTTATTGGGCCGTTCCGGACCTTTCGGGGGAGCCGTTGCTGACCCGCGGTGAAGATGCCGTCGCACACAATTGGGTGAACGGCGCGCCTGCGGACTCGCTTCCATCCGATTCGTTCAGCGCCGAATGGACAGGTGATTTCGATTTCGTCGGCGCGACCTATCGCTTCATCGGCCTGGCCGACCAGGGAGTACGCGTGTACCTGGACAATGACCTGTTGCTGGACAATTGGGATGGCGAAACGGCCGGACCTCTCACGGTCGACACCGTGCTCGAAGCCGGCACGCATGCGGTGCGAGTTGAGTACTGGGAGGAAACCGGACCGGCCATGATCTACGTACTCTGGTTCCAGTCGGCGGCCGCCACCCCCGAATGAGCCCGCCTTTCGGCATTTGTCCGGACGATGGGATGGCGGACCATCGCAGCATCCCTCCCCAGTTTGCCGAGTTGTGTTGGGTCAAGGCCGCAGGCATGCGATAATGTGTACTGGATGGCAGCACCCGGTTCGGATGCCTCGCGATATTCGTTGAGCCCGGGCCTTGGTTGTTGTGCGGAGCCTGCCGCGGGTACTTCCGGGCAGGTGCCCCATCCCGGGTTTGAAGTGAGGTTGACAGGGTCCGGTCATTCTGCTGAGGACTGTTTACGGAGCTTGTCGGGAATGCGGAATTAGACCTTGTTCCGCCGCCTCGCCAAGATCGGGTGTCGTCCTACTCCCCAAGTCAGTTTCGGACCTTGACAGGGCTAGCCGCTATTAGATCCCCATGACCATTCGCCGTGCCCTGCGGTTCATGCAATCGTTGACATTCGTGGGGACTGTCGCCGCCTTGGTGTTGTGCGCATCGTCCCTGGCCGCGTGTACCGCCTCCTTCGCCGGAGCGAATGTCAACCAGGTCGAAACCGCCGCGGCCGCTTCCCTGGACCAGGTGCCTCAAACCCTGCGACAATTCGCAGGCCCAATCACCACCCTGGACGCGCAGCTCGAACAAGCGCGGAGGGTCGAGCTCGGTCTCCAGCAAGCCCTGCCGGCACAGGCCATCGCCGGAGTGACCGAGCAACTGCAGCAGTTGGCGGACCAGGCGCAGCCGGAGGATGGTCAGGTCCTTCAGTTGGACACGCAGTTGGAACCTGCCCTGAATCTGCTGGACTCCGCGGCGCGCAGCGCCGGCCAACTCGACCAGGCGTTGGATGACCTTGACAGGGTCGCAAGGCTCGCACCAAACCTTTCGCATTCATTAAACGACCGGCCAAGCTTGGTCGAATCATTGAATGCGCTACCGACTCCGAGAGCGTCCAATAGTACCGAATACCTGCTCGATCCCACCCCGTATCTACAGTCCTTCGCGTTAAGTGTGGAGGCATTCCAGGACTGGGCAGCAGCTCTGGGCGGCCCGTTTGCCGGTTCCGCGACGTCGGACAATTCGCCGACCCTGGATCTGGCTCCGTACATGGTGGCGGCGCTGGAGTTCATGGCGGGCACCGAAACAACCTTGGCGCAGTTCAACGCGGCATGGACCGCCTTCCTGCAGGCCGGTTCGTTGGAAGCGGACATCGCCGACGCGGCCAGGATGGGAACCGAATTCGCGGAGTCCCTGGCACAGTCCTTGGGAACCTTGGATGCCCAACGGACCGACCTTGATCGGGTGGGACCGTTCCTGGAAGCCGTACCGGCCCAGGGAGCCGCGCTTCTGTTGCAAGCACAACAGGCGGCCACAGGCATGGAGGCTGCCGCCGGTACCGGTCACGTACAGCAAGTGGACGTTCCGGTTGCGACTGCACTTGACATTATGGGCCGGATTGCCCGCAGCAGCAAACAGGTCGGACAAACCCGCCGCCTAGTGGAAGAAACTTTCCAACTCGTTCCCGAATTGGCCGGTGCCCCTGGCCAACGGGAACGTGCATCCGTTGCCTTGATGCAACTATCGGGCACCCTGGACGACTTGAACAGGGCCCTGGTGCTGCAGCCCGACCAGCAGCAGGCCGTCGTCCATGCAACTGTCTTGGTTCAGTCATGGGCAATCCAGGCATCGGGCCTGTATCCCGAAGCCGTCATTGACTTCGGGGCGGTTGCCCACCTTGATCCCCAAATCGACACGCTTGCGGGATTGCTTACCCAGGTGGAACAGGAGCTGCAGGAGCTAAGTTCCGCCTTGGTTGGCTTCGACCAGGCGTTCCGGGATGCTCCCGAGTTGGCAGATGTCATCGTTTCCCAAGCCGGTACAGGCGTCAATCCGGCACTGCCCTTGGAGGCGCTGAACGTCCTAAACCAACCGCTCGAACTGGACCCCGAACAACAGCAATCCCTGGCCCATGCGATCATGCTGGTGCAGGCTTGGATTGCCGAGGCCTCATCCCTGTTCCCCGAAGCCATCCCCGCCACGGCTCCGGCGTTGGATCTCGAACCGCAGGTTGCCGCCCTTGCCGCGTTGCTGAGCCAGACGGAGCCGCAAGTGCAGCAACTGGATTCAGCCTTGACAGGGGTTGACCAGACTCTCCGGTACGCTCCTGCCCTGGCTGCACTCCTCGCCTCCCAAATCGATGCAGGGATAGATCCGGCACAGTCCTTGGGAACCTTGGACATCCTGCACCAAGTGCTCGTGCTGGATCCCGAACAGCAGCAGGCCCTGGCCCGCGCCGTCCCCTTGCTTCAGACCTGGGTTGCCCAAGCCTCGACGCCGTTCCCCGAAGCCGGCTCCACCGCGGCTCCGGCACTGGATCTCGAACCGCAGGTCGCCGCCCTCGCCGCGTTGCTGAGCCAAGCCGAACCACAATTGCGACAGCTGGATTCAGCCTTGCCCGATGTTGACCAAGCACTGCAAGATGTTCCTGGGCTGACCAACCTCATCGCTTCCCAAATCAATGCAGGCATCGATCCCGTATCGGACTTGGAGGCACTGAACGTCCTGCACCAGGTGCTCGTGCTGGATCCCGAACAGCAACAGATCCTGGCCCGCACGGCATCCCTGATGGGGGCCTGGGTTACCGAGACCGCCACCCTGTTCCCCGAAGCCATCCCCGCCACAGCCCCGGCGTTGGATCTCGAACCGCAGATCGCCGCCCTCGCCGCGTTGCTGAGCCAGGCGGAACCGCAAGTGCAGCAGTTGGATGCAACCTTGAGCGGAGTTGACCGGGCTCTGCAAGAGACCGTCGATCTGACTGCATACATCGCAACCCGGATCGATGCAGGGATCGATCCGGCACTGTCCTTGGAGGCCTTGGGCCTCCTGCACCAGGTGCTGGTGCTGGATCCCGAACAGCAACAGGCCCTGGCCCGCACGGTCCCCTTGATGCAGGCATGGGCAACGGACCTGTTGCCCGGTGCCGTCTCCACTGTGGGTCCGGAATTGGATCTTGAACTGCCAGTCACTGCCCTCGCCGGCATGTTGTTTGGCACCGCACTGGGAGCGCAGGGACTGTACGATGCCTTGTCCGGTGTGGACCTGGCCTTGCAACACACCCCCGAACTGGTCGATGCCGTCGTGCAACTCAACGCGGCCTCCGACCTGCTGCAGTTCCTGGAAGTCACCGAACTCCTGAACCGGACCTCGGCACCGGCTGTCGACCAATTCCGGGTGCTGGTCGACTCGGCCGCACAGCTGGAAGGATGGGCCAACCAACTGACCGGCTTGGTGCCGGGGGTGCCGGGTGCAGGGGCGGCCACCATCGATCTGGACCCGCAACTGGTGGCGGCCTTCGACTTCCTCGGGCACGCGCAGGCGCACATGTTGCGGCTCAACACGGCTCTGGTCCAACTGGAACTCGCTGCGCAACAAGCGCCGCTCCTGGCCTATGCGGGATCGGGTGAAGGGGTTGCCCGCCTTGTGGCAGGCCCATTGGGAACCGCCGGGCGCACCGTTCAGGCCATTGCCTCCGGTACCGAAATGGTGGCGGCACTCGATTTTGGAGACGGACCCCAACCGCAGGTTGAACGTTGGAGCCAGGAACTGGCCCAGGTTCTGGGCACGGCCCCCCGCCTGGTCGAGGGTATTGGCCAGCAGGCCGGTGAAGCCGGTTCCCTGATGGGGCCGCTGACCGCGTCGGATCAGCCGCTGCAACTACAACCCGGCCCACAGCTGGTCGGCATGTTCCGGTCCATTTCCGCCACCAGCGCGCTCGCACAAGGATGGGCGTATGAACTGGCAGGCAGGTATCCGGAGGCGGTGTCCGGATACAGCCAGGCGCTCCACTTCAACCCGGAATTGACGTGGGCACTGAGTGCCAGGGGACGCGTCAGATGGCATCTGGACCAGCTGGCAGAAGCGTTGGCGGACCTGGATCAGGCCCTCCTTCTGGATCCCCAACTAGCCGAAGCCTACCGGCTCCGAGGCCATGTGTACCGCGAGTTGGGCCAGCCGTTGCAGGCGGTCCGCAACTACGACGAAGCCCTGCGCCTCAGTCCCGATGATGCCGCCACGCTCATTGGCCGCGGGGAGCTCAACGAACAGCTTGGGCATCCGCTGCTTGCCCTCCGCGACTTTACACAGGCCATTCGGCTGTCTCCCAGATCTGCGATTGCCTACTACAACCGCGGCCAGATCTTCCGGGAGCTGGATCAGGACCAACAAGCCGTTGAGGACTTCGGCCAGGCCATCCGCTACAGGCCCTTGTTTGCGTCGGCCTACAACGCACGGGGGGCGGTCCTGGAAAGCCTGCAGCGTTACCAGGAAGCCATGGACGACCTTGACGAAGCCGTGCGTCTCGCCCCCGACATGGCCGACGCCTTCCACAACCGCGGTACCGTGTACCTGAAGCTGGAACAATTGCAACGGGCATTGGACGACTTCAACCGGGCACTGGCACTGAACCCCGACTTCGCCGTCGCCTACAACAGCCGGGGCACGATCCTGTTGCAGTTGGGCAAGGCCATGGAAGCCCTGGCCGACTTCGACGCCGCCATCCGGTTGCAGCCGGACTTCGGGCCGGCGCTGCGCAACCGGGGTACGGTGTACCAGACAACAGGCCTTCTAGAGGAAGCCGTCAGCGACTACTCGCGCGCCATTGAACTGGAACCCGACGAACCGCTCACCTACATCTACCGGGCCAGCGTCTACGACCAGCTGGACCGTCCGCGGGATGCCGTAGCCGACTTCAGCGAAGCGATTGAACTCGATCCCAACCAGGCACCGGTCTTTTACGATCGGGGCGTTCTGCAGCAGCAGCTGGGACGCCTGCAGGACGCGTTGCGCGACTTCGACCAGGCGATTCGTCTGGAGCCCGATTTCACCGCCGCCTATCACGACCGCGCCAATGTGAAGACGGGCCTGGGACGCCTGGAGGACGCCTTGGCCGACCTCTCGGCGGCGATCCGCCTCGACCCCGACTTCCTGGCGGCCTATCTCAACCGGGCCCGACTGCACCTGGACCTTCAACAGTACATAGAGGCTGTTCAGGACTTCGGCGAAGCCATCCGCCTGGATCCGGATCTCTTCGAGGCCCACTACCAGCGCGGCCTCATCCGCCACCTTCAGTTCCGGCAGTTGGAAGAGGCGGCAACCGACTTCACGGAGGCCATCCGGATCCAGCCCGACCATGCCGATGCCCACAACCACCGGGGCGAAGTCCAGGCCGCCCTGGGCAACCCGGATGACGCACAGGACGACTTCGACGAGGCATTGCGGCTGGAACCCGAACACACGGATGCCCTGTACAACCGCGGTCTGGTGTTCCTGGAACTCGACCACCCTCAGGATGCCCTGGACGATTTCGACGCGGTGAATCGGTTGGCTCCCGGCCAGGCCACGGTCCATCACCACCGCGGCCAAGCCCGCGAAGCGTTGGGATTCCTCGGGGCGGCCCTGGACGACTACCACGCCGCCATCCGACTGGATCCGGACTATACCGAAGCCTATTTCCGGAGGGGACAAGTCCTCCAGCGGTTCGACCGGCTGGCGGAGGCGCTCCAGGACTACACCGCGGCCATCCGTTTGGATCCCGAACTGGCCGCCGCCTGGTTCCGCCGCTCCGAAGTCCTGACAGCCCTGGAACTGCCAGGGCCGGCCCTGAGCGACTTGGCCATGGTCATACGGCTCGACCCGGCCCATGTCCAGGCCTGGCTCAACCGGGGCGTTCTGCGCCAGGAGCAGGGAGACACCGCGAGGGCGCTGGCCGACTACACCGAGGCGTTGCGTTTGGATCCGGACTTGGCGGCGGCCTATCGAAACCGCAGCGCCATCCATCTTGAGAATGCCAGACTTCCGGAGGCGCTGAGCGACCTCGATGCGTTGATCGAACTGTCGCCCGAGGAAGCCACCGCCTATTACACCAGGGGCAATGTTCACAAGACGCTGGACAACCCCGAAGAAGCCCTGCAGGACTATGACCGGGCGGTTCGATTGGGGATTGAGGAGACACGCCTGTACCACAACCGGGGTACGGTCAAGATTGTCCTTGGTCTGACCCGGGAGGCCGTGGAGGACTTCACCGCAGCCCTGCGACTGACTGCGGACCATGTCCCGGCCCTGCACAGTCGGGCACGGGCCCATCAGGCCCTGGGCAACCTGGAGTCGGCACTAAGCGATCTGACCGAAGTCATCCGTTTGGATCCGGCCAATGCGGCTGCGTTCCACGACCGGGGCATGGTGCAACAGGAGTTGCAAATGCCCAACGCGGCCCTTGCCGACCTCGACGAAGCGGTGCGGTTGGATCCGCATAATGCCGTTGCCTTCCACAACCGGGCATTCGTCAAGCTGTCGGTACGCCGCTACTGGAATGCCATCGACGATTTCACCATCGCGCTGGAACTGGAACCCGACTACGCCAGCGCTTTCCATGGCCGCGGCAGTGCCTGGTGGGCCTTGGTGGATCACACGAAGGCCCTGGCCGACTTCAACGAGGCCATCCAGCTGAATCCCACCGAGGCTGATGCCTTCGGCCAGCGCGGGCAGGTCTTCCTGTACATGGGACTGTTCGACGAGGCCCTGGCCGATTTTGATCAGGCCCTCGAACTCAATCCCGAGGCCGCCCGCACCTACTGCGATCGGGGATTGGTCTACCGCTTCCTCGGGGAATCGGAAGCGGCCCTGGCCGACTTCGACGCAACGCTGGACCTGATGCCCAACGCGTACTTTGCCCTCTATTACCGGGCCAACACCTTGCGCGACCTGGAGGAACCGCTGGCCGCCCTGGACGACTACAGCAGAGCCGTGCGGCTGAACCCGAATTTCACCCACGCCTTCTCCCGGCGCAGTGCCACCTACAAGGAACTTGGGCAGCTGCCGCAGGCCCTGAGCGACATCGACATGGCCATCCAGCTCAATCCCGGCGATGCCAGCTATTACGGGGAACGAGGCCTCATCCGCTCCGCGCTGGGGCAGACGGACCTTGCCCGCGTCGATTTTCAGGACGCCTACTGCAGGTTCCAGCGGGCCGGGACCAGTTCGGGGGTGGATTGGATTCGATCCCTGTCACCCGATATCGCCGCCGAAGCCGTCTGCGACTGAGACAGCCAGTCAGGGTGCAGGTTTCTTACTGGACCCGTCCATTGGCACCAGCCGTATTGGTGCCGATTGGCGCAACACGATGAATCTGAACCTGCCTACGCGCCTCGGCGTGTAGTTGCCGCTCCGCCAGTTTCGCCAACGAAAGGATCCATTCCGCTACCCCGGAACGGGCATTCACATAGTACGGACGGCATCAGGACTGGAGGCGGCCTGTGGCCGTAAACCTTGCACGGGCAGAGCCACGTTCAGAGTTCGTCGTCCAGCGTAGCCAGCCGCTCTTCGATAGTGGCTAGGTGAATTTCCAGATCTTGAATGCCTTCGAGGATCTGATCCCGCGTCTCCTTGAACGTCTGCTCGGTATCTGCGATGGCCTGTTGAAGGTCGCCTATCCGTACCGCGACCTCACCTACTCGCGACGCTATTTCGGACTGCCCAGCCGCCAGATTGTCCACAGCCGCAGCCATGTCGCCCAACACCTTCAGGGCCGACCGGGTTGACTTCACCACATCCGATACCAGTTCCACGACCAATTCCAGGCGGGCCAGCCGCTCGTTCACGTTGTCCAGCCTTCGTACATGTCCCACTCGCTTTCAACAAGCCACAGACTTGCGGTTTCGGCACATTGTTGCCCTGGGTGGAGTGTTCTCAGTCGGAGCAGTACTCCGGACATGCACAGGCCAGCCCCCCATACAAGGGGCAAGGCAACCACAGCAGCGGTCGGAGAGCCTCTGGTGAGGGCAAGGGACCTTGATGGAATTCAGCTCGCACATGTGCCAAGGTCCTATCCGGCATTGCTGCGCCAGTGTCAGAAGCTCGGGTTGCGTCCCCGTGGTCAGTCAGTTCTTCGGAAGGCGGATCGTCAGGCAATACGAACGTCATCGCTTCCTTCCGAAGATGGGAACTCAGTCACAAACTGAGCCATGGCTTCCCTAAGGTAATCTCCCACTTCAGTCCACGTGTTCCCTGCCAAGACTGATCCTTTGCGGGATGCCTGCAGGGTGCTGAGCACATGATCGTTGTCGTTCAGCGTCCCGTACAAGTCAACAACCCGACCAAGGCCCTTCAAAAATGCAACCCGACGAGGTTGTTGTGCGTACGCCCGTATCAGGCTGCGCCTGGGATCCTCATCTCTCCCTTGAGTGCTTGCCATTGGAATGCGGTGGGTAACCGCATGCGGAAAACGCGACTGGATGTCGGAAAGTCGCTGTCCAAAATTATGGGAGCGGGCCCAAGCGTGCAGTTCGCTCAAGTACAGTCCGATGCTTGCGTTGAAACGCTTCAGTACCACTGATCCCAAGTCCCAACCCTGTGAGGTGAGCACCAGGAGGATCCCCCTGTCACCTGTCTCGGTAAACAGGTGACCCTCGCGGCATAATTCCAGGAGCGACGCCTTGACCGACTGATCAAAAGGTCCGATAGGGCCAGGCGCGAACTCGAAATGAGGTCCACCCACCCATTCCGGGACTGTTGTGTCGATCAGAAAGAGCAAATGCTGAATCTGAACGGGATCAAGCTTGGCACCATCACCGCCAGCAGCCAAAGCCACCAGGATGACATGGGGCGGTTCCACGGATACAAGCACTGTGAATCCCTCAACACTGATGATTGACTGGATTTGCCTTCGCGATTCTTCCTGCAGGAGTTGGCAAAGGCCCATTGATGTGCCAATGAACTACTGCGGAACCATCATACATCGCCAATCCAATCGAGTAAGAAGCATAGGAACCTTGCCTCGGGGCCTATCACGTGCCAGTTTGGCTTGAGGAACCTGCGGGACCACCGTTGTCACTGCCCACAACATTCGTCATTCAGGCAGCTGCGATCTTCCGTAGTCATTCAGTAGCCAAATCCAGTCCCCCACAGTGGGGATGACTGTTCCGATGTTGAAAAACGATCGACTTGGATCCTGCGCAACCCGCAGCGACAGTTCCTGACGGTCTCGGTATCCGCGGGGGGTGCCGAGACCGTCAGGAGCAGGTTCAACCAGTACCCGCGACAACCTAATCAGAACGGAACGTCCTGCCCGTCATCGATGTCGGAACCGGATGCGCCGCCGTCGCCGGACGAACCTCCGGCATCCCGACTGCGCCAGTCGCTGCCGCCTTGGTTCCCGCCTTGCCAACTGCCTCCGCCGGAGTCGCGGTTCCAATCGCCGCTGGAGCTGCCGCCCCCGCCATAGCCGCCACCGGAACCGCCTCCCCAGTCACCTCCGGCCTGATCATCGCGGCCGCCCAGAAACTGTACGGTACTGGCGCGCACATCCAACGATGCGCGCGGCTGACCATCCTGGCCCATAAAGGCGTTCGACTTCACGCGGCCTATCACCAGGACCTGGCGGCCCCTGGTCAAGTACCTGCCGCAAGGCTCAGCCTGGCGACCGAAGACCGAAACCCTGAACCAGGTGGTGTCAGTCCTGCGCTCCCCCGACCGGTCGTTGTATACGTTGTTTACGGCGACATTGAAACTGCAAACCTTGTCTCCGGAAGGCATGTCGTAGGGTGGGCCTTTTCCGGCTGTCGTAGCGACAGGTCAGTCATGGTTGGCCTCCCTCCGAACCGTGCGTGCGACTTTCACCGCACACGGCTCTCCAGCCCGTACCTGCTCCCGCTCCCTGATGCACACGTCCTCGATGCGGTTCACCCTGTAATCGGTGCCGGGAATCTTTGCCAGCCACGATCCCTGCCAGGCGGCCAGATGCCCCCCTTTCGGATCCAGGACGGCGTTGACACGGCACCGATGCTTGTGGGCCAGCGTACGGGCCCATGAAGCCTTAAGGGTTTGCTGGAATCCCCGCAGCGGTCCGCGATCCTCGGCCAGCGCGTAGTACTGGCGAACCGCCTCGAATTCCTCCGCGTAGAGATCTCCGATCCGGTGATCGTCCAGGAAGGTCCGGTCACCGCGCTCGGCAGGCTTGCCGCGCCGGTGAAACGGCCGGGCAGCCTTCCGCATTAGTTCGGGCGACGAACGCAAGGACGCGAAGCCATCTTCACGGCACTGCATGCGATAGCCGAGGAACTGCACGTCCGACCCTGTGCGCCATGGAATCCACCGGGGTTCCCGGCCACCGGGAGCATCATCCCCCGTCAGGCCTCGGAGCACGGCCGCCACCTCGGTAAGCAGGGCCACTGCCGTGTCCCGGCTCCCCGAAGCCGCCAGCAGCAACGCGTTGCTGTAACGGAGACTCTTCAGAACCGTTCCATCGCGTTTGTGCTTTAGTGTCGTCCGCGTGGATTCGAGATGGTCGTCCAGGTCCGTCAGGGCCAGCTGGGCACAGACACCGTGCAGTGATGCAGGTTGCAGAACCCCGCTGAACACCGTGGACGATTCGGGATCGGCCACCGGATACACGTCGAAGTAACGACTCAACAAATCGGTGAACCGCCCGTCCCGCACCATGTGCGACAGCTTGGGTCTGGATTGGCATCCGGCAACGAAATCGGACGTTGGCACAACGATCGCCGTGACCCACTGCTCCCCGGCCACCATGGCGCGGGCAACCCGGAGGGCCGAATGCAGGCCGGTGTCCGGCACCAGCCCATGGACAAATCCGGGACCGCGCCCGGTCAGCCAGACGCCGATGATGCCGGCCAGGACTTCGGCCAAGGCCTGGTCCTGAACCGCATCGCCGCCCCAGCGAAACGTTTGGCTCCGCAGAGCCTCGATGAGGGGTGGCAGTGCCAGGCGTGCATCCACCGTGGCGAACTGCCCATAGAGATTGGGATTGAACAGCAACCGATAGGCCCTTTGCAGGGATTGCCGTTTGCGTCCAAGTGTGAGCAGAGCATCCTGTACCGCTGCGGCGGACTGCATTACGCATACCTCGCGGACCGATGCCGTACAAGCCTGTTCCCCTTCGCCCTGCCGCGGATGTTGGTCCGCCACTGACTACTACGGGAACTCCGTGGCCATGGCATGGCTGCCAACAGGCCATCCCGCGGTCCGTTCCATGTGTCCGTGTCTAGTCTGCTGTAGGTGCTCCGTTCGATTCCCATCCGGACGTGCAGTCCGGCGAATCCGCCCTTGGGAGCACAGTCGGCAAGGCGCTCATGCCGACTGCTTGGGCGGAATGCGGGAAGGCGCCGGGCCTTGCCGCAGTGTCCTGAGAGGCACTCTGGAATCTGGAATTCAGGCAATTCAGCTTTCACCATGGCAGACAGGCGCGCTGCGACATGCTGTGGTCCCCTGCAGCCTTTCGGCATCGGGTCAGTCGCGGCACCTGGCACAAACTCCCTTGTGCCGCCGGCTCCACCGGCAAGACACATGGACGGCCTAGCGGCGCACGCGCAATTCAGGGTCGGCACCGAGATTGCCGACAATGGTCAGAAGTTGATACATGAACACTCCTCACTGGTGTGCAAAACACAGAGAACCGACACCGGCGGCAGCCATTGGTCTGCCTGCCCAGGCGGATTGTCGGATATATTAAGGCAAGTGTCTCCCCTGACCGCTACAACCATGCCTTTCCCCCTACCCGCAATCCAACGTCAGATTAGGCTCGCCGACCTTGACGGGTGGCTCCTGGCGGACTTCCGTGGTACCAACCTGGTCGCCCTGCACCTGTGCAACCTGCACTCGTCGGGAACGCGCCGCTGGTTCCTGTACATTCCCGCCGCCGGTGCCCCGCGCCTCCTAGTGCATGCCATTGAGCAGGGAACGTTTGCCGAACTGGCCGCCTCGTTGGACATTCCGCTGGAAACCTATGTCGGGTGGCAGGAACTTCACACCCGCGTCGGCGAACTCCTGGCCGAGGCGAAGGTCGTTGCCATGGAGTTCAGCGCCAACAACGACATGCCCACCCTGGATCTGGTCGGGGCAGGCACGATTCAGCTGGTCCGGGAGGTGGGACAGGTCAGGGTGGAAGGCAGCCAGGACCTTGTGCAGGCATTCCAGGCGGTGCTCACGCCGGACCAGATCGCCAGCCATCGCGCAGCCGCGGCGATTGTCCTCGCAACCAAGGATGCCGCCTTTGCAGAAGCCGCCCGCGCCATTGAAAACGGCCGGCCATTGACCGAATACGAACTTCAGCAATTCATTGTGCAGAGGCTCGCAAGCGAGGGCCTGGACCCCGACCATGCACCAATCGTGGCCGTCAACGCCCATGCCGCCGACCCGCACTTTGAGCCGTCCGCGCAGGGAAGTTCACCGATTCGACGAGGCGATATTCTTCTGATCGATCTGTGGGGCAAACAGATCGACAGGCCGGACAGCTGCTTCGCCGACGTAACCTGGACTGCCTGGTGTGGAACACGGGTGCCGTCGCCGGTGGCGGCCATCTTCGAGACGGTCGGGAATGCCCGCGACGCGGCGCTCGAGTTCATGGACCGCGAACTGTCCAACGGCCGTCCGGTGCAGGGAGCCCAGGTGGACGACGCCTGCCGACAGGTCATTGCGGACGCCGGCTACGGACACGCGTTCATCCATCGCACCGGACACAGTCTGGGTACCCAGGTGCACTTCACCGGAGTGAACATCGACAATCTGGAAACCAGGGACAGTCGCACTCTGGTTCCGGGTGTGATGTTCACGATCGAGCCGGGGATCTACCTGCCGGACCTGCCGTTTGGAGAGGACGGGCGCGTTGGCGTCGGGATCCGATCCGAGGTCAATTGCCTGGCACGGGAACGCGGTGTCGAGGTCACCACCCTGCCCCTGCAAACCTGCATGACGGCTCTCCTTGCCTAAAATCTGCCCATGCAACACAAAAAGCAGTTCGCACAACCTCCGCGCCGCGTGGCCCTGTTTGTCACCTGCATGGTGGACATGATCTATCCGCAGGTAGGCCGGGCCGCGGTCCAGTTGCTGGAGGAACAGGGTGTGGAGGTGGTCTTTCCCGAGGACCAGACCTGCTGTGGCCAGCCGGCCTTCAATTCCGGCTACCACGATGAGGCCGTTCCCCTGGCCCGCCACTTCGTCGACGTGTTCCACCCCCTGATTGCGTCGGGGCAGGCGGAGGCCATCGTCCTGCCCAGCGGCAGCTGCGCCACAATGACCAGCCATTTCCATTTGGAGTTGTTGGAGAACGAACCCGCCTACCTGAAGCACTCCGAGGAACTGGCGGCGGTCACCTTCGAACTGACCGAGTTCCTGGTGGATGTTCTGGAAGCCCGATTGCCCGAGGCGCATCTGCCGGGCAAGGTTGCATACCATGCCTGCTGCCACCTTCTCAGAGAGTTGCGGATCGACGACCAGCCCCGTTCCCTCCTGGCCGAGTCCGGCCTGGACATGGTGGACATGACGGGCAGCGACGAGTGCTGCGGGTTCGGCGGCCTCTTTGCCGTCAAGAACGAGCCCATTTCGGTGGCAATGGGCAATGCCAAGCTGACCAGCATCGAAGCCTGCGGCGCCGACCACGTGGTCATGTGCGACGTCTCGTGCATGACCCACCTGCAGGGCCTCCTGCAGCGTCAGAATCGCCGTTGCCGCGCCATGCACATCGCCGAAGCCCTTGCCGCCCGCGGCTCCCGGTCGGACGACGAACGCAGCACCGGAGCCCAAGCCAAGGCACCGAACGATGGCGACAGGCCTCGGCGTTGGCAGGATGTAGGGACGAATTGACACCGGCAGCCGCGACCATGCGTTCCCGTATCGACATTGAAGCCCCCTTCAAGACCCGCGTCAAGCAGGCGGTGGCCGATCCCCAATTGGCGGACACCCTGACCCGGGCCACGCTGCATCTCAAGGAGCAGAAGCGCCTCAGCCTGGAGGAACTGGAAGCCCAGCGCCTCCGGGATCAAATGCGCCAAATGAAGGCGCACACGCTGCGCAATCTCCCCGAGCTGCTGGAACGGTTTGAACGCAATGTGGTCATGAACGGCGGCCAGGTCCACTGGGCCGAGGACGCCGACGAAGCCAACCGCATCATCGGCGAGCTGGCGGAGCGGCACGATGTGCGCAAGGTCGTGAAGTCGAAGTCGATGGCCACGGAGGAGATTCACCTGAACCACCATCTGGAGGCGAAGGGCATCACCTGCGTGGAAACGGATCTGGGGGAATACATCATCCAGTTGGCAGCGGAAATTCCCAGCCACATCGTAGCCCCGGTCATTCACAAGCGGATCGACGAGATCTCGGACCTCTTCGCCGACAAGCTGTCCATGCCCCGGACCCTTGATCCCCAGGCCCTCTGCGCGCGGGCGCGCGTGGAACTGCGCCAGGAGTTCCTGAGCGCCGACATGGGCATTTCCGGCTGCAACTTCGCCATCGCCGACACGGGCACGGTCTGCATCGTCACCAACGAGGGC
>CAZMKQ010000055.1:9304-27875 GCA_964566955.1 uncultured Caldilineaceae bacterium | reverse complement strand
CGCGACAACTACTGGACATTCAATCCGGTCGAATTTTCCTACTATCCCACCAGCACGTCGGCCCGCATCAAGAACGTACCCAAGGGTCGTGTGGAAGAGATGGGCATCGTGTTCATGCACTCCATGGAGGAGTGGTACATCGACGAATAGGCACAACGGGAAACGCTTGTCTCCGGTTGATTCAGACACAAAGGGGGTAGGCAAGACCTACCCCCTTTGTGTTGAATGCGTCCAGGACCGCACCACAATACGCCAGTGTCGCTGGCGTTTGACCGCATGTAGCGCCAGCGCTGGGAACGGCCTCCACGGAGCGGCGGGTCCAGATCTACCTAGATGGCCTGTCGGCGGGGCGGAGCGCAAGACCGGCTGGGAAATCAACGGCGACGCCGACCCCTACGGCATCCAGTACCTGCTGAATCGGGCGCGCTGGTCGGTGGCGAAGGCCCGGGCCGCCCTGCGCGGCTATGTGAAGGAGCATCTGAGGGAGCCCCCGGCGGTGGGGATTGTCGACGAAACCGTGTTCCTGAAGAAGGGGGATCCGTTCGGCCGGGGTGGCGCGGCAGTACAGCAGCACGACGGAACGAGTGGAGAACTGCCAGGTGGGGATCTTCCTGGCCTACACCGGGGCGCGGGGGTATACGCTGCCGGACTCGGAACTCTACCTGCCCGAAGGGTGGACCAACGAGCCGGCCCGGGCCCAACGGCTACAGGGTCTGGTCCGGCCTGGTCCGGCTCGCACCGGCACCAAGTGGGCGGCCCTGCACTTCCACTACCGCCGGCAGCAGGCCACTACGCTGCTATGCAGTACCACTGATCAATTCAGGGCTCGGACATGGTCCGTGGCCTCATGCCGAGAGATGACCTCGCACTGCTATGGGGCACGGCTTCTCAGCCTTGGTTCGATCAAGTTCCACACGCGTTCCTGAAAGCGACGCGAGATATCCAACGCCACTGCCCATCCGGGCTCGTAGCCTCCCTCGTCAAACGCGTCGAATTCCGGCAGGTAGAGCAGCCAGTCATTGGCATAGCTGACCAGCATCACGGTTCGGTAGCCCATGAGCTGGGCACCGGCGCGAAAACGCACCGCCGTTTCGCTGAAGACTTCGCCCGGCTCCGTAATGAGAACGGTATCGCCGATGCCCAGCAGGGCGATCTCGACCGATCTGAATCTCTCCCCTACCAGCGGCCGCTCGGCCAGAAGCTGGTGGTAGGGGGTGTAGGCCTTGACGGGTGCGGGCTCGTCCGACCCCTTGCGGGCGTCGACGCGCATGCTCTCCGCCCAGACGGGCCCGGGTGACTCGGTCGTCACAATGCGTCGCGACACACGGAGGACCTCGTCCCGAAAGGCTCGGCCCAGTTCCTCACACTCCTGAAACGTCCCACCACCCCTGTCGCCCACGTTGTACGCATCCGGGTCGTCCGCGGAGCCGTAGTAGGCGCTAACCTCGCCAATGGCGCGTACAGTGCGCTCCCCCTGCAGTTGCTGGCGCACGCCTTCGACCAGCGGATTGATGTCACCCGCACCGCCTTGAAAGAACAGACACGTCGTACCCGGGCCCAAGTCCTCTTCAATGTAGCGTGCGGCATAGCCCGGCCAGTCCCCCGTGACTCTCAGGTTGTCATAGCCCATGACGACGGCATGGCAGGCGTAGTTGGCGATGACCCCCAGCGGACGGCCCTGGATGTCATCGATGCGGACCACGGCCACAGCGGGATCCACCGGGCGGTCCAGCCAGCGCCGATTGATGGAATAGCCATAGAGAAAGCCGGAGCCGCTGCCCAGGCGGCAGGGCTGCAGGGACGCGATCGCAGCGCCCACGGCATCCCCTACGATTTCGGCCAAGGGGCGATCCCAGTTGTCTGCCACGCGGTCATCCGGCCCCCCATGGGTGTGCGTGGTGGCCATATGCACGTGTTCCGCCACCAAATCAAAGCGCCGGGCCAGCACCTGCCGGATGGAATCGACCGTTTCGTCGTTGACATAGCAGAGTTCCAACGAGAGCAGGGCGTAGCGATCCTGTCCCGCTTCGATTACCAGGGCCCGTGCCAACAGTGGATCGTTGGCGCCGGTGTTGCCTTCATCCCGGCCGCCATACCCCACCAGCCGTCCACCCTTGTGGGGAGTGATGTCCGCGCGTCCGAAGCCCGCCTTCAAAACAGCCATGCCGATTGCCCCCTGTCCTGAGAATTTACCCCTTTAGGCCTGACACCACGACACCCTCAATGAAGTATCGCTGCAGCAACAGAAAAACAATGACGACCGGCAGCGTGGCCACGGTGGAGACGGCCATGATGTAGGTCCAGTAAGGGGCCTGCAATGGCTGCTGGAACACGGTCATGCCGACCGGCAGGGTGAAGAGTTCATCCTTGGTTACCACAATCAGGGGCCACAGAAAGTTGTTCCAGCTGCCCAGAAAGGTCAGGATGGCCAATGTGGCTATGGCGGGTTTCAGCAGGGGCAGCACGATGCGGATGAAGATGCCCATTTCCCGCGCACCGTCGATACGGGCCGCATCCATCAATTCATCCGGCAGCGTGAGACACGCCTGTCTCATGAGAAACACACCGAAGGCACTCAGGGCTCCCGGAATAATCAGGCCGGCGTAGGAGTTCGTCCAACCTAGTTGGTGCACCACCACAAACAAGGGAATCAGGAGCACCTGAAAGGGGATCATCATGGTGCTCAGGATAAAGAGGAAGGCGAGGCGGCGCCCCGGGAAATCGAATTTGGCGAATCCGTATCCGGCCAGGGCGCTGAACAGCACCGTGCTTCCCACCACAATCACGGCCACCAGCAGGCTGTTCCAGAAATAGCGTGGAAACGGTGCTGCCAGAAAAGCGTCCACGTAGTTCTGTGGCAGGAACGACTGCGGGATCCAGTGCACCGGCATGGCGAAGACTTCGGGCTCGGCCTTGAAGCTGGTGGTGAACATGTAGTAAAGGGGCACACAGAAGAACAACAGCCCCAGACACATGGCCGCGTAGAGGGCTGCGCCGTTGGCCTTCTGGCGGAATCGCGCATTGAAGCTGGCGCGGGCGCCGGTGTGGGCCGCGGGCGCATATTCGGAAACGCGATTGGAAGAGGCCATGGTCAATTGCGGTCTTGTGTCGCGCTATCCCGCCGCATCCCCGTTGCCGGTCGCGACGCGGAGCAGGGCAGCACTGTCACGTATAGCTGGTTTCCTCCGCCCGGACACTTCGAATGTAGATCAGGGTAATCAGGATGATGACGAAGAACATGAAGACGGACATGGCGGCCGCCTGCCCCATGCGGAAGTAATTGAAGCCGTAGTTGTAGACGAGCAGGGCGATGGTGGTGGTCAAGTCGCTGGGGCCGCCGCGCGTCATCACATATTGCAGGGCAAAGGACTGGAAGGAGTTGATGGTTGAAATCACGACGACAAACAGGATCGTGGGACGCAGGAGTGGCAGCGTGACATGCAGAAAGGCCTGCCAGCGGGTGGTGCCGTCGATCAGGGCCGCCTCGTAGAAGACGCGGGGAATCCCGACCAGCCCCGCGATCCAGATGATCATGAAGAACGGGATGCCTGCCCAGTCATCCACGAAGATCAGGGAGATCGGTGTCAGAATGCGGTCCGACAGCCACAAGGTGTCCGGATCCCCGGTGATGGGATGTGCCAGGGCGCTGATCACGCCGTTGGGATCCAAGAGCAGCTTCCAAACCAGGGAAACGACCACGGCCGACAGCAGGGTGGGCGTGAAATACAGGGTCTTGAAAAACTCCCGGCCCCGGAAGGGGGCAAGGAAGAGCATGGCCAGTGCCAGGGAAAGAATCCACTTGGGCACGGTCGTGCCCAACAGGAACCACAGGGTCACCTTCACCCCGTTCTGGAACTGGTCGTTGCCGGCGAGCTTGGTGTAGTTCTCAAAGCCAACGAACACCGGAGGCTTGAGCAGGGTGTATTCGGTTAGGCTGAGATAGAACCCGTTGACCGTGGGATAGAGACTAAAGACAAGGAAAAAGAGCATGGCCGGCGCCACGAAGAGGACTCCGTACACACGGCGCCGGTACAGGAATTCCCGCTGAATCCAAGTGCGCATTGGCCTCAACGCAACCTTGACCCGATCCGGCCGTCACAGGGCCTGCCGTCCCCAGGAGGGGACGGGGAACAGGCACGACCTTGCGGCCCGCCTGTCCCCTTTGGTTGCAAACTGCGCGGCAGGGCCTAATTCGTCTCGGACAGGATGGCGTCAATCTCCTCTTGCCCTATGGCCATGGACTCCTTCAGGTCCATACCCTCCACGATGATTCGATCGCGTACGCGGGCCAGGACATCGGCCACTTCCGTGAAGCGGGCGATGCGGGGGGAGTACATGCTCGTGGTCATCTGATCCAGGAAGACGTTCAGGAACGGAGTGTTCTGGAAGGTCTCCGACTCGATGACCTCGGTCCGGGCTTGCAGCAGTCCTGTGTGGGCCAAATATTCAGCCGGATGGGAATCGAGGTACTCCGCCAACTGCCAGGCTGCCTCCTGCACCGCGGGTTCGGAACGGGAGTTCACCATGTGGAAATAGGCGTAGATGTCGAAGTGATTCTGGTTGACCGCGTTTTCCCAGATGGGTACGGACTTGACCGTGTAGTCAATGCCGGCTTCCAAGACCCCAGGCCGGGCCCATGAACCCATGTCACACTCTATGGCCAGCTCCTCCGCCACGAAGCCGCTCATCTGGCCTTCAAAATAGGCCGGACCGCCCAGCCCATCGGCTACCCAGTCGACCCAGTACTGCATGGCCTTTTCGGCCTCCGGGGTCAAGAGGTTCAGTTCAGAGCCACCCAGTTGGCGTACCATGGCCCCGTACTCGAGGAACATCCAGACGGAGTTGCTCCAGCTGAGGTCGAAACCGCGTTGAACAAGGCGCCCTTCGTCATCCCGCTTGGTCAGCCTCTCCGCAACCACCCGCATCTCTTCCCAAGTGGTGGGGAAGTCGGTGTCCGGGTCCAAGCCCGCTTCTTCGAAGAGGCGGTTGTTGACGTAGCAGCCGTATATGCTCAGTTCATTGGGAATCCCGTATAGTTTCCCGTCGAAGATGGCCCCCTGCAGCGTGTTGTCCGGGGCCACATACAGGTCCATGAAGGCTTGTTGCGAGTCGTAGCCAATCGCTTCAAAAGCCACGGGCGCGATGGCTCCCTGGGCGTAGAAGGTGCCGATATCTCCGTTCCATTGGGCAAAGAGATCCGGCCCCGTACCCGCAGCGAGCGCAGTCCGCAGCTTCTGGTCGAAGTCGGTCGGGATGGCCTCGTATTCGACCGTGATGTGGGGGTACATCTCCATGAATTCGGCGATGTACTTTTCATCCAGTTCGACCCTGGGGGTGAAGTTGTGCCCCCAATACACAACGGTAACCGGTTCCGGTCCGGCACCCTCAACTTCGGTGGGTTGACCATCGGGGATGGCGACACAGCCACTTACCATAGCCGCCAGCAGTATCAAGACAAGGATGGCGGGCAGGGTTAACCGCTTAACAGACACTCGTGACATAACGACCTCCTTCTGGCGAGGTTACCCAGAAGCAGCCCATCGAAATGCAATGTCTCGTCCGGTGGTCTACTTCCGGCGAATTCACTGTAGCACCCTTTGCTTTTCTTGACAAGGCTGTTCAACGGGGCCCTGTTCAGCCACCCCCGGTGTTGTCTGCCTGACGCGCCTGGTTGGGTATGGCGGATTGGTGGCGGCAGTAGGCAAGCCGGCCGCGCAACACGAGTCGATGGTGTTGTCGCGGGCGTAGAACGCGGAGCTGCGGCGTCAGCCCCGCCGGCACAGCGTCAACCGTGGCCAGCTGTCCTCGCAGGATGGTCCGTCAGCCTCGGTTTGTCCCGACAAAGTCCGGGTCGGGACAAACAGTCCTGGGGCTAGACGGGTCGGGCGGACAGGATCGCGCTCGGGACCGTGAACGAGTGATTGTCCTCGATGCGAAAAGCCTGCCTGACCTCGTCGCTGGCTCCGTCCAGGAGTTCCCGCAGAGCCGCGACCCGGGTCTCCGGGGTTTGGATGCGCGTGATCCACGGATTGAACTCCAGCCTCAGATTCCAGGCGAACTCCGGTACGGCGGCCAATCCCGCTTCTTGGCAGATGGCTTGCCACTGGGCCTGCGAATGATCCCGCACATGCGAGGGATCGCGCAGGATTTCCAGTGCGTTGAGAAAGGTGTCCAGCAGCGGATCGGGATCGGCCATCACATCAACCAGCAGGAGCCGGCCGCTGGGCGACAGCAACCGGGCCAACTCCGTCACCACGGCCTGCGGATCCGGCCAGTGATGGGCTGCATAGCGGGATACGATCAGGTCGAACGATGCATCCGGCCACGGCAGGTCGGCCAGGTTGCCGCGATGGAATTCGATGTTGGTCAGCGAACGTTCCGCGGCAGTGCGCCGGGCCCTGTCCAGCATCGGTTCCGACAGGTCGACCGCCGTTACCCGGGTAGCCGCCGGCGCCAACAACAGGGAAACCGGACCGGGACCACAGCCGGCGTCCAGTACGTGCTCGGTTCCGGTCAGTGCCGCCAATCGCAGGATTTCCGGCAGGTCCTCGCCTTGGGCGTGCACCTTGCTGACGGCATATTGCTCTGCGACGGCCGAAAAGGTGTCGTGCACCAGATGCGTGGTGGACCGGGAAGGGGTGGGTGTAGCCATGGGCATGCGCAGTTGCCGGGTGGCATGCCGTCCGCGGATCGCAGGCACCAGCCGGGCGGTTGAAGTACAGTACAGTATCCGACGCACAAGCCATATCCGCTTCAATTTGACCCGCCTCAGGCATTTATGACACAGCCCGCGAACGCGTTGAGCGTGACCAGGATCACGCAGTTGATCAAGGATCTCCTCGAATCGGACGACGCGTTGCAGTACGCATCGGTTGCTGGCGAGATCGGCGACTACAGGCAGGCGGCCAGCGGCCACGCCTATTTCAGCCTCAAGGACGACAACGCCGTACTGAACTGTGTGATGTGGAGGTCCAGCGCACGCCGATTGGACTTCCGGCCGGAGGCCGGGGACGCGGTGGTGGTCCAGGGCGGCGTCGAGGTCTATGCGCCGCGCGGGGGATACCAGTTGATCGCCAGCCGGATGGCCAAGCAAGGGGTTGGCCGGATCTACGAGGAGTACGAGCGGCGCAAGCGGGAGTTTGCGGCCCGCGGCTGGTTCGACGACGAACGCAAGAAGCCCATTGCCAGGTTTCCGCGGCGGCTGGGTGTGGTGACCAGTGCCTCCGGCGCCGCGCTCCGCGATGTGCTGCGCACCCTCCAGAACCGCTGGCCGGCCGTGGAGGTGGTGTTGTTCCCTTCCCTGGTGCAGGGGAAGGAGGCGCCGGACGAATTGGCCGCGGCCCTGGCGCAGGCATTGCACTGCCACACCGCAGGCACGCCGATCGACACGGTCCTGCTGGTGCGCGGGGGCGGATCGATGACGGATTTGTGGGCCTTCAACGACGAACGCATCGTCTCGGCCATGCACCGGTGTCCGTTGCCCATCATCACGGGCGTGGGCCACGAACCCGATACCACGCTGGTGGACTATGTGGCGGATCTGCGTGCCTCCACCCCCACCGCGGCGGCGGAGGCGGCGGTGCCGGATCGGGTTGAGGTGCAGGAACTGGTGGACGCGCAGGCACTGCGGCTGACCGGGCGCATGGACGACCTGCTTGCGCGGCAACGCACACGGCTGGATTCCCTGCAGCACCGGACGGAGCAACGGCATCCGCGCCGGATTTGGGAGCAGAGGATGCAGCAATTGGACTATGCAACCGAGGCGTTGCAGGGCAGGCTGAAACGCCGCCTCGACCAGTCCCGGGCCAGACTCGGCGGGTTGCAGGCTTCCCTGCGGGCCCTGGATCCCGAAGCGGTCCTGACCCGGGGCTTCAGCGTTGTGCGGAACCGGGAGGGCGTGTTGGTGACGCATCCGGAACAGACCGTGCCCGGTGATCTGCTGGAGGTCAAGGCCCGGGGTGGCGCCTACGCCGTGGTCCGGCAGGCCGCATCACCCGACGGCACCGCGTAGTCCGGTCGCAGCTTCCAAGACCACAGGGTTCCTTACGGGACCGGGTATACCCATCAGGAAAGTTCAGGCATGTCCACCAGCCACGTTCCGATGCGGCAAATCACCCGCGGTCCCGGACACCACTGGTTCGGCTACTACGACAAGCTCCAGTTTTCGCCCGATGGCCGGTATGTCCTGGGCATGGCGGTCAACTTCGAGAACCGCAAGCCGACGGCACGGGACGAGGTTCGCATCGGTATGGTGGACCTTGAGGACGGGGACCGCTGGCTTGACCTGGGCCACAGTGTCAGCTGGGGCTGGCAACAGGGCTGCATGCTGCAGTGGCGGCCCGGTGCCGCCGCCGAGGTCATGTGGAACGACCGGGACGGAGATCACTTCGTGACCCGTTCATTGAACATCGACACCGGTATCCGGCGCACCTGGCCGTGGCCGTTCTACGCCCTCAGCCCCGACGGGCGCCACGGTGTGGGCGTGGACTTCGAGCGGATTCAGGACATGCGGCCCGGCTACGGCTACCCGGGCGTGCCGGATCGCAACGCCGACTGCCTGCGGCCGGCCGACAGCGGAGCCTGGCACCTGGACTGGGAGCGGGACACGCGCTCCATGGTGATCAGCATTGAACAGGCCGCGTCCGTGCCGGCGGACCATCCGTCGCATGCCGCGGGCAAGCACTACTTCAACCACCTGCTGTTCAGTCCCGACGGGGCCCGCTTCATCTTTCTCAACCGCTGGCGGGATGTCTCCACCGGAGTGGCCGCGGGGGACCTGCACACCCGCATGTTCACCGTGGGGGTGGACGGCGAGGGTCTCCACCTGGTCGACGATTCGGGCAGCATGTCCCATTTCATCTGGCGCGATCCCCATCACATTCTGGGCTGGACCCGCCATCCGTCCCACGCCGCGGCCTTCTACCTGTTTCGGGATCGATCGGACTGGGTGGAGGTACAGGGACGGGGCTCCATGCGGGTCAACGGCCACTGCACCTACCTGCCCGGACGGCATGTGGTACTGAACGACACCTACCCGCTGGACAACCGGATCCAGGAACTCTACCTCTATGATGCGGACCGGGATCGACGCATGGAACTCGGCGCCTTTCCGTCACCGCCGGAGTACGACGGCGAGTGGCGCGTGGACCTCCATCCGCGTTCCAACCGGGATGGAACCCGGGTTTGCATCGATTCGGCCCATGGAGGACAGGGTCGTCAGATGTATCTGCTCGACATCGGCTCCCTCCTGAACTGACCCCTTCCCGCCGCCGTTGCCTCCTCACACCAAGTTCGCGCATTGCCTACCTTTGACCTGCCCGCCCTGCGGCAGCGGACCGGTTGGCTGGTCGCCGGGGTCACTCTCCTCTACCTGGGCCAGCGCTTCGTCCGCAGGCTTTCACCTACCGAGGAACTGAGACCGGTCGACGGGATTGGTCTGCTCGCCGTTGGTCTGTTGTGCCTTGCCTACTGGGCATGGTGCAACCGCACAGTCCTGGCCGGACATTCCCATGTCGGGCACGGTGCCGCCGGGGCGGCACCGTTTCGATGGAAATTGTCCCGCACAACGCTTGCAACGGGGTCGTTGGCCGCGGGTGCAACCTTGCCGATGTGGTTTGCGAAGCTGCTCTCCGGGGGGGCGGAGGCCGCGGCATGGCTGGCCCTGTTCAGCCTGCTTGGATGCATCTTGCTCGGCCGTGTCCTTGACGGTGCCTACTGGCACAGTGGTTGGCGGGGTTCCGGCACGTTGCCGGGACCGGTATGGGTGGGGTTGGGGCTGGCTGCGGCTGCGGCTGTGACCCGTGTCCTGTTCGTGGCGCCGGTGGCGCCGGACTTCGAAGCCGTTGCCGTTGCCGGATCCCTGTCCGGACTTCTGTTTCGTCTGGCGGGACCCGACCGCGCCATTCTGGTCGGTTTTGTCGGTGTCTGTCTTCTGCCGGTCGTTGTTTGGCGCACCGGCCGTGCCCTGGGCTGGGAAAAGGCAGGCCTGGGGGCCGCTGTCATGGCCATTCTGGGGCCGAGCCTGATTTGGGAGCCGTCCGTGGCCGCCAACTCGGTGCTGGCCCCGTTGCTGACGGCCGGTGTCCTGTGGTCGGGTGCATGGGTTGCCCGCACCGGACAGCGGTCGGGGTACTGGCACCTGGGTATGTGGACGGGGCTGGCCTGGCTGGAAGGCGACCTGTGGTCCGGTTCGTGGCTGCTGGCAATGGTTGTCGGTGGCTTGATCCTGCAATTGATTGTGTCGCGCGACACTCTCTTCGAGCGGTTGCATCGGGGAGGCGCGTGGGGACTGGGCCTGGTGGCAACGGTCATGCTGCTCCTGCTCGCCGCCCCGGAACCCTGGGATCCCCGCGTGTCGGCTTGGATGCCGCTGGGAGCCCCACCCGATCCCATGGCGCTGGCCCACATGTGGTTTCGGCCGCACAGTGGCTGGATGCCCTGGTTCTTGACGCTGCTTACGCCCTTGGAAGGATGTCTGGCCCTGGTTGGTTTGGTGCTGGCCTTGGCCCATTGGCGAAGGCAACCCCTGCTGGCGACGGTGGGTGTTGGCTGGTTTGGGGGATTGCTGTTGCTGTCGGCCTCCCCCGAACCCTTCACGGCCATGCACCACAGGTTCGTGGCCGTGCCCCTGATGCTGGCCGTGCCGGCCTTGGCCCTGGCCCTGCACAAGGTTGGCACGTGGCTTGATCAAGTCGAGGGACATCTGTCCGAAGCCCAGCTTCTGGTGTTCTGCGGGGTGCTGACGGCAGCCCAACTGCCTGGACTGTTCTTCGGTGCCAATCCGATCCAGTTGTTGGTGGACCAGTACCGGGGAGTCGGTCCCCATCCGGTGCCGGATGCGGGCGACGCGGCCCAGCTGCCCGAGGCGGCCGGCGATCCACGCCATCTGCATCTGGTGGTGATGGAAACCGTGCCCTTGACCACGCTCTGGCACACGGACGGATCCTGCACGATGGATGCCCTTCTCGGTTCACCAAGGGGAGTGACCATCGACGGCAGATTGGGATACGTCTACGCAACCGGCGTGGAACCCCCGCGCATTGCCAGGCTGGAACTGGAGGACGGCGCGGTGATCCGTATCTGGGACGACGGTCAACTTCCCGAACCGGTTGATGCGGGCATGGCCGGTGACGGTAGGCTGTTGGTGCTGGACAACCAGCGGGAGCAGGTGTTTGCCCTGGCCGAGGACGACAGCGGCTGGGAGGTGTTCACCGGGGGGACCGGCCACTACCGGCCACGGGGCATGCACGTGATGCCGGACGGATCGGTGCTGGTGGCCGACACCGGCCACTCGCGCATTACCCTGTTCGGTCCCGACGGACAATTTGTCGACGAACACACGGCGTGGACCGGGGTGACCGATTTGGACCAGCCGTCCGATGCCCTGGTGAACCCGACCGGCACCTGGGCCGTGTCCCCCGACTCGGCATTGCTGCTGAACTTGCGAAGCAATCTGCGAATTGGCGGCCTGCCCCGAACCACCACCATGGCCGGACCGCACTTGGCCGACCTCCCGGACGGCAGGCTCGTGCTCACGGATCCTGAGATGAGCCGTCTCCTGATGTTGGAACCCGACAGCCTGCGGTTCACGCAGCTGGAACCTGAAACGCCCCTGATCCGTCCTGTGGGTGTGGATGTGCTGCCGGGGGACGGCCGCGTACTGCTCGCCGTGGCGGATGCCTGGACCTGTCGGGTGTCGCTGTTTGCCCTTGCCTCCGAAGGGCCGACAGATGGGTAGCCCGGTCGGGCACCGGCGGCGCCGCCGGTGCCTACTTGCATGCCTGGCCGGCACGGCAATCCTGCTGGCTGCCTGTGGGAACGGGCTGCCGGTTTCCGAAACGCCGTCCGCCGTGCCGGCGCCCTGCGGTGTGGCGGGAACCGCACAGGCGGCCCTGCCGCGGGTCGCGGACCTGATGGAACCGGAACAGGCGGCGCGGGTGCAAGCCACCGCGGCGATGCTGTCCGATTTGCCGCCGCCGATGGACCTGGCGGCCCTGATGGCCGCCACGGATCCCGACCTGGATCCGGAGGATGTGCCGAGCGCCCTGGCGGACCCCTTGCCGGCATGGACGGAAGGCGACGCGACCGTATTTCAGGTGCCCCATGCCCAGACCGGCGAGGTGCGCCCCGTGACGGCCGAGCTCGTCCACGCATCCGACCTGAGCTACGTGTGGCTGGAATCCGGTCAACCGCAACGCGACCGCGTGCGCAGGCTGGCGGTCCGGTTCGACAACGAATTGATGATGCCGCTCCAGGCGATCTTCGGTACGCCGCCCGACGACGGATTCGATCGGGACCCGCGGGTGCACATTTTGTTCGCGGAACTCGAGGGGCCGGTGGCCGGCTTCTTCTCCAGCCGGGAGTCGATCAGTCGGGTGGCGGTGCCGGAGTCCAACGAGAAGGAAATGCTGTTCATTCACGCGAACACCCTGGACGATCCGGACTGGGCCGCCCAGGTTGTGGCCCACGAGTATATCCACTTGGTCCAGTGGTCCAACAGCCCCGGCGAGCAGGAGTTCATCGACGAGGGCCTGGCCGAACTGCCGCCGGCACTGGGAATGTTCGGGGAGGACTATCCCGGCCCGTTGGTTCGTTGGAGCCGGAACCCGCGCATTTCATTGACCGGTTGGTCCATGGACGAAGCGGACCGTGAGTTGCACTACGGCGCGGCACTTGGCTATGCGGCTTGGCTCACGGACACCTTTGGCGTTGACGCGGCGCGGGAACTGCTGACCCACCCCGACCCGGGCGCCGTGGGCGTGAACGGTTTTCTGCGCGACCGGGGGTGCCGCTTGTCCTTCGACGACACGTACGCGGACTTCAGCCTGGCCGCGTTCCTGGGCCGGCCGCAGCTGTACGGCAGCGGAGGCCCTTTGGGCATCCGGAGCCTGGTTGAGGCGCAGGAGCCGGTTTGGGAACGGGCGCGGACCGCCAGGCGGTTGAGGCCCCACGGGCCGGTGCGGGATGCCCTGCGGCCCCATGCAACCCGTTACCTGGAGGTGGCCGGGGACGACTTGGGGACTCCGGAGACGATCGTGTTTCAGGGAGATCCGCAGGTTGCGGTACTGCCGGGTTTGGATCCGGCGCAACCGGTCCTGTGGAGCGGCCGCTGGGGCGATCGGCACGCCTCGCTGACCGTGGACCTGGACCTTCGGACTCTATCTCCGGGCACGGCAGCGACCCTGGAATCTCGCCTGTGGTGGGTCATCGAGGAAGGTTGGGACTACGCCTACGTGATGGTGAGCCGGGACGGGGAGGCATGGTCCTTACTGCAGAGCGACTTCACCACGGACACCAACCCCGCGGGGAACAACCTGGGCCACGGCCTGACTGGAGACAGCGGCGGTTGGCAGGTGGTGGATTGGGATCTTGGCCCGTGGGCCGGCGAGTTGGTACAGCTGCGCATCAGCATGGTGACGGACAGCGCCGACACGCAGCCGGGTCTGGTGATCGGGGGACTGGAAGTGGTGGAGACGGGCTGGCGGCTGGATCCGGCGGAGCCCCTGCCGGCCGTGCGGCACGACGGTTGGCTGCACGTCAACCAACCGCTGGCGGTAAACTGGCTGGTTCAGAGTGTCGTGGTCAATCCGGAGGCTGGCACCGTGCGCTCCGTGCACAGGGCCGTGGCGGACGCGGACGGGCTGCTGGTGCTGGAGCCGGAGACTTGGCCGGATCCGAACGAGAAGCTGTTCCTCCTTGTGTCCCCCCTGGTGCCGCAGGTTACGCTTCCGATCGACTACACGATGGAACTGCGCCAACATTGACGTGTGCCTGCGGGGACGGGTGCGCAGGATGCTCCAAGGAGGGATCTGTGAGTGCGCTGAGACTGGGGTATGCGGGCTGTGGCTTCATGGCCCAAAACGTGCATCTGCCGAACCTGACGGCGTTGCCGGAGTGCGAGGTGGTGGCCCTGGCCGAGGTGCGTCCGGATCTCGGACGCAAGGTGCAGGCCAAGTTCGGCATCCCATTCTTCCACGAGGATCACATGGGTTTGGCCCGGGACGACAGCCTGGATGTACTGGCGGTGTCGTCCGGATTCACAACCCAGGGCGAAATCGCGATCGACTTCCTGCGCACCGGCCGGCCGGTCTTCATGGAGAAGCCGATGGCCCTGTCCCTGCGCCAGGCGGATCGCATTCTGGAGGCGGCCCAGACTCCGGGCGCGCGGCTCATGGTGGGCTACATGAAGCGGCACGATGCCGGCAACCAGCTGGCACTGGAGCGGCTGCGGGAGTTTCGGAGGTCGGGCGAGCTGGGTGACGTGATGTACGTGCGGGCCCACGGATTCTGCGGAGACTGGATCTGCGGCATGGATGTCGACCGCATGGAGACCAGCAACCTGCCGTTGCCGGCCGAGGCGCGTGAGGGACCCGACTGGCTGCCTGCGGACCGGCTGTCCCACTATGTGAATTTCCTGCAGCAGTATGTCCACAACCTGAACTTCATGCGCTACCTGCTGGATGCCGGCGACGACGCGCAGGTGGTCGCGGTGGACTTGGACTCAACCAGTCACCAGGGAGTGTCCGTTTTCCGGATCGGCGGAGTGCGCTGCCTGCTGGAAACCGGCAGGCTGGACCACCATCGATGGGACGACCATACACAGGTGTATTTCCACCAAGGGTGGGTGCACACCTGGGCGCCTCCCCTGCTGAATGAAAACCTGCCGGCGGAAGTCGAAATTTATCGGGGTGGCAGGCACCACAGCTACGAGCGGCCACTGCCCAAGGAGCGCTGGTCCTGGGCCTATCGCCGCGAAATGGAAGCCTTTCTGGACTGCGTCCGGACCGGGGACCCGTTCCTGGCGAGCGGTGAGGATGCCCGCACCGACATCCGGTTGGTGGAGGAGATTTACCGCCTGCACTTGGCGTGAAGCCGGTGGCCATGGGGTCCAACGGGCATGGTCGGGCCCTGTTTGGACGATACAGGCACGGGGACTCCATACAGGGCTACCGGTCCTGGGACGACCCGGGTGTGGTCCGTCCCAAGGCATCCGGCTCGGAGTGACTCTCGCGTACATGGATCAGCGGGGATCGCAGCCGATGGCCACCGCCAATCCCAAGTATTCTGTCCCGGAAATAGCCATGCATAATCTCTGGATCTTGTGGAGGATGGAGTCGGCGGTGGCAGTCCACAGGAAGGGCCGGGCACCGGGGTTGTAGTGGTCGGTGAAGCGGAGGATTGGGGGATCCCAACACTGCGCCTCCACTTCTCAAGGATTCGTTGCACGACTAGGACGTGACGGCCAACAGACAGCCCGTATCATATTCGGTCCCCGCAAACCAGAAGGGCTTGCACCACGGCCTGAACTCCGCCACTTTCCCACCGCGGACCTCCACCTCATAACTGCCATCGTCCTTGCGGCTGACCGCGACGATGACGCCACTTCCAATCTCCCGCCTTTCACCGTCGCCGATAAGCGAGTAGTCGTCCCGGCCCCAACCGACATCATGCAAAAACAGCTCATTGGCGGGGTTGTACAGCGCAGGTCCCAAACGGGCATTCACTCCTGTTCCCGTGGTCTGGTCATACCGGCTCACGAGCACACCCTCATAGCGCAGGGGACGTCGATGCCCGGGGACGGAGGCGTCGTAGACCTGGGGCCACTCCTCCACATAGTCCGGGGGACGCGCGGGCAAGACTTCCAGCGTTGTGAACGCGTGGGGGCGGCCCGAGTGGATGACCAGGAACTGATACCCCGAGACCAAGGGCGGGTGCAGCCTGTACACCCCGTTGTCGGACAGATGAAGTGCCACGGCCTCTGGGGCAATCCAGCCAGCGGAATAGCGATTGATGGCCAGCGTAGGCGGCAGGTCCTGCCGCCACCCGAGGACAGGAGCGGCTATCGTCAAGGCCGACATCATGTCAAACGGGTTGCTATAGGGGTTGGGTGGCTGCAGCTCATCACCGAGGACAGGCTCCCAAAGCAGCTCGGTGTAGGAGTGGGGCCATCCCATCCATCCATGTCCGATTTCGTGGACAATGGTTTCCATGTTGGCCTCCCGCAGACTGACGAGTCCCAGGTGGGCAAACCCGTTGTACGCATCACCGCCCGTGTCGTTCGCCACATCGTTGAACAGCAACCGGTTCAGTCCTCCAGGCTGGCCCAGATCACAGCAGCCCGGTTCCACCACCAGACCAAGCCACTGTTCCTCCACAGCCTGCACGGTGCCGTTCCCAGTCACTGGAAAGTCGAAACCGCCCCGAAACGTGATGCGCAAGGCACCCCCCGACATCTGTCGGTAATAGGGCGCCACATGGGCATTCAGCAATGCGACTGCTTCCTCCAGGCTCATCGCGATGCGGGTGCCGTCGTCCATGAACCACCCTTCGGCATCTGGCGGGACACGGGCAATGTCGACCCATATCTCCAAGTCACCCAGTGAGTAATAGGTGGGATCGGCCGGCGAATCCAAGTGGGTGCGGTCGGGATATCGAACCATGCGGGTACAGCCCATAAATCCCATAAGGCCATAGCGCAGATAACTGCCATTCCCGTAATAGCGGATCAGCGAAAGCGGGTCGCTGCCGCCCAGATCGAGCAGGCCCGCCTCAACCCACGGAGACGCGGGATTCGGGGAGGGCGTGCAGGAGTAGGGCTGCGAGGCGCGCCACCAGGATTGGGGTTCCAGATCGTTCCAGTTCTCAAAGGGAGGATCGCCGGACGGAAGGGGTGTTGGTGTCCAGGTGGGCACGGGTTCCACAACCTCTTCCGCCATGGTGGAATCAGACACAATATCCTGACTTGCCTGTGGACCGGATCTGATTCTGCCGCGGCCACAACCTGCCAGACAGGCGGCTGCAACCAGCAGCAGGATTCCTGCGTACGCGGCCAGTTTCAATCTCAATGCCTTCATGTCAAGGCGAATCTTTCCCTGCAGTGCCAACTTGCAAATCCGGGTGGATCATGATCCACCTTCCAGTCATTCAAGAGTATCCACAGCTACATCCCACAACAGCACAGTGCCATCATCACCGCCACTGGCCAGGATCCGTCCATCGGGACTGAAGGCCACGCTCCTGATCCCGTATGTGTAGTCCTCCAGCGTGTGGTGGAGGGTGCCTGTGGCGGTGTTCCAGAGGCGCACGGTGTTGTCATCACTGCCACTGGCCAGGATTCGCCCATCGGGCCTGAAGGCCACGCTGTAGACCCGCCCCGCATGACCTTCCAGGGTGCCGAGAAGGGTGCCCGCGGCCGCATCCCAGAGGTGCACCATGTTGTCGTCACCGCCACTGGCCAGGGTCCGTCCATCCGGACCAAATGCCACACTGTGGACATACTCGGCAGGGCTCGGCAGGGTATGGAGAAGGGTGCCCGTGTCCACATTCCAGAGGCGCACCGTGTAGTCCGCGCCGCCGCTGACCAGAGTATGTCCGTCGGGACTGAACGCCACGCTCAGAACACTCCACTCATGGCCTGTGAGGGTGTGGCGGAGGGTGCCCGTGGCCGCATCCCAAAGGCGTACCGTGTAGTCGATGCCGCTGCTGGCCAGGGTCTTTCCGTCGGGGCTGAACGCCACACTGGTGACCCAATACGTATGGCCCTCCAAAGTGTGTCGCAGAGTACCCTCGACCACATCCCAGAGGCCGAAGTTCCTGTTCCTGCCGACACTGGCCAGGGTACGTCCGTCGGGACTGAATGCAACGCTGCGGACATAATCCGCATGGCCCTCCAGCGTGTCGCGGAGTGTCCCCGCAGCCACATCCCAGAGATGGATGGTGTCGTCCAACCCACCACTGGCCAGGGTACGTCCGTCGGGACTGAACGCTATGCTGCGGACATCCCCACCAGGTCCCGTCAGGAGGTGGCGCAAGGCAAAGGTACTCGCGGCGGAGATCTCCACATCGCTTTCAACACCGTCTTCCGCCTCCAAGGTGTGGGGAATGGCAAGGGTATTCGCGGCCGCATCCCAGAGATGCACGGTGCCATTCCGACTGCCACTGGCCACAGTATGTCCGTCGGGACTGAATGCCACACTGAGAATCCAATCGGAATTTTCCAAGGCGTGGCGGAGGGCGCCCGCAGTCGCACTGTCACTGGCCGGGGCTTGCCCGTCAGCTTGGTTCTCCGGGGTGTGGCGGGCAACTTCTGCAACCATCGTCCACAAGCGGAGGGTGCCGTCCAAACTGCCACTGGCCAGGATCTGCCCGTCGGGACTGAACGCCACGCTGTGGACTTCCCGCCCATGGCCCTCCAGGGCGTGGTCGAGAGTGCCCGCGGCTGCATCCCAAAGGCGAATGGCGCCGTCCGCACCGCCGCTGGCCAGAGTCTGCCCGTCGGGACTGAACACCAGGCTGTGGACGTCCCCATCATGGCCTTCCAGGGCATGGTCGAGAGTGCCCGCGGCTGCATCCCAAAGGCGGACGGTACCGTCCGCACCGCTGCTGGCCAGGATCCGCCCGTCGGGACTGAACACCAGGCTGTGGATGTCCCGATTATGGCCCTCCAGGGTGTGGAGAAGGTTCCCGGTGACCATATCCCAGAGGTGCAGGGTACCGTCCGCACCGCCGCTGGCCAGGGTCTGCCCGTCGGGACTGAACACCAGGCTGTGGACTTCCCGACCATGGCCCTTCA
>CAZMKQ010000055.1:0-9204 GCA_964566955.1 uncultured Caldilineaceae bacterium | reverse complement strand
GACTGAAGGCCACGCTGTGGACCTGTCCCGTATGGTCCTCCAAGGTGTGGCGGAGGGTGCCGGTGGCTATATCCCAGAGGCGTACGGTGTTGTCGCCGCCGCTGCTGGCCAGGGTTTGCGCGTCGGGACTGAACACCACGCCGTAGACTTGGTCCGTGTGGCCCTCCAATGTGTGGCGAAGGGCACCTGTGGCTGCATCCCAGAGGCGTACGGTGTTGTCGCCGCTGCCGCTGGCCAGGGTTTGCGCGTCGGGGCTGAACGCCACGCCCAAGACCCCTCGCGCATGCCCTGTGAGCAGAGACACAGCCTCGCGGGTGTGGGCATCGTAAAGCCAGATGTTCACGCCGCTCCCAACCGCCAACCGAGCGCCATCCGGTGAAAACTGCACGGTTCTCACAGTACCCGGACCCGGACGGGTGTGGGCTTCAACCGGCGGTGCCTCGGACGGGGATTCCTGGGCCATGGCGGGCATCGCCGGGACCAAGAGCAGGAACAGGAGTGCACCCAGTGCTCCGGTCAGCCTCTTCACAGTCAACATCGGATGGCTTCCCGGCAAACGAATCCAAGATTTTGGACACAGCGTATGTCTAGATGACCATAGACATCCCGCCGTCATGACGCGTGGCATGGCGGGCACTGTGTCAGTTGCGGTGCGCGGCGTCCAGGCCCGGCAATGACATTGGAGCCCTCCCTGTCCGGATGCCGACTAAAGGAATCAGTACAGGCATCTTGTTATCAATCCCATTCCAATCCGCTGCCATTTGTTATCCACTCCATTCTAACCCCCCTGTCATTGCTTTCCAGCCGATCCCGGGGTTCCCGGCTCCTGTCCCGCTGTCACAATCGAGCTTGGCGATGCAACGGTCTGTGTTGTTGCCAATCTATTCCAGGAAAGCTCCATGCCCACTGGGACCAATCGGTGGGAAGGCGGGTTCGGCGGTTCAAGTGGCGGTTTCACCGGCCTCGGGCTTCGGCCCCGGGGCCGATCGTGCCCCCTGGCCTGTACTTGATGGCGGCTGCCATGGCCCGATGTCAATGAACAGGACACGATGCCTCTTGGGGAGCGCCCGGCGGGTGCGGGCCAACAAACCGGCCTGCAACAGTGCCATCGGCATCAACATCAATTGACGAGACCCCGTGGCAAACCTATACTGACGGCCGCATTCTGTGCGGTACCGGGCCCCCGTGGTGGAATTGGTATACACAGCAGGTTGAGGGCCTGTGCCCTTATGGGCATGTCTGTTCGAGTCAGACCGGGGGCACCTGCCGCACAGTTGCCGTTCTCGAAGTTCGGCCAAGCCAATTGCCAGCCCGAGCAGGAGGCTGTTTGTGGGTGATTCCATTCTCTCCGGCACCGACGCGCGCACCAAGCGCGACCAGTTGCTCAGGGACGGCTACTGCGTCATTCCCGGCGTGCTGCACGGGGACGCCCTGACCCGTGCCCAGGCCTTCATTGACGATTTTCTGGACACGCATCCCGTCCCCCACCGCTTCCGCTTTCAGGGCAGCGATTTCCCCATCATCAACGAGAAGTTGGTCAACGCCTACCTGAGCGGGGAGCGCCCCCTCCTGGAGGAGCGTCGGCCCTTCTACACGCGCATGACGGACGAACTCCTGGACAACCCGGTGCAGAAGCAGGTGTGCGACGCGCTGGGCCTGGAGAACATGACGCATGGCAATGCCGCCTTGATCCTGAGCAAGCCGGCCCACGGGCCCGCCCTCTACTGGCACCAGGATGGCATGGCCTGGAACCACCCCCAGTCGGGTCTGCCGTGGCCGACCAAGGTTTTCCTGTCGTACTACATGGTCGACACCACGCCCCACAACGGCTGCCTGCGGGTCATTCCGGGCACGCACCTGCATCGCATCGACCTGCACGACGAGTTGCCGGACGCCCATGAAGAGGAGTTGCAGGACGAGGCCACGGATGAGGGCCATGCGGCCTTCCGGGATCATCCGGATGCCGTCGACTTGGCCGTTAAGGCGGGGGATTTGGTGATAGCCGACAGCCGGGTCCTGCATGCGGCCCACCCCAACCGTTCCGACGCGCGGCGTTCCCTGCTGTTGCAGTGGTGGGACGTGTTTCCCTATCCCACCATGCCGACCTGGTGGGAAGGGGAGCGGCCGCCGGAACTCGACATGGAGGTCGAGGACGCGCTGCCGGCCCGGCGTACGCCCAGCGAATTCCTGAAGGACTGACCGTCCGGGGGGCCGGAGCGGCCGGAACCGCCACGGGACAGGGACAAGGACGGTGCGCGCAGCCGACGCGCACCGATTCCGTCCTTGACGGCTGTCGGCTACATGCCGGTCGCCGGGACCTCTGCCAATCCCAGCATTCCCGTGTACCTGCAGGACTGGATGGCTGCCTGCCTGGTTGATGCTTTGGCGACCGTGCGTATCGGCGGTCCGCCCCTCGGATCTCGACGTTGGCGACGGCCGACCAGGACGCAGGTGTGAACGCCGGGAGGCTGCGGACGATGTTCAGGTCCCGGTCGTACTCGCAGCCACATGGCAGACAGTGCCCTCCGAGAGCCGCAGCGACTGCTTCACGGCTTGACAGTGGCTGCATGTTGTTGAGGACTGCAAGCGCGGCAGTGCCAACGCGGAACAGGCCGAACCGGGTTCGCGGTCGGGCCGGCATGACAGGTTGGACGGTTAGGTGTCGGTAGCCTGCCGGTCCCGTTCCCGCTGCTCCGCTTCGCGTTCGCCTTCCGCGCGTCGGGTTGCAGTGCAGCCCCCGCAGGAGCCGCACGACGAGTCCTGCTTGGGCGGCAACAGTTCGTCGACCCCGAACTCGGCGTTGATGTCGTTCTCCAGCGTCACGGTCACCGACTTCTTGAGCGGAAAGATGTAGCGGACCTTGCCTGCGCCTTGGGGGGTCACCACCCGGGCCCCCACCTTGGGCAGAGATCGGGTGAGGGTGCGGTACATCTCGTCCTCATAGGACAGGCAGCACAGCAGTCGCCCGCACACCCCGGTGATTTCATCCCGGTTCTCCGTCAACTGCTGGGTGCGCGCCATCTCCGGACGGATGTGGCGGAATTCCCGCAGCCAGGTGGTGCAGCACAGCTGCCGCCCACACTTGCCGACGCCGTCCAGCAACTTGGCGGCTTCCCGGTCCCGCACCTCGCGCATCTCGATGCGCGCCTTGAGACGGCGGGCCATGTCCCGTTGCAGATTGCGCAATTCGCGCTGGCGACGGCGCTTGCCGGAAGCCCGGTAGGAGACCGTAAGCTGGCCGCCGTCGAGGTTGTAACTGCATTCCAGCACACGCATGCGGAGGTCCCGCTCGCGTACTTCCGCCTGCCACAGATCGAGCGCTTCGGCTTCCAGGTCCTTCAGCCGTTCCCGTTCCAGCAGGTCCCAGACCGTGGCGCGCCGCAACACGGACTTGGTTGGCTCGCGGTCCGGCCGGACGCTGTGGGGCGGCTGCACGACCTGGACCAGGGCCGGTCCGTCCTTGCCCTCGACGATCAGGTATTCGTCGCGTTCCAGGTCCGCAAAGTTGTGTGCGTTGAAGTCGTAGGTGCGGCCGACCGGCCGGAACTGCACAGTGACAGCGGTTGTCATGGATTGTTGTCCTGCCTCCGCACGGGGCCGGGTTTCCCGGTCCGCCGCGGCCGGCGATGGGATGGACCGCCTTCAGGCGGCCATCGGCATGTGAATCATGAGACTGGTCATGACCAGGCGGCCGTTGACATTGGCGCGCATCTGCTGGATGGCGCGTTCAAGCCGTTGCAGAAAGGTCGTGACATCGGTGGCGCGTACCCGCGCCGCGAGGGCTTCCAGCTCGTTCTCACAGTCTACATTAACGCAGCTATCCGCCAGATCATGCTGGATTAGCCAGACATCCCGCCACCACCAAAGCCAGAAGTCGACCTGCTCCTGCAACTGGACGGGGGAGCTGCGCACAGCCAGGGCGTCGGCCCGGGCCAGCCTTTCCGGGATGGAACTGGCGGCCAGGTCCGTTGCCAGGGCCCGATTGCGATCGCGGCGTTGCCACATCCGGCCGTCCTCCAACTGCAGGACGGCCCAGCCCATGCGGCCCTGTGCGAGGCGGGACAACAGATCGGCCCGTTCCGGTTCGGCTCCCCACCGGGTTTGCAGGGCGGTGCGCAGGGCGTCGCGGCTGGCGGGTCTCAGCTTCAGGGTCTGACAGCGGGACACGAGCGTCGGCAGAATGGTGCTGGTGCCCGTGGCCGTGGCCAGCAGCAGCGCGGCTGCGGGCGGTTCCTCGAAGGTCTTGAGCAGGTGGTTGGCAAATGTTGGGGTCGCCCGTTGCAGTTCCCGAATCAGGACAATCCGAAATCGGCTCTGGAACGGCTTCATCACGGTGAAGTGCAGGACGGCATCCGCCTGTTCCGCCCGCAGCACACCGCCGTCCCGGTCCGGCTCGCCGTCGGTTGTGGTCGGGTCGACCAGCAGGAAGTCGGGATGGTTGCCGCCGGCGAAGCTTGTGCAGTCGGCACACGCGCCGCAGGCCGTGCCGGTCGGTTCCCGGCACAGCAAGGCGCCGGCCAACTGGCCGGCCAGGGTGCTCCTGCCGATATGCCGGGCCCCCGTCAGCAAATAGGTATGGCGCAAACGGGACCACGCGGGCGGTTCGGGCCCGGGATCGGGAGTGGCCACATCGGTCAGGTGGGCGACAGCCCAGTCGTGGCCGACCAGGGGGCGGCCCACGGACAGTTCGGTGTCCATGGTGGCAGTGTATTACGTGAGGAAATCTCAATCCAACGCCAACCCGCTGGGTTGAGGGATCCGACCGTTCAGAATCACCAAGGCCCTCCGGCACGCCGGAGGGCCTTGGCCATCGATGTTCCGGCAGATGCCGGGGTTGGCTACTTGACCTCGGCCTTGGCGCCTTCCGCCTCAAACTTGGCGGCGGCTTCCTCGGCTTCGTCCTTGGAAACACCCTCCAGCACGGCAACCGGGGCGCTTTCCACGAGGGCCTTGGCTTCCTTGAGACCCAGGTCGGTCATGCCGCGCACGGCCTTGATGACCTGGATCTTCTTGCCGCCGATGTCGGTCAGCATCACGTCGAACTCGGTCTGCTCCTCTTCCGCCGCCTCTTCGGTCGGAGCCGCACCCGGCATGGCCGCCATCGCGACCGGAGCTGCGGCACTGACGCCCCAGGCCTCCTCGAGCATTTTGACCAGCTCGGCCGCTTCCAGCAGCGTCAAGCCGTCAAGGTCCTGCTTGATCTTTTCAATGTCAGCCATGGTGTCCTCTTTGAATGAACAGTTGATTGGGTTGAGTTTGGGGTGAACGTTTGCAGGGGGCTGGCGGGTCTAAGCGGCCTCGCTGTGTGCCCGCAGGACCTGGGCCAGGTCCCGCGGCGGCGCGGAGATGACACGGTAGAGCGCATTGGGCACCGCATCCACCATTCCGACCAGTTCGCGGGCGGGGGCGGAGATGGTGGCCAGGAGTTTGGCCTGCACCTCGGCCAGGGAGGGCAGTTCCGACAGCTGCTCGGCGTCGGGGGCTTCCAGCCATTGCCCCGACATCCAGGCGCCGGAGATGTGGAACGGATGATTGTTCCTCAACTCCCGGGCAATGTGGGACTTCAACTCCGTTACCGTGTGGCCAATGTCCTCGCCGCTGAAGACCACGGCCCTGGAACCGGTGAAGGCCGGCACCTCGATATCGGGGTGGCAGGTGCTGAGGGCAATGCGCAGCAGGCGGTTCTTGACCACCATGAAGGTGGCCCCGGCTTCCTGCATGCGGTGCCGAATGTCCTGCATCTCCGGGACGCTGGTTCCCTGATAGCCGGTGAAGACCAGAGCGGCGGAGTCGGTCACCAGATCGGTGTACTGGGCGACCAGTTCTTCCTTGCGTGCGCGGCTAAGAGCCATGGTGGTCGTTGTCCTCGTGTGGCGCAGGGCCAACAAAAAACCCCGCTGTCCTTGACGAAGCGGGGCAGGCGCACGGCAGTCCGCGGATCCTCAGCGGATCCCGGGCTCCCGTTCCGCACCGGGCCTCGACAGGCAGCCTCTGGGGCTTTATGGCGTGCGCCGCCTGTGGTCTTCGGTCGGGCATATGGGTGTCTGATGCAGGCAATATAGCCTACGGCGCGGCCTCCCGCCAAATTTCGCAGGAAACCGCATGCTCAGGGGGCTGTGACATCTGCGGGCGGAACGAGAGTGACTTTCATTACGCCCAGGAATGACCGTCTTGGTCGACATCGCCGCCGACCCCTCCTGTCCCTGTATGTCGAAACGGGAAGTACCGTCATTTCCAGGCTCGATACGATGTGTTGCACAACCATGTGGCTGATTGCACCATGGCCGTGAACTGCGGCGCTGCTACCGGACATTGAGAACCACCGGCACGGGATGGGATCTTCCGGGACGATGAGAGCTGTGTCCGTATGGGGCCATGCGGCATACAACATGTCGATCTTGTCTCGGATGTCCCTCAATCTGCAGCACCGGGAGCCCCAGTGTCAAAGGTAGCGTCGGCCAAGTGCAAACAGGCCGGTTGGAATGGGTCATGCCTGCACAAGGTTCCATCGCCTCAGAATGCGATTGCCCTAAACTACGCAGAGAGATTCTTGGCTGGCGAAGATCCGTCTGAACACATGGTTTGGTTCGGGTTTTTTGCAGGTTTGGCAGAGGGACTGAGTGACACAGGACCACAAACAACAGACCCAATTTCACCACGACGGCCTGCCTTCAACGATTGATCTGACCGAAGAAGGCTTCAAGTCCTGGTGGGTACAGAACCTGATGGACAACACCACACGCGGCGGTGTTGGAGAGTACTTGGTGGCGAGTGTCCTGGGTGCCACCAAGAGCCAGGAATGGGCTCCATATGATTTGCAAACGGCCGAGGGGATCCGGATAGAGGTCAAGACTTCCGGTCTTCGCCAAAGCTGGCACGAAGAAGGTAGTCCGGACTCCGTGCCCTCGTGGGACATCAGCCCCAAACTGGCTTGGAACCGGGAACAGAACATTCGGGGAGAGGTGCGGATTCGGTCCTCGGATCTGTATGTGTTCTGCCTGCACCGGGGAGAGGCCCCAAGAAACCTGAACGAGTGGGCTTTTCTAGTGCTGCCCACTCAGGTGCTCAATTCCGCACGGCCTTACCAAAAGACAATCCGACATGGGCCCTTGAAGGAGCTTGGTGCTGTGGAGATCGGTTTCTCCGGGTTGCGTCAGGCTGTCGAGGACACGATGTCCAGTGGGGAGGGGCTGCCGACATTCAGGCCGCTTAGTGGCCATGAGCAGTTGCACGAGAACGGCGTACCCCTTGCAACCGGAACCACAGTTCTTGATTTTTGGTCCTGGTCAGCTTCCAATCTGGTCGAGAACCTGCGACGAGCCGAGTTCGGCCAGTTCCTCGTCATGACCGCGCTGGAGGCATGGGGACATACCCATAACTCATGGATCTCCAACGAGATTGAAACCGCAAGTGGCGTTCGCGTGGCGGTCAAGACAGCCGGTCTGCGGCAGAGTTGGAATCTCCAGTCCGCTCCGGACTCGAAGCCACTTTTCAACATCGCGCCCTCCGGCCAGTTAGTTGAGGAAACGGGACGGTACGGAGAAAAGCGGAAACGCTTTTCGGATGTCCATGTGTTTTGCCTATACAGGAAAGGGGAACCAATGGACATCGCCAATTGGGACTTCTATGTTCTTCCAACGCGGGTACTCGAGGCCAAAGCGCCGGACCAGAAGACCGCCGTGCTCAGTCGGCTTGTGAGAATGGGGGCGCGGCAGGTTGCCTTCGGCGATCTCCGTGCGACGATCGAGCGCGAGTGCCGGTCAGGCAACAGGTGATTTGCCCAGCCGTGTGGTTGTATGGACCCTTTGTCTCATGTGCCTTGTCGAACCATGTTCGAGAAATGTCCAGTGGTCGTGGCCGGACTACTCCGTCCCCACCGCGACGGCTACCGGGTGTCATAGGAGGAACCGGCCATGACTGAACGGATTCGGTTTGGCCTGATTGGGGCCGGTTGGCGCTCCGACTTCTTTCTGCGCATAGCCCGGTTGATGCCGGATCGCTTCGAGGTGGCTTGCGTGCAGGTTCGGAATCCCGCCAAGGGCAAGGCCTACGCCGCGCGTTGGCGCGTACCGGTGGTGGAGACGTTGCCGGCGTTGCTGGCGGTGGCGGATCTGGAGTTCATCGTGGTGTCGGTGAGCCAACCGGCTGCGGCCGCGGTGATCAGCGATGTGGTGGCCACAGGCATGCCGGTCCTGACGGAGACGCCGCCCGGGCGCACGCTTGCGGAGTTGGAGGCCTTGACCGCTCTTTCCCAACAAGGCGCCCACATTCAAGTCGCGGAGCAGTACCAGTTCCAACCCATGCACGCCGCGCGCATTGCGGTGGCCGCCAGCGGCCGGATCGGGGATGTCACGCAGGTGCAGGTGTCCGCGGCCCATGGCTACCACGGAGTCAGCCTGATGCGTCTGATGCTGGACGCCGGCTTCGCCGACGCGGAAATCCATGCCGTCACGGTGGAATCGCAGTTGCTGGCCGGGCGTGGACGGGTGGACCCACCTCCTCCAGACAGACTGGATCCCTCCCATCAGACTTTGGCCCTCTTCCGTTTCAGCACGGGACAGACCGGCCTCTTCGACTTCACCGGAGACCAGTATTTCTCCTGGGTCAGGGCCCCGCGAGTCCTGATCCGGGGCACGCGCGGCGAAATCCTGCAGGACACGGTTGCGTGGCTGGCGGATTCCCGGACACCGCTCACACTGCCGTTGCGGCGCGTGGATGCGGGTCACGGCGGCAACCTGGAGGGGTTCCACCACAAGGGCATCCAGTTGGGGGACGCGTGGGTGTACCACAACCCAATCCTGCCCGGCCGTTTGGCCGACGACGAGATTGCGGTGGCGGATTGCCTGCTGCGCATGTCGGCCAACGTGCGCAGCGGTGAACGGTTCTACGACCTGGCCCAAGGCGCGCAGGACCAGTATTTGAGCCTGTTGATGGACGAGTCGGTGCGGACGGGCAAGCCGGTGCGTTCTCGCCGGCAGGCCTGGGCCACCGAGGCTTGATGCCGGGTTCGGATTGCGCTGTCAATCCTGATCCCGTCAGGGAACCAAATCCCCCTTCACCCAAGCAACCAGTGCCTTGGAGGGAGATGCCAATTCTTCAATGGAATTGAAGTAATAGTCCTCCCAACCCTTTTGGGGCAGCCCGGTAAACAACATCAGGTTGAGCGGGTATTCAATTGAATCGGTGCCAACGCGAAAATCGTCC
>CAZMKQ010000054.1:0-28000 GCA_964566955.1 uncultured Caldilineaceae bacterium | reverse complement strand
ACCGGCTCCGTCAATCCCTCAGGTTGACCGAACCCGGGGTACCTGAACAGTTACAAGCGGATTTCCTGGTACTGGTGACTGGGGATGCGGATTTCGTGCCGGCAGCCAAGATGGCTCGACGCGAGGGTGCGAGTATTATCCTGGATCCTTTGTGGTCGAACATCAGCGCGGATCTCTACGAGCACATTGATGGCCTGCGTAGCGGCTTTTACCGGCCGGAAGCCTAGGTTCAAACCTGACTCAACCCCATCCTGCAACTGTTTGGCAACCATGTTGGTGTCAAGCAGCATGGACATGGGACCAGGCTCTGCTGTACAAACCTGTGTCTGGCTGGAACTGGTTCACACTTCCCCATCCTCGACCATGTAGTCGGCTATTGTAGTAGGCAGTGCCGAGTCGGCATCTGCACTGTGAGTCTCCGCCCGGACGCTTCGGATGCGACCATCCAGTCACTCCGGATCAAACCTGATCCCCCTTGTTGGAAGCATCGAGGAGATTGCCATGGCCCGTTTCATCAGAAGAGTACGAGGTGGTCCATCCGGATTGGAGAACCTGTCCGGCACGGCAGGTGGCTCCAACCTGCAAGTCCATGTCAACTCCCCACCCTCCTTGATCCGGGCTGTAGCTTTCCCTGGGCTCTTCGGTCCCACCATCTCCTCGGCGGATGTGGCTCTCCTGGTTTGTCCGGGCTTGACATTGGAGATTCCCAAGGTTGCGTTCCGATGCGGACGCCTGTCCCTCTATCGGGATATCCGTTGACAGAGGCCGGCACGACGTGACTCTCCCCGATTCGATTGCAGAGCTCTTGGCCGGGCAGTTGCCCAGTTTCCAGGGCACCGCGTCCTTTTGGACCGACATCGGCAGGGACGAACGTTTCACGGACCAATGGGTCGTCGCCGGAAACACGGGGCTTGTCCTCGTTGAGGACGACACCGTAGAACTTCTGCCCTGGCCGGAGTTGGACGCGATCACCTGCCACCGCTACGTAGGCAGTGGCAGCTTGACGACGGGACACGGCGCGGACACCCGACTGCTTGCCCGTTTCTCGTCCGCCCGGATGGCGGACGCCCAGAACTTCGCGCGGGCCGCCAACCAAATCCGCACAGGCGTGTCGCCGGCGACTTTCGACGACCGGCCCGAAACCCCGCACGATACCCGGGCAACGGACAACCAACCGGCCTCCGACGATCCACCGTCCGGCAATATCCTGAGCCGCCTGTTCCAATTGATGCCGGAGAGCAAGTGGTGGCGTCTACCCATCGTCGCGCTGGCATTGGCCGGCGGCGGCATCGCAGCGGTCGCGTCGCCCTATCTGGCTGGCCAATTCCTCTTTGACGAGGTCTTGGCTCCGCAGGGTCTGCACACAGGCCGGTTGGGCTTGGCCATCGGCCTGATTCTGCTGGCCCGGTTGGCCGAGGCTGCCTTGCGCACCCTATGGGGATTGACCAACGCGTCCCTCATCCACGACTTGGAGATCCGGCTCAAGCGCACCGCCTTCGCGGCCATCCAGCACCTGCCCATGCGGTTCTTCTCCGACCGGCACACGGGAGAACTGATGACCCGCCTGGAGCAGGACGCCTCGGACATCGCCCTGCTGTTTCACATCATCCTCCCCTCCGCCATCCACGGGGGCGTGTTTCTGGCCGGCTCCCTGATCGCCATGGTGGTGTTGGACTGGCAACTGGCCTTGGCTGTCCTTCTGCCCTTCCCAATCCTGTTTGTGGTGTTCCGCCGTATTTTCCCGGAAGTCGACTCGCTCTACGAGCGCATGTTCCGCGCAGAAGCCGACTTGCGCTCGGTCACCAGCGACTCCCTGACGGGGATCCGCGTCGTGCGCGCCTTTGGCCGGCAACGCCGCGAAATGGCCCGGTTTGCCCAGCCCAACCGAACGGCGGCCAGGTTGGGTTTCCGGGCGGACGCCATGATGGGTACCATCCGACCGCCCCTGGAGTTGGTTACGGAACTGGTCCTGGTCGGCGTCTGGGCTGCCGGTGCTTGGATGATTGCGCGCGAACAGGTAACGCTGGGACTGCTCATCACCTTCGCCGGGTATCTGGGCCGATTCTTCCACCCGGTGGGCGAACTCGTGGGACTGATTCAGGATTGGGCCCAGGTGTCCACCGCCGCCCGTCGGCTGCTCCAGCTCATTGATTCAGGTGCCTCCGCGTACCAATCCCAAGGCACGGCTTCTGCAACTCGGTTGCAGGGACACATCATCCTGGAACAGGTGGGCTTCGCCTATGAACCCGGCCAACCGGTCCTCCGGAACGTGAACCTGACGGTCGGGCCGGGGGAAACCGTGGGCCTGGCAGGCCCCACCGGCGCCGGCAAATCAACCGTGCTTAACCTGATCGCCGGTCTCTACACGGCGGACGAGGGCCGGATCCTGCTGGACGATGTGGACATGTGCGACTTTCCTCCTCGCGCACTCGCGGGTCGGATTGGAGTCGTTCTGCAGGAGACCCACCTGTTCCTGGGCAGCGTGGCGGACAACATTGCCTATGCCCGTCCGGAGGCCGACCGCGAGGACATTGTGGCGGCTGCCAAGGCAGCCAATGCCCACGACTTCATCGTCGAGCTTCCGGACGGCTACGAAACGCAACTGGGATCGGGAGGACACAACCTGTCGGGTGGCCAGCGGCAGCGGTTGGCAATCGCCCGCGCCCTGCTGTTGGATCCTCCGATCCTCCTCATGGACGAGGCCACGGCAAACGTTGACTCGGATACGGAACAACAAATCCAGCAGGCAATCGAACGTGTCGCGCACGGCCGCACCGTGGTGGTGATAGCCCATCGCCTGTCCACCTTGCGCACGGCCGACCGTCTCTACTTCATGGAAGACGGAAGGGTGGTGGAGAGCGGCACGCACGAAGAACTCATGGATGGCGGCGGCAGCTATCGTCGGCTGGTGGAACGCCAACGGGCCGCCCTAGAGACCATTGGCGTCGGGGAGTGAACCGCATGTCCACACACGACAGAAGCAAACCCTCACAGGAAAGGGAACAGGGATTGGCACCGCCCGCCACGGTTCCGCCGCATGATTTCCGGTGCGAACGCACACCGGGAGGCCTGGTACGCGCGGTGCTCGGGGACGGCATTACCATCGAACCCGCCGAATTCCACCGGACCTTTCCCTTCTCCGCACCCGACGAGTTCATTTCCATCCGGGATGCCGAGGGAGTCGAACACGGTCTGCTGGCAGACCTCGCGGACTTCCCCACCGAAACCGCGGAACTAATCCGCCAGGAACTTCGGAGGCGCTACTTCGCACCGCACATCACCCGTATCGAAACACTGACGGAGAAGTTTGGGCGGTCGCACTGGACGGTCCAAACCGACGCCGGTCCGACAAGCTTTGAGGTCCAGAACGAACACGCCAACCTCCGGGACCTGCCGAACGGCATGCTTCTCCTTATTGACATCCATGGCAACCGCTACCTTCTGCCGCCCCGGGCCGAGCTCGATGGTCGCGTCCGCCGCCAACTGGAAGCGATGTTCTGAGTCCCATGGACACCGTCCGCGACTGTCCCGCCGACGTTCTGCGCGCGATCGCCGCCAAGGCGTTCGAAGGCGATCCCCTGTACTGGGCCGCCGCCGACCTGACGGCCTCCGGCCATTACCAGGACGGTTGGCTGGTCGCCACGCCCACGGCCGTACACCTGGTCGTTGACGGTCGGCTGACCGACACGGTGGAGCGAACCGACGCGGTCCGGTTTGAGGCACGCGTCATGACCGGTTCCGGGGTGTTCCTGGTGACCGGGTCTCACGAAAGCCGGGCGCTGGCCTGGTTCAGCCGCGGCCATGCCCCGGATCACCAGCGGCTGGCCGCCGTCCTGGGAGCAGGCCCGCCACCATCCCCACGCGAGCAGTCCACTGCCGCCGACGGTCTGCTTCCGGTGCAAAGGGGCGGATTCGCCAGGGATTGGGTGGCCGAACCCCTGCGGAATCCGCGGGCCACCCTGGGCCGCCTGTTGAAGTTTCTGCAACCCCATTCCGGATCGCTCGCGCTGGCACTCGGTCTGTTCATAGTCGCCAACCTGCTCACGCTGCTGATCCCCCAGCTCATGCGGATCCTGATCGACGACTGGCTGGTGCCCCGCACCATCGAGCCGGCGCCGGTGCTCGGATTGCTGGGAGCCATGGCCGGCACATACATCCTGCATGCCCTGGTGACGATTGGGCGCAACCGCACCGTTGCCCGCCTGAGCGCCGATTTGATCCACGACCTCAGACAGGCGGTGTTCGCTTCCCTGCAACGCATGCCGTTGCGCTACATCGCGGACAAGCCGCCGGGAGACGTGCTCAACCGCGTAGCCGTTGACACCGCCAACCTCAGACGGTTCCTGCAGCGTTGGGGCACGGACGGCGTCAGCCAGATTGGCCTGTTCGTGCTTCTCTGCGCCATCACGTTCAGCCAGGACTGGCGGCTGGCCCTCCTCACGGTGTCCACGATGCCGTTGGCAATTCTGATGGCGATGACCGTATGGCGCATCGCCCGTTGGATGGAACGCACCCACCACCGCCTGCACGACCGCATTGGCTCGCTGGTCCACGACACGCTGGCCGGCATCCGCGTGGTGAAGGCGTTCCGGCAGGAACCTGCGGAAGTTGCCCGGTACCGACACTGGACCGCCCGCAAGTACGTCATCGACGTGCGCAACCAGAAGATTTGGCGCACGATGGGACCGGCGATTGACTTCGGGCTGCGCCTGGGGGAATTGCTCGTGCTGCTGGCAGGCGGCGCACTCGTCCTTGCCGGGGAACTGCAACCAGGGGAGCTGGTGCAGTTCGCCGCCTACGTGGTCCTGTTGGTGGAGCCGATGACCTGGATGGGCCAGGTTCCGCAGCGGCTGGTCGAGGCCCTGACCTCGGCGGAGCGGATCTTCGAAGCCATGGACCAGAAGGACGACCTGTCGGTACCCGCGAACCCTGAGCGGCCCGATGTACAGGGCGAAGTGAGCTTTGAAGGGGTTGGCTTCGCCTACCGGCCGGGGGAACCGGTACTGGACGGCTTTACCTTGGACATTGCGCCGGGAGAGATGATTGGACTGGTGGGAGCTTCGGGCGCGGGCAAGTCCACCGTCGCCAACCTCCTGCTCCGACTGTACGACGTGTCTGCCGGACGCATCACGTTGGACGGTGTGGATCTGCGGGAGTTGGACCTGGAAGTGCACCGGCAGCACATGGGTGTGGTGCTCCAGGATCCGTTCCTGTTCTCCGGCACCATTGCCGAGAACATCGGCTACGCCCTGCCCGAAGCTTCCAGAACCGACATCGTGGCGGCGGCCGGCATTGCCCAGGCCCATGACTTCATCACGGCATTCCCGGACGGTTACGACACGCTTGTCGGCGAGCGCGGGCAGCGCCTGTCCGGTGGTGAACGCCAGCGGATCTCCATCGCGCGGGCGGTTCTGCACAATCCGCGCATCCTGATCCTCGATGAGGCCACCTCCGCCCTGGATCTTGAGACGGAAGCCCGTATCCACGCAGCATTGGCCACCCTCACCGAAGGTCGCACTGTGATTGCCATCGCCCACCGCCTGGCCACGCTCAGCCGGGCCGACAGGCTGGTGGTTCTGGACCGCGGCCGCATCCTGGAAACCGGCACGCATCGGGAGCTGCTGGAGGCCCAAGGCCGGTATTGGGCCATGGTGCAGGCACAGCGGGTACTGTCCGAATCCCGGATGCTCAGCGCAGTTCCGAACGGCTAAGAGTGGTATTTCATACCGCTGACGGTGCCGACATCAGGTACAAACTTCAGGGCATCTGTCGCGGCCACAACCCCGCCGTCCACACCTTCCACACACGTCTGTGCCTGTAGGACACACTCGGGAAGATGGTGCTCGCGGCAACCATGCGCAAGCTGTCCCCCATCCTGAATGCGGTGGTCCGCGACCAAGCCCCTCGGCAGCAGAATTCTGTGCCTACGGTCACCAAGCCTTGCCGGCCAACAGCATTGCTGAGCAATTGCCTCACAGAACACGGCAACACCGCCGAGCACCGACTGTTGGAAACCGATGGCAAGTCGATTGGAATTCGATGTCAAGTCGATTGCACAACGGATAAGCACCATGCTGTTCACGTATCCCCGCCTTGATGACGAGGAAAGGCGGGTGGAAGAAGCCGCAACTCGACTTTGGCACCACCTCGGACATTACGTGGAGGCGGAGCCGCGCCGCTGGACAGGTCTGCTCGCGCGCATGACCCGGGCTCGCGCGCTGATCGAGTCCAATAGCGTTGAAGGCATCAACGTATCGGAAGAGGACGCGATCGCCACCATCGACGATCAAGAGCCAGCCAGCACCGACCGCGATACGTGGCAAGCAGTCATTGGCTACCGCGAAGCAATGAACTACATCCTTCAGCGGCGCCAGAGCCCGTCGTTCGCAATAACGGAAGACATGCTGTTGGCCGTGCATTTCATGATCTGCCAGTCTGACTTGACCGCAGGTCCGGGCCTGTACCGTACAGGCTGGATTGGCGTAAGGGATGCCGGAACCGGCGAGCTCGTGCACGAAGGCGTGGACCGCGACGAACTGGAGCCCCGCATCGGTGAGTTGATTGCATACGTGAACGAGGAGACGGTCGAATCGGTCGTCCTGCGGGCAGCCATGACCCACCTGAACCTCGTCATGCTCCATCCCTTCAAGGACGGCAACGGACGCACGGCCCGATGCATCCAAACCGCGGTGTTGGCCAGCGATGGAATCATCGAGCCGACATTTTCCTCAATTGAGGAGTACATCGGACGCAACCAACAGGAGTACTACCACGTGCTGGCAGAGGTTGGCGGAGGCGGATGGCATCCACAGCGCGACGCCAAGCCGTGGGTTCGTTATTGTCTAACCGGGCACTATCGACAGGCGCGAACGCTTCTTCGCCGAATGCGAGAGCTTGAAAGGGTTTATGCAGAGCTGTCGGCCCTGGTAGAGGCCAAAGGCCTTCCCGAACGCTCGGCCATGGCACTGCTGCAGGCAGCCTTTGGAAGCAGAGTGCGAAATTCGTCCTATCGGGTAAGTGCGGATATATCCAAGAACCTTGCCGGTCGCGACCTCAAGGGGCTTGTGGATGCCTCTCTTCTCGTTCCAGAGGGCGAAAAGAGAGGACGTTTCTATGTTGCGTCACAGACTGTGGCTGATATCCGCAACGCACTACGCCTTCCCAGGAATATCGACGATCCCTTCGCGGAAGATAGGCAACTTCCAGCCCAGTTGTCCTGATATAGGCCATCGCCTTTTCTACGACTTCCAAATGCATTTGATGGCGGCAGTCAGGAACTCCTGTTGACCGGCATTGAGAGGCAGTTGTCTGGCCTCGGCAACCTGCACCAACTCAGACCCGAGTTCATAGCCGTCCACTTCCTTCAGATCCGGATGGTGAACACCCGGACGGGCGGCGTACACGATCTGGATGAAGTCCGGGTAAGGGTAGGGATAGCCCTCGGGTTTGGGGTCAATGAAGGTGAAGTGCAAGATGCCGATGGGGCGGATGCACGCCAGACTCCAGCCCGTTTCCTCCACCACCTCCCGTCGTACCGCGTCTTCGGGTGTCTCTTGGAGTTCCAGTCTGCCTCCCGGCAAGATGTGTCGGTTGCCAGGATCTTGGACCACCAGGACCTGGTGGCCATTCGTGACAACCGCCCGTGCCGATGTCACGTATTGGAGGGGAGGGGTTTTGTCCGTCAGATAGCATGCCAGACGCAATGTGCCGGTTGGCCAATGGAGCAGGTCCCTCGCGCAGGGGGACAGTGCATGAAAGTATTCGGCCAGATCATTTTCCATTTTCTGTGTCCTTCCGGCTTATCAAGACAGGGCATCCCTGCCAGTTCACTCCTGCGCGTCCCATTCGATTGGTTGGGGCACAGCAGGATACAGGAAGATCGCCCCGCTTGAGTTGGCATACCTTCGGCACACGAAGCCGATGGCTTGGCGCATGGTCCGGCTGGCATCCTCGAAGAAAAACCCACCCCCGTCAGATCCACGGAGCCGCATCGAGATCTTCCGTGCAATAGGCGGAAAGGACCTTGTTGATACCCGCCACGATGTTGTGGCAGTCCGTGGGCGAATACCACAGGTCAAGTGATATGGAGACCGCGCGGTTGAAGAGATCATCAGCGACCGGGCAGGCTCCTCGGACGTACCAGGCAGAGCCGCCCTGCTCCTGAGCAGCCAATGGCTGTTCCTGAGGTGTAGGTGCCGGGGTCCCAACGAGAGTTGCAGCCGATTGTGAACGGGAATGGGAGCAGTACTCCTCCAGGTCCAGGACGGACAGAACCTCCAACGGCTGGCCCCAAGTCACCCATCCCTCGCCGCCGTGCCGGTTCCCGCCGACGTCCGGCAGTCGGCGGACACTCCCGGGGATGAAGGTGCTGTCACCGACTCAGGCCCGGTCGTGCGCGTAGGACACCACGTACATCCCGACTCGGTTGAGGACCGCAAAATCATAGACGCGGGCCGCCTGTCGACCATGCGTGTGGAGCCCGCGGTCGCCGCAGCGAGCCTGATGGCGGTGGGCGGGACGGACCGGCAGGACGTTGAGGTAGGCATTCTGCGGCTTGCCAATGGGCAGGCCAGTAGAGTGGATAGCAGAAGCCGTGCTTCCCCCTCACGGGCCGGTAGCCATCGCTTCCCTCGGAGTTCCCGCAAGCCCCAATATGGCGATTAATCCCTGCCCGGGTCAAGGGATTCCTTATCTCGAAAACTGTTCACACCATTGCGCTATAGTGCGGCATCAATAATCTGTCGCACCCAGGCGCACAAGTGTGGACATCGGTCCATAATGGTCTCCATGCCAATGCCTTGGATAGCGGCAACGCCATGAACAACTTTATTGTAATCCGGAAAGATCTCCACAAGCCTCTTGGAAGGTGCCGACACCGGACTGTCATCAATGTCTTCGGGACAGGCAAACTGGCTGCAAATCCGTTCAAAATACAGCCTTTGACTCCTACTGGCACCCATGACGAAAGGCAACTCGGTATCCGAGACAAAAACGAATGCCTCAAATTCATGCCGCACAACAAATGGGATGAAATTGGCCGGCCGGCCCAAATCGTCATGGATGCCGTCCTGAATGTCCACGGCTGCGGTACGCTGCGCCGAGCCGGAGGAAACATTCCGATTGGGAAAGTCGTCCGGCAAACCGTACAGATCGAACATCATCGTTGTGGTACGCGTCTGGTTTCCGAGCAACTCCGTAAGTCGCTTCTTGAACATGCGGTACGGAGGTGCTCCACCCCGCTCCCAAGTACCCCGATGAGTATGCTTGGTCTTGACAACCGTAGGCACAACGAACACTTCGAATTTCATCAGGTACGGTTTGAGAACCTGTCCGACAAACTGGTGTTTCGTCATGCCTTCCACAAGCATGTTCACCACACGCATCACGGAACCCCGATGACAGTGGAATTCACCCCGTCTTCCCACCCCAGATTGGACTCCCAAAGGTCGCCCAGCGCACAATCCTCCTGTGCATAGTCTTCCAACCAGGCCCTGAACCGCTCGTCTTTCAAGTGTCGGAATACCGAAGCGCCTTCTTGCCGGTCAACGCACCACACGGACTCCGGCGACATCTGATTGACCAATGTCACCGACTGTGTTGAGACGATCACTTGCGACTTTGTAGCAACCGACTTCAGCATCTCGGCCAAAATCCTGATCGCATGCGGGTGAAGACCCAGTTCCGGCTCGTCGATGATGATGACGGGTGGAGGGTTGGGCTGCAGCAATAGTGCTGCCAGGCAAATGAACCGCAGCGTCCCGTCGGACATGACCGAGACGTCCATAGGCATCTCACTGAACCGTTCCCGCCATCTGAGCCTAATATGACCTTCAGCTACCATGCTGGGTCTGAGATGAAACCCGTCAAACGTTGGTGCCACCTGTTGCACCAATCGCTCAATCAGTGTGAGCGCACCCGGTGCGTTCTGCGTCAGGCCGTACAACCACGCGGCAATGTTGCCACCGTCTTCATGCAGTTCGGACGTCTCGTGCAAGTTCCGAGTCAGACGCGGAGGTGCCTTGCTTGTCGTATTGTGAAAGTGGAATACCTTGTAGGCGTCAATGTGTTCCAACATGAATGTTGAAACCCGTGCATTGACATCACGCAAACGAGATTCCAGTTTGTTGCGAGCGATGATGCGCGAGTAGGGGTGGGTGAAGCGATCCTGCTCGTGGTAATAAACAGTTTCTTGGTCAATGGCAAGACGATCGTCTGTCGTGGAAATAAAGTCAAGTGTATAGGATCGAGTCCTGTCTTCCTGTTGCTCCTGAAATATCATTGATAGATTCAACGACCGAGTCGCCGCCCCCCCATAGTACATCAACTGGGCGGCACCGCCGTGTTCAACAACATATCGTTCCAGTTGCTTGTTGATAACATGTTGGATGAATACGAAGGATTCGATGAAGTTCGACTTGCCCGAGGCATTCGCACCGATCAGCACGTTTAGGTCCGGCTGCAGCTTGACAGTCTGGTCCTTGATGGATTTGAAACCTTTGATTTCAAACTGCTTCAAGTACTCTTTCATAATCGTGGCAACTTGATGCGGAGCACAAAATACGCGTTAACGTTTGGCGTTGATGCTACCACAGGGGATTGACATTGCCATGGCGACCAAACAGTGCCGCTGCACCACAGCGTTGTTGAGACGCGGCTGGTACCATGTCCAACGTGCCAAACTGTCGGCCAATCGTCATTTGATCGGGAGCCCTGACACAGTCGAGCTCACCAAGTCGCCCACATGCATTTGGAAAGCCACTGGACTGATGTCTGACGGAGGCATGGCCGCAAACACAAGACCACAGCGGAGCCCACGATGGTCACATTGCAAGAAGCCCACGAGAGAGCCAAGACCATCATCCGCGACGGTCTGGACGCCCAGTTCCAAGGCAAGGTACGTTTTCGAGAAGTTCGAATCACTCCGAGGCTAGGTGCCGGAGACGAGGAATACTTGGACATACAGGTCATCTACGCCGGCATGCCCGCTGACTTGAATCCAAGACTGTTGAAGGCACTTTACGGCACCATCGAGGACGACCTAAGGGCCATCGGCATCGAAAAGATTCCATCGATCTCCTACCGGGAGGAAACCGAGGACCGTGCGTGGTCAGAGTCAGTGCAGGCATCCACACTTGGAGGAAAGGCGTAATGCAGTGGCGGGACCTCATCGCAGCCAGTCGTCTGCTGGCAAGCATGTCGGACCCAAATTCCACGCCACTACCGGATGCTCTGAGAAGGGCAGTGAGCACAGCGTACTACGCCGTATTCCACGCCTTGGCCAACAGCAACGCCGACTGTCTGATTGGGCCGCCGACCGATCCGCTGTCGGAACACGCATGGCACCGCGTTGACGCGGCCTTGACCACAACCAAGCCAGAAGAAACCTCGAACAGGATCGCCACCGGTTCTCACCCCCAGTACAGGAGTTCATAACAATATTCACCGGGTTGCAAGACGCATGACACGCTGCAGACTATGATGCTCGGCGCAAGGTCATGCTGACAGAAACCTTGTCCTGGATCGACTTGGCGGAAGAAGCCATCATGGACTTCATGGACGTTGCTTTGAACGAACGACGGGCAGTGGCGGCGCAGACACTCATCAGGAGACGTCCCAACTGATCCAAAGCCTGGGAAAGGTGCCGTTGGTGTGGCCGGCACTGGCTCGCAGGCTCTCGCTCCACGCCCCTGAATCGATGACGGAAAGGGTGCCTGAGAGTCGGTGCAGCTTTGGCAACTGTGGCCCGCGTAGCCCCAAGCCAACGAACTGCTTGCCGTCCCGGAGGCACTGAACCAGCCGGCGCGAACCGGACTACCCCTTGATACCGGTCAGGGCAATGCCCTGGACAAACACCTTTTGCAGGAAGAAGAACATCAGCAATATCGGCAACGTCATCATTACGGACGCGGCCATCAACAGTCCCCACTCACGACCATACTGGGAGCTGTACTCGTACAGGCCCAGGGACAGGGTGTAGGTGCTCTGGTCCTTGAGATAGATGAGCGGTCCCAGATAGTCCCGCCAACGGGCGATCACCTCGAAGATGGCCACGGTCGCCAGGGCCGGTTTCGCCAGGGGCAGGATGATGGAGGCGTAGATGCGGATTTCACTGGAGCCGTCGATGCGGGCGGCCTCGGACAATTCCATGGGAATGGTCATGAAGAACTGGCGCAACAGGAAGATGTAGAGCGCGCCCCCGAAGAAATGGGGAACAATCAGGGGCCGGAAGTCCCCGACCCAGCCCAGGTTCTTGAAGACGATGAACAACGGAATCATCGTCACCTGGAAGGGCAGCATCAGCGTGGCCACGGTGAAGATGAATAGGGCGTTGCGGCCCGGCCACGGAATGCGGGCCAGGCTGTAGGCCACCAGGGAACAGGAGAGCAGGGCCCCAATCGTGGCGCCGGCGGCGATGGTGACCGTGTTGCGCAGATAGACCCAGAAGGTGATATAGGTGGTGGCGTTGGGATAGTTGAGCCAGTTCGGCGGATCGGGAATCCAGATCGGCGGGTAGGCATAGAGCTGGATGTCCGGCTTGAGGGACGTCGACAGCATCCAGAAAAACGGCAGCAGGAACACCAGTCCCGCCGGCACCAGGGCCACATGCATCAGGCCCTCGCGCACAATCCGCCAGACAAGCCTGCCGGGGCTCATGCTGCCGCCTCCGCGGCTGTCCCGTGCCTGCGATTCACTTCGCGTCGCCTCCCGCGTAGTAGACCCAGAGGCGGGCCGACCGGAAGATGACCAGGGTGATGGCCAGCGTGATCAGAAACAGCAGCCAGGCCATGGCCGAGGCATATCCCATCGAGAAGTAGTGGAAGGCGTTCTTGTACAGGTAGATGGAGTAGAACATCGTGGTGCCGGCCGGGAAACCGGTCCCGCCGGTCATCACATAGGGAATGGCGAAGAACTGCATGGCCCCGATCACACTCGTCACCAGATGGAAGAAGATGACGGGTGTCATCATCGGAATGGTCACGTTCCACAGCTTGCGCCAGAAGTTGGCGCCATCCACCTCGGAGGCGTCGTACAGCTCCTGCGGCACATCCTGCAGGCCGGCCAGGTAGAGAATGATCTGCTGGCCGATGATCCAGAGCGCCAGCAGAATCAGGGTCGGTATGGACCACTGGGGACAGGTCAGCCAGCAGGGTCCCTTGAGGCCAAGCCAGTCAAAGGGCAGGTTGACCAGCCCCGTAATCGGCGTGAACAAATACACCCAGACCAGGGCCAGGGCCACCTCCGGCACCAGGGTGGGCAGGAAATAGATGGTGCGGTAGACGGTCTGGAAATGCACCCGGGCATTGAGCAGCATCGCCAGGCCGAATGCGAACAGGATCGCCAGCACGATGGAGACCCCGGCGAAGTACAGGGTGTTCCAGATCGCCTGGGTGAACTCCGGATCCCCCGTGAACAACTCCACATAGTTGCGGAGGCCCACCCACTTGGGGGTCTGGACCGCGTTGAACTCCGTGAACGAATAGTAGGCCGAGGCCAGGGTCGGATAGATCCAAAACGCGCAGATGCCAATCAGCCACGGCAGGGCGAACACCACTCCGTAGAAGGTGTTGCGCACCCGCGGGGTGGCATTCAGGATGAAAGCCATCTGGACAGGCCTCGTTCAGGTGCCCGGATCGGAAACAGGAAGGCGCGGCGGAAAGTCGGCTGGAGCAAGGAACCTGTCGGTTCCAGTGCCGCCGACAACACAACTGCCTGCTGATGATACGGCGCGCGGGAAAAGGCGTCGGTTATGGCGGTGCATCCCAACCGCCTTTCCAAAGGGTCAAACCGCACAAGACGCACCGGTCCGGCGGGAAATCGGTTCACGCGGATGCCGTGCCGGACGGCACACCCCTGTGCACAGGCTTGCAAATCCGCGAAACGGGTGTCGGGGCAGGGCATCGGACAAGCCGTCCCCTGCCCCGAGACTGCACGTTCTAGGAGAAGAAGCCGGCCTCTTCCAGATCGGCGTTGATCTCCGTATCGATGTCGTTGAGGGCATCCTCCACGGACTTGGTGCCGTGCGGGATGTGATCCCGGAACGCCTGCACCTGGAGGTCCCAGAGCTTGCTGCCGAACGGAATCGGCGGGCGGGCGCTGGAAACGGGCAGGAGATCCATGAAGACCGCATGCAGCGGATCCTCGTAGAAGAACGGATCCTTGGCCGCCTCCCGGATGGTCGGGATGTGGAACGTGTCCTTGTTGTACTTGAGCTGTCCCTCGGTGCCGCAGAAATAGGCCAGGGCATCAAAGGCCGTGGCCACATCCTCGGTGCCTTGGGGAATGCACCAGCTCCAGCCGCCGGCCCAGCTGGCATGGGGAGCGGGGCCGCCCGGACCCGGCATGGGCACCACGCCGTAGTTGGTGTCCGGTGTGTAGCGATGGTGCTGGGCAACCTTCCAGTTGCCGCTGCAGGTCATGGCGGACTGGCCCGTCCAGAAGTAGTCGTTCGGGCCGCTGCAGGCACCGCCGGCACAGGCCGCCAGCATGGCATCCACATTCTCGACCCCGATCTCGTCCACGAAGCTCTTGACGAACTTCATCGCCTCGATGTTCTTCTCGTGGCCGAACGTGATGCGGCGCGTGTCCGGATCCTGGAAGGTGCCGCCGAAGCCAAAGCCCCACGTATAGAGCCAGGCCTGGTCGTAGATGGGATTGAACCCGTAGCGCGTGACCCGATCCTGATCGTCCCGGATCTCCAGGGCCTTGGTGGCGTCCCTCAGTTCGTTCAGGTTGGAGGGCGGGGACTCCGGATCCAGGCCCGCCTCCGCCATGATGTCCATGTTGTACCAGAGAGCCCGGGTATCCGTGTCGAAGGACAGGGCGTAGACACCGCCCTTGTAGACCGTCTCCTCCCAGGCAAAATCGAAGTAGTCCTCCTTGGTCACGCCGACTGCGTTGGCGTAGTCGGTGATGTCGGAGAAGAACCCCTGGTGCGCGAACTGCGGCACGGTGAAGCGATCCGCGTAGTACAGCGGTGGCGGCGTGCCGCCGGCCACGGCCGTCAGCAGCTTCTCATCCGCCTGCGTGCCCTGGGTCTGGGCCACATAGACGAACTCCACGGTGGAGCCCAGCTCGTTCTGGGCGTTGTAGTTGTCGATGATGCCGATGATCGACTCCTGGGCCAGGTTCGTCATCCGCGACCAGGCCTCCAGGGTTGCGCCTTCCGCGGCCGGCTCGGCCATGTCACCCGCATCGGCCGGGGCTGCCGGCGCGGCCGGGGCGCAGGCCACTAGTACCGCGGTGCCGGCCACAAGTCCGGACGCCCTGAGGAAGCCGCGGCGGGTCAAACCTTGTTCAAATGCAGACATTCGTCTCACTCCTGCCTGTTGGCATTGGGCACCGGCGCTGCACCCGCAGCGTCCACTCCCCCTGCCCTCTTGGATTTCGCACCCGAACGGGCGCACATAAGGAAGATTCATTGTACACAGGGTCCAACGCATCGATGCATCTCCCATGCCTGACTGCCAACTGTCCGGATGCCGACACGGGACCGTATGGGTCCTGATCGGAATCCGCTCTCGCCGCAGACAGACTCCCATTCTTGGCCCGGCATTCCCCATATGAAATCGTGCGGGTCGTGCCAAGATCAAGGAAGGATCCAATCAGGCATATTGAACCAATGAAGGACTTTGGCGCTGTCGAACTGGAAATTCTGTGGCAACGCCTGATCAGCATCCTGGACGAAGTGGATCAGATCATCGTGCGCACCACGTTCTCCACGATCCTCAGCGAAAGCCGCGACTTCGCCTGCATCCTGACGGATCGCCACGGAGCATCGCTCTGCCAGTCCGTATGGAGCTCGCCCAGTTTCTGTGTGGTCCTGCCCCGGACCGCCCGGGAGTTGCTGCGCCGCTTCCCTGCGCATGAACTGCAGCCCGGCGACGTGTTGGCCACCAACGATCCATGGCAGGGAACCGGCCACTTGCCGGACTACGTGCTCCTCATGCCCATCTTTCGGGCCGGACGGGTCGTTGCCTACATGGGCACCGTATCCCACATGTCCGATGTGGGCGGCCATCCCAACGAGATTGAAGGTTCCGACGTATTCGCGGAAGGGCTGCGCATGGCTCCCTTCAAGCTTTACGAGGGCGGACGGGAGAACGATCTGGCCTTCTCCCTGATTGGAGCCAATTGCCGCGCGCCCGACCTGCTGCTGGGGGACCTGCGTGCCATGGCCGGCGCTGCGCTGATAGCGGCCCGGCGGATCGAGGAATTCCTCGACGACTACGGCATGACGCATCTGGACGACCTGGCGCAAACCATCCTGACCCGTTCCGAACAGCTGATGCGCAGCCGGATCGCGGCGCTGCCCGACGGTTGCTATCGGCACGAACTGGAAATCGACGGCTACCTTGAACGCGTTTGGCTGCGTACCCAGGTCACCGTAAAGGGGGATGAAATCGAGGTGAACTTCGCCGGCACCTCGGATCAGACGGAGGCCGCGGCCATCAACGCCTCGTACAACACCACGTATGCCACCGTCGTCTTCCCCTTCAAGTGCGCACTGGTACCCGACACGCCCAACAACGAGGGCCTCTTTCGGCCCATTGCCGTCAATCCCCCTGTCGGCTCCATCCTGAATGCCCAATTTCCGGCTCCGGTCAAGGCCCGGGCCAAGACCACCAACAACCTGAACCAGTGCATCTTCGGAGCCCTCCATGCCGTCTTTGGGGACCAGGTTCAGGCCAGCAACGGAGGCATCTGGCCCTTCGTGCTGTCGGGCGCCGAGGAGCCGTACGGAAACTATCTGGTGGACATGCTGCCCCACGGAGGACGCGGCGGCCAGCCGACCATGGACGGCATGCTGCCGGTGGCCTGGCCCAACAATTCCACGATCACGCCCTGCGAGGTCCTGGAAACCAAGGCGCCCCTGCACTTTCGGGCCAAGCAGCTGTGGACCGACAGCCCCGGCGCCGGCCGGCATCGGGGCGGTATGGGACAGGTGATTGTCTTCGAGCATGTGGGACAGGAACCCATGATGTTCAACCTGACCCCGGATCGGGTGGCCACCGTGCCGCCGGGCTTGGCGGGGGGCGGACCCGGAGCCATAGGGAAGGTGTTCATCAACGGGAAACTGGTGGAGTGCTTTCCCCCGATTCTCCTGCAGCCCGGAGACGTGGTGGAGCTGTGCATAGGCGGCGGCGGGGGGTTTGGTCCGGCCCGCCTGCGGCCCCATGGCCTGATTGCCCGGGACGTGGACCAGGGGTATCTGTCGCCGGAACAGGCCCGGGCCCAATACGGGTTTGTCGCGCCTGCCGCCTGAGAGGTCCCGGTGGCATGTTTACCGGTCGGCCCAAAGTCGGCCAACGTGAACATCCGGTGCTGGTCCGCCGGGTCGCATGAACCTGGGATGCCGCCTGCGAACGCCCTGACAGGGGCTTTTTTCTCCGGTCGGCAGCACCTTTCCGGAACAGCCCCGAAACACCGCTCAGGGCCGTTCACGGCTTTTTGTATGATTGAGGCCAATGTCGCTACAAGCGCCGGGGTACCCCGGCGTTCCTGTCCGAAGTCAAGGAAAATTCAGCATGTCCAAGCATTTGTCTCGACGCACCTTTCTCAAAAGCACCGGTGTGGCCCTGACCGGAGCATTGCTTGCCGCCTGCGCGCCGGTCGCGCCGTCCGCGGACGGCGGACCGGCCATCGCCGCGGTGGACCTGGAGATCTGGACCTTCGTCAACACCCACGCGCGCTGGTTCCGCTCCATGGGCGAGGACTATCAGGCCGAGGTCGACTTCGACTTCAACCTCGACGTGTCCGAAATCGCCTACACCGACATGCACGACAAGGTTCAGATCGCCCTGCAGACCGGCGGCGTCGGCGCCCCGGACATCGCGGATCTGGAACAGGGCCGCTTCGGCGGCTTCCTGCGCGGTGCCGATCCCGGCCTGTTGGACATCAAGGATCGGCTGGGCGAGGGCGGCTATCTTGAGGATCTGGTCCTGAATCGGGAAGCCCTGTACAGCTACCAGGGCAAGATTTACGGGGTGGAGCACGCCCTGACCCCGGTGGTGCAGTACTACCGGGCCGATGTCTTCGAAGGTGCTGGCGTGGACATGGACGCCCTCGTCACCTGGGACGACTTCATCGCGGCCGGCCAGGCAGTCTCCACGGACGACGTCAAGGCCATCAGCTTCTCGGCCCCTGCGGAACTCTATGTCCGCCAGCGCGGTTTCGACTATTTCGATGCCGACGGCAACATCACCCTGGATTCGGACGTCTGCATCGAAACCATGGATTGGCTGCTGGCGCTGCGGGATGTGCACGGCATCGCCAATCAGCAGCCGGCCGGGGATGCCTGGTGGGCCGCCATCAACGAAGGCAAGTACCTGACCCAGACCGGCGCGGACTGGTACGCGGGTTTCTTCAAGGACAACGCACCGGATCTCTCCGGCAAGTGGAAGGCGCGCCCCCTGCCCGTCTGGGAGGAAGGCGGCTCCCAAACCAGTTGCTACGGGGGCACGGGGGCCTGCATCGTCCAGACCAGCGACTTCGTGGAAGAGGCCTGGGACTTCGTGCAGTACACCATGCTCTCGGTGGAGGGCAATGTGCGCCGCTACGAAATGACCAACCTGTTCCCGCACTACATTCCGGCCATGGACAACGAGCGCCTGCATTTCGCCGACGAGTATTTCTCCGGCCAGGATCTGGGAGGCGTGTTTGCCGAAGTGGCGCCCGGCATGCCCGCGCAGTATCAAAGCCCCTATCGCTCGGAGATGAACGCCCTGCTGGGAGCCAAGTGGCAGGCCATCTACGATCTGGAAGAGACCCCCGCCGACGTCTTCTCCGAGGTGGCCGACCAAATCCGCGACACCATGGCCGCGGAAGCCTGATCCCGTCCACATACGCATTGTTTTCCGCCGGGACCGTACACGGTCCCGGCGGGCCGTGCCCTGCCGTTTGCCATGGGCCTGAGGTCGCGCAAGCTCGCCCCCTACCTCTTCATAAGCCCCTTCTTCATCGGCTACGGAATCTTCTACCTGTTTCCGGTGCTCTGGGCCGCCCGTCTCAGCCTGTTCCAGATGACGGGCATCGGCAGCACCCCCGTGTTCATCGGGCTCGGGAACTATCTGGATTTGCTGCAGGACGATCTGTTCCGCAAGGCCCTGGGCAACACCACCTACTACGCCCTGGGCAGCGTCCTGCTGATCGTGCCCGCGGCCCTGGGCCTGGCGCTGCTGCTGACACGCAGACGCTTAAATTGGCGCGAGTTCTTCCGCCTGTTCTACTTCACGCCCAACATCACCTCGGGCGTGGTGGTGGCCATCATCTTCGGTCTGGTCTTCGAACATGAATACGGACTGATCAACAACATGATCCTGGCGCCGCTGGGATTCGAGAAAATCCGCTGGCTGCTGGACGCCGAGTTCATCCTGCCGGCCATCATCCTGCTGGGGTTGTGGCGCTGGACGGGCATCAACGCGCTGTATTTCATGGCCGGACTGCAGAACATCCCCGCCGAAATCAAGGAGGCCGCCATCATGGACGGGGCCGGCCGCTGGACCCTGTTCCGGCACATCATTCTGCCGTTGCTGCGTCCCGTCATCATCTTCGTGATGACCTTTGCCATCATTGGCTCCTACAACCTGTTTGCGGAGCCGGCGCTGCTCACCGGCGACGTCGCCGGCGGTCCCGACAACGGGGGATTGTTCATGACCATGCTGCTCTACATGAACGGTTTCCGTTTCCTCAAGTTCGGCTACGCCGCCGCCCTGGGCATTTCCCTGGCCCTCATCATCCTGGTCCTGACGTTCGTTCAGGTCCGCATCCTGGGCATGTTTCGGGAGATCTGAATGGCCAGCCGTCACCCGGCCGCCGCGGCGCAGGGACAAGCCCGCCCGCGTATCGGCGTTGATTCGGTTCTGACCTATATCGTGCTCTTCCTGGGAGTCCTGCTCACCGGCGCCCCCTTCGTATACATGATTTCCGGCTCGTTCAAGTTCGATGCCGACATTTTCGCCCTGCCCCTGACCTGGTGGCCCCTGGAACCCACGGCACAGAACTACGTGCGGCTCCTGACAGGGGAGCAAATCCCCTATCTGCGACAGTTCGGCAACAGCGCCTTCGTGGCCGTGTCGCAAACCGTGTTGGCCCTGTGGGTGGCCACCATGGTGGGCTGGGGCTTTGCCAAGTACGAATTTCGCGGCAAGCGGGCCCTCTTTCTGGCCCTGCTGGCCACCTTGACGTTCCCGTTTCAGATGACCCTGGTGCCACTCTTTCTCTTCATGGTCAGGATCAGCTGGATCGACAGCTACCTGGCCATCGTGGTACCCGGAGCGGTGACCGCTTTCGGGGCCTTCTTCATGCGGCAGAACATGCTGTCGGTGCCCGATGAGTTGCTGGACGCCGCCCGCATTGACGGGGCATCCGAGCTGGGGATCTACGCACGCGTGGGCCTGCCGCTCAGCCGCGGCGCCTTGTCCGTATTGGCGGTGCTGACCTTTCTGGCCAGCTGGAACGACTACCTGTGGCCCTTGATCGTCCTGCGCACCACGGAGAAATTCACGTTCCCGATCGGGCTGGCCACACTGATCGGGCTGTACAAAATCGAGTACGGCATGATTCTGGCCGGTGCGTTCATCGCCACGCTACCCGTGGTCGTCATTTTCATCGCGGGCCGCAAGTCGCTTCTCACCAATGTAACCCTGGGGGCTGTCAAGGGTTGACAGCCGGAACCGGCCGTGACATGGCTGGCACCCCGTCGTGTGTGCAAGTGCAGCAGGGGCCGCACAACCGGAAGCGGCAACGGGCGCCCTCGGCTGTACAGCCCGATACACTCCCGACCTCTCGTCGCCCACGCAGACTTTGTACCGAGTCCAGCTCAGGAATGATGTCCGGCCGGAAAGACCTGTTGCAGTTCGGCGAACCAGGAGATCGTTTCGCGTTGGGCCGGCTCGAACCTCACCCCGCGCAACCGAGTCAAGCCCTGCAGCCGCCCATGCCGCGTGGTCGGACGCCAAACCACTGTGCTAACATTTCCAGCCGAATTCCACTTGACTTCAAACGTACATCAGAACCCCATGATCCGGACACCCGGGAGGTGTTGAGTTGCACGCTTTCGACTACGCTGCGCCAACCAGTCTCAACGAGGCCGTTGCCGTGCTTGCCTCGCAGAACGGCAATGCCTCGATTCTGAGCGGAGGCACCGATTTGCTGGCCGCCATGAAGGACGGGAAGGGGGAGCCTTCCGTTATCGTCGACGTCAAGAAGATTGACGAACTCAACGTTCTCAACCTGGACGACTCCGGCCTCACCATCGGCGCGGCCGTGCCCTGCCACATCCTGAACTCCAGCGAGCTGGTCCGGGACAACTACCCGGCCCTGCACGACTCCTCCTCGCTGATCGGCGGCACCCAGATCCAGGGACGGGCCACCTTCGGCGGCAACCTGTGCAACGCCTCCCCGGCCGCCGATGCCATTCCCAACCTGATTGCCCACAAGGCCGTCGCCAACGTCTTCGGCCCCAACGGCAACCGCTCGGTACCGGTCGAGGACTTCTGCACCGGTCCGGGCAGCACTGTCCTGGACGCCGGTGAGTTGCTGGTCAGCCTCTCGCTCCCGACGCCGCCGGCCGGTTTCGGCGCCGGCTACCTGCGGTTCATTCCGCGCAACGAAATGGACATCGCCGTGGTCGGAGCCGGCGTGTCGGTGGTCCTGGACGGCGACACGGTCGTCGAGGGCCGCGTCTCCCTGGGCGCCGTGGCCCCGACACCCCTGTTTGTACAGGAGTGCAGCAACGCCATGGCCGGTCAGGCCCTGTCGGAAGCCCTCATCACCGAGGTCGGACGCCTCGCCGAACAGGCCGCCAAACCCATCAGCGACATGCGGGGCACCGTCGCCCAGCGCAAGCACCTGTCCAACGTGCTCACCCGACGCGCCATGCAGATCGCCGTCGACCGAGCCCGCAACTGATTTCCGAGAACACTGCCTTAGTCCAAACCGCCCGAGTCCGGGCCCCGGAGGAGAACCGATTCTGTGAGCAAGAAAACTGTCGTCAACACCACCATCAACGGCGAGCCGAAGGCGTTCCTGTGCGAACCCCGGCAGACCGTTCTGGAAGTCCTGCGGGACACGCTCGAACTGACCGGCTCCAAGGAAGGTTGCGGCAACGGCAACTGCGGCGCCTGCAACATCATCCTGGACGGCGTGCTCGTCAATTCCTGCCTGGTGCTGGCCGTGGAGCTCGAAGGACGCGATGTCCTGACCATCGAGGGCGTGGCGGACACCTGGCCCGGCGAAGGCCTGCACCCCATCCAGGAGAAGTACCTCGAACACGCCGCCCTCCAGTGCGGCATTTGCACACCGGGCTTCATCGTCTCCTCGAAGGCCCTGTTGGATGACAACCCGAATCCGTCCGAACACGAAATCCGCCTGTGGCTGGCCGGCAACCTCTGCCGCTGCACCGGCTACGACAAGATCGTCCGGGCGGTCCAGGACTCGGCTGACGTTCTCTCCGCCTGAAACCAGGAGCTACAACCATGGCCAGTGATGGGCAATTCAAGGTAATCGGCTCGCGTCCCCTGCGTCCCGACGGCGTGGACAAGGTCACGGGCCGGGCGGTCTACGGCAACGACACGCAGATGTCGGGCATGCTCTACGGCGTGGTGCTGCGCAGCCCGCACGGCCACGCGCGCATCCGGAGCATCGACACCTCCAAGGCCAAGGCCCTGCCAGGCGTGCGCGCGGTGGTGACCGGCGCCGACCTGCCGCAGCTGGGCGACGTGATCGAGGAGTTGGGCGAGGGCGGCAGCGCCAACATGCGCTATGCCTCCAACAACGTGCTGGCCGGCGACAAGGCGCTCTACGACGGCCATGCCGTGGCAGCGGTGGCCGCCGTGGACCTCGGCACCGCGGAGGATGCGGCCGCCCTGATTGAAGTGGACTACGAAGTCCTGCCGGCCGTCCGCACCGTCCAGGAGGCCATGGCCGACGGCGCGCCCATCCTGCACCCCGAACTGCGCACCGACGGCCTGGGCGAACAGGCCGATGCCGAAACCAATATTGCCGCCCACTTCCGGCACCAGCTGGGAGACATCGAACAGGGCTTCGCGGAAGCGGACGTGGTCATCGAGCGGGAATTCGACACCGCCACCGTGCACCAGGGCTACATCGAGCCCCACGCCTCCACGGCCCAGTGGAATCAGGACGGGCAGTTGACGGTCTGGACCAGCACCCAGGGCGCCTTCGCGGCCCGCGGCCAACTGGCCAGCATCCTGGACAAGCCGGTCGCGGAAATCACGGTCGTGCCGACCGAGATCGGCGGCGGCTTCGGCGGCAAGATCCCGGTCTATGTCGAGCCGGTGGCCGCCATCCTGTCCCGCGAGGCCGGCAACAAGCCGGTCAAGGTGTGCATGTCGCGCACCGACGTCATCAAGGCCACGGGTCCGACGTCCGGCTCCCACATCAAGGTCAAGATGGGCGCCACCAAGGACGGGCGCATCACCGCAGCCGAGGTTTCCATGGCCTACGAGGCGGGCGGCTATCCGGGTTCCCCGGTCCCGTCCGGTTCGCTCGTGATCCTGGCCCCCTACAAGATTCCCCACGTCACGCTGGACGGCTACGACGTGCTCGTCAACAAACCCAAGGCCTCCCCCTACCGGGCTCCCGGCGGCACCAACGCGGCCTTCGCCTCCGAGTCCGTCGTGGACGAACTGGCGCGGGCCGTCGACATGTGTCCGCTGGAATTCCGTCTGCTCAACGCGGTGGAGGAGGGCGACCGCCAGGTCAACGGCCTGCCCCACGGACGCGTGGGCCTGAAGGAAACCCTGGAGATGGCCATCGACCATCCGCACTTCGCCACACCGCTGGAAGGCGCCAACCGGGGCCGGGGCGTGGCGGCCGGGTACTGGATGAACTGGGGCGGCAAGTCCAGCGCCTCGGCCCATGTCAACGGCGACGGCTCCGTCAACCTGCTGGAAGGCTCGACCGACATCGGCGGCACGCGTGCCTCCATCGCCATGCAGCTGGCCGAAACCCTGGAGATTCCGTACGAGCAGATCAACACCCGCGTGGCCGACACCGGCGCGGTGGGCTACACCGACCTGACCGGCGGCAGCCGCACCACCGCCGTCACCGGCATGGCCGCCCACGAACTGGGCGTGGTGCTCAAGGAGGAAATGACGCGCCGCGCCGCGGACCTGATGGAAGTGGACGTCTCCGAAGTGTCCTACCGCGACGGGGTCTTCTCCCACAACGGCACGTCGATGCCCTTCAACGAGGTGGCCCAAAAGGCCGACGCCGCCGGCGAGCCGATTGTCGGCACGGCCTCCGTGGCGCCGCCCGAATGGGGGGCCGCCTTCGGCGTCCACATCGTGGACATCGAGGTGGATCCCGACACGGGCAAGGTGGACGTCCTGCGCTACACCGCCTTGCAGAACGTGGGCAAGGCCATCCATCCCAGCTACGTCGAGGGCCAGATCCAGGGCGGCGTCGCCCAGGGCATCGGCTGGGCGCTCAACGAGGAGTACATCTATTCGGAGGACGGACAGCTGCTCAACGCCAGCCTGCTGGACTACCGCATGCCCACGGCGCTTGACCTGCCGATGATTGAAACAGTGCTGGTGGAGGTCCCCTGGCCGGACCACCCCTACGGCGTGCGCGGCTGCGGCGAGACCCCGATTGTCCCGCCGGCCGGCGCGTTGGCCGCGGCCCTGCACGATGCGCTCGGCATCCGACCCGCCGAACTGCCGATGTCGCCGGGCAAGGTCCTGGAACTCCAGAACGGCGGCGCCTGAACCAATCTTCCGCACCGGACCGGCTTCGTGCAGGGGCTGGTCCGGCACCGGGGACACGGCCCATGCCCAGCGTCTGGATTCCGCCCCTGATGCGCTCCCTGAGCGGGGGCCGGGAGAATCTGGATGTGCCCGGCACAACAATCCGCGAGGTCCTCGACAACCTTGAGGCGGAGTGCCCCGGCATCCGCGCCCGTCTGTTCGACGGGGACCGCGTGCGGCCGGGCATCGCCATTGCCGTGGACGGGATCATCAAGACCAAGAAACTGGGCAGCGAAGTCTCGCCGGACAGCGAAATCCACTTCGTGCCGGCAATCAGCGGCGGTGATCCGGGCTGATTCCTGCGCGCCATCGGGCATTAGTCCTGAATCCATTGGTATAATCCCGCTTTCCAGCCCTCGTAGCTCAGCTGGATAGAGCACCGGCCTCCGGAGCCGGGAGCACAGGTTCGAGTCCTGTCGAGGGTATTCCAGTCTGCGAGGTTCCCGAGGCTTGGCCGCACGGCCGAGACGGAATATTTGATCGCGGGCAGGTTCCCTCTTTTCACAGGTTGTCAGCCAAGGAGCCGAGCAACGCCATGTCCGTACATATCCAGAATCGATTAAGCCGGCGCAGCTTCCTGCGCATGACCGCGGTGGCCGGTGGCCTCGGTTTGGCCGCGGCCTGTGCTGCCCCCGGCGCCCCGGCCGCGACCGGCGACGCCATGCCCTCTGGCGAGATGGTGGACCTGCGCCTGTCCGCCTGGGCCGATGTACAGGATGCCGTGGTCTACGAAAACATGGTCAACGCCTTCATGGCGGCCAACGACGACCTCAACGTCACCGTGGAGCAGTATCCCGGCGGCTACTACCAGAAAATCCAGGCCAACTTTGCCGGCAACACCTCTGCCGACATCCTCTACTACCAGGGCTGGCAGTTCCAGTCCTATGCCGAGAATGGGGTCCTGGCCGCCCTTGACGACTTCATTGCCGCCACAGATTCCGGTGCCATGTTCCCGCGCAACGAGAACTACGACAGCATGACCCAATGGGACGGGTCCACCTACATGACCCCGACCGACACGGGGCCGCTGGTCATCTACTACAACAAGGACATCTTCGATGCCAAGGGCGTGGCCTACCCGGCCGCCGGCTGGACATGGGATGAGTTCAAGTCCACCATCGAAACACTGTCGTACGAAGAGGGCGACTCCAAGACCTACGGCTGGGCCCAGGCGGCCGGCTGGAACGGCAGCTACGGCCGCTGTGCCAACTTCATGCGCCGCAACGGCCATGTGGAATGGGACACCATCGTCGAGCCCACCGAGGCCCGGTGGGACCACGAGGACGTGATCTCGGGTCTGCAGTTTGTGGTCTACGACACCATCGCCAACGGCTGGTCACCGGGACCGGACGTGATCGCCGGCGGCGGCGTCGGCGTGGACACTGGACGCGTGGCCATGGTGCTGGAAGGTCCTTGGTTCATGCCTCGCCTGTTTGGCGAACTGGCCACCACCGAGGAAGGCATCAACTTCGATGTCGCGTTGGCCCCGGTTGGCGTCGACGACACCAACTACACCTTCGGCCATGTGCACGGCCACTGCATCACAAGCCCGTCCGAACACAAGGACGAAGCCTGGCGCGTGGTCGACTTCATCCTCAGTGATGAAGGACAGGAGATCGTCGCCAACGGCGGCCGCCTGTGCGGCACGCCGCGCAACATCGAGAACCTGTGGGCCCCGATCGCCAGCGAGAAGTACAACTTCGAAAACACCGGCGCCTTTGTGAATTCCATGGCGGAAGGGGCCACCCCGGTGGTCTTCGGCGAAGGCTCCGAACTGCACGCCTACGGCGGCGCGGCCATCACGTCGCTGTGGGACAAGCTTCTGGGTTTGCAGGAAACTGCGGACACGGCCGTGAAGACGGCCAACGAGGAGATCCAGGGAGCACTGGATCGGTATCACGCCGAACGCGCCTAAGCCACACGAACTTCAGGGCTGTGCACCTGCGGGTGCACAGCCCGACCGGTCCCGGCCCGTGTGTCCAAGACCGGGATGTCTGACATCCTGTAGCGGATACTGCCGACCAGACCCAATCCGCCTGCCTGCAACTGCCACCGCGCCATGACGGCCTCCCAACGCCGCGACCTACGCGACGGCATCCTGTTCACGCTGCCCTTCGTGCTGGGCGCCCTGCTCCTGTGGGTGGGGCCGATGCTCTATTCCCTGGTTTTGGTCGTGCTGGACTGGAACCTGATCACCCGGCCCGACTACGTCGGCATGAAGAATCTGGCCAAGCTGGTGGACGGCCGGGATCCCCTGTTCTACAAGTCGCTCTACAACACCTTCTACTTCACCTTCTTCAGCGTGCCCCTGCAGCTCCTGTCCGCCTTCGGCCTGGCCCTGCTGCTGAACCAGCCCATGAGGGGCCTGGGCATCTACCGCACCATCTTCTACATCCCCTCCATCACGCCGGCGGTGGCCTTCGCGGTGGTCTGGATCCAGATCCTCAACCCGGAGTGGGGCATTCTCAACCAAATCCTGGGATGGTTCGGAGTGGAGCCCATCAAGTGGCTTTTCGATCCCGCCTTCACGCGTCCGGCCTTCGTCCTGATGAGCCTGTGGCTGGTCGGACCGCAGATGATCATCTTCCTGGCCGGCCTGCAAAGCGTATCCCCGGAATTGAAGGACGCGGCCCAGATTGACGGCGCCAACACCTGGCAAAGCTTCCTGCACGTGACCATCCCGGCCATTTCGCCGATCTTCTTCTTCAATCTGGTGATCGGCGTCATCGGCAGTTTCCAGGTCTTCACCAACGCCTTCATCATGACCCGGGGCGGTCCCCAGGACTCCACCCTGTTCATGGTGCTGCACATCTATCGCAACGCGTTCGAGTGGTTCGACATGGGCTACGCGGCCACGCTGGCCTGGGTCCTGTTCATCATCATCATGATTTTCACCGTGATCCAGTTCCGCTTCGCCCGCACCTGGGTCTACTACGAAAGCGAATCGAGCAACTGACACCCTCATGCGCGCTGCCCGTTTTGCCAACCTGCCCTGGCACATCATCTGCTGGGTCCTGGGCATTTCCTTTCTGCTGCCGCTGGTCTGGATGTTCTCGACGGCCCTCAAGCCGCCGGGCCTGGTCTTCGAGACTCCGATTCGGTGGATCCCGGAGAATCCGCGCTGGTACAACTATCCCCAGGTGTTCGAAAAGCTGCCCCTCTTCTCTCGGTTCTTCGTTAACACCTTTTATGTAACCCTGATGGGCGCCTCGGGCTGTGTGCTGAGTTCG
>CAZMKQ010000053.1:0-28203 GCA_964566955.1 uncultured Caldilineaceae bacterium | reverse complement strand
GACCTCTGTTGTAGGATGGTGGGTGTCGGGCACGAGAGGTGCAATCTCTGTCCGGCGGAGAGTCCGGATGTCCGCCGGACTCTCTTGTTTGCAGGACACCATTATAGCACAGGTGTACAGGGTTGTGCCTGTCGCACCGACTGCTTAGTCAGGTATATAAGCCCCTTCGATTACATGGTCCTCGTCCGGATGATGGGACAGCGCAAAACACCATGTAATGGACTGCTGGTCCATCGGATCAGCATCGCCGGGCAAAGCATGCAACTCGCCTGTCTCCCGCTGACTCTCGGCACCAATTACATGTTCGATCCCGGCCAATTCCAGGAGATCACCCAGTTCCGACGCGTCCAACACGTACTCGGCCCTGATCCACAGGGATTGGCCGGTTCGGGTATTCCGCAGTTCCACTGCCTCGACGCAGTCGCCTGTGGCCTGGACTGCAACCGGTTCATGTTCGAGCAGCAGCCTCAGATTGCCCCGCGCCAAGTGGGGCGCGGCCATCTCCATGAGGACTGCGTGGGCCACCCGCGGCTCGTGACACAGTCGGCTCACATACCCGTTCCCCGGATTCAGGAGGCTGGTATTCCGCGCTTCGGCTGTAAGCGGATAGTGCCTGCGGTAATAGTCCCGCACCCCCTGCCGAAAACGACGGTAGTTGCGGCAGGACCCGTGACTCTCAATCCATGGATGTTCATCCGGCGGCACCGCCTGGGCGGTCAACTGGCCGCCGATCCAATCCGTGGGCTCGGTCAACACCACGCGCAGCCCCATCGCGGCGGCCCGCATGGCCGCCGCCGTGCCGCCGGTTCCGCCTCCGACAATCAGGATGTCCGTATCCATGGTTTCAATTCCGGGGTTTGGCCGCCGGTCCGGGGTAGTGCGCGCGTCCCACGGGCGCGGTGCCGGGCGGAACAAACCCCTGTCCGTGGTATGCCGGGCTATCGAAGCAGTTGGGGATACCCGGACTCGATAAACGGATAGGCCTCGATCAACGCCTCCTGGAAGATGCCGATGGCCTGGTCAACGGTGTCTCGAGTCATGACCGTGGTTGTATTCAGACAGCCTCCCGTGGACATCATCAGTCCCCGGTTCAGGCAGGCCAGGAAGATGAAACGCCGCACTTCCGCAGGGGCCGAACCTGCATCCCGGTAGTTGCGAACCTGCCTGTCGGTCATGTGGATCCCCACGAGCGATCCGCGGCCCACAATCTGCCCCTTCAGGCCCTGTTCAACCAGGACTTCGCCCATGCCCGTGCGCAGGCGGTCTCCAAGTTCGTTGATGTACGCGATGCGGTCCGCCGTCAGATGCTCCATGGCGGCCGCGCCCGCAGCCATGGTGACCGGATTGCCGTTGAAGGTGCCGCCGTGGCCAATGGACTCCTTGGCATCGGGATCGTAGCGGCCCATGAGATCCGCCCGCCCGCCGAAGGCACCCACGGGGAAACCACCACCGATGATCTTGGCGAAGGCCGTCAAGTCGGGCCGGATGCCGTACAGGGCCTGGGCTCCGCCCTGGTCGAGGCGGTAGGTTTGAACTTCGTCCAGCACCAGCAGAACGCCGTGCGCCTCCGTGATGCGACGGACCGCCTCCAGATACGACTGGGTGGCCGTCGTGTAGCCATGGGAACCAAGCAGTGGTTCCACAATCACGGCGGCAATGGAGTCCCGATGGTTCGCGACCGTCTCGGCCAGGGCCTGTTCATTGTTGAAGGGCACCACGTACATGGCTTCCCGGGCATGGTCGGGGATGCCGGCGCCTTCCGGCTTGCTCAGTGGCCGTTGTTCCGGACCCGCGCCGCCGACACCGGGGGAGACGCTGATACTGACGGCATCGTGCGTGCCGTGGTAACCGCCCTCCACCTTGACGAAATGCGACTTCCCCGTGGCGGCCCGGGCCGCCCGCAGGGCCATCATGGTGGCCTCCGTGCCCGAATTGGCAAACCGGATACGCTCCACGGAGGCCACTCGACTGCACAGGATTTCCGCCAGCGCAATCTGGTGCTCGTTCAGCGCTCCCCAGGCGGTCCCCTTGGCGACTTGATCCCGCACAGCCTCCTCGACGGGACCGAAACGGTGACCGTGGATCAGCGTGGTGGCATTGTTCATGAAATCGAGCAGACGATTGCCGTCCACATCCACCAGCTCGGTGCCTGCGGCCCGGTCAATCACCAGGGGATAGGGCCGGAAATAGGTTGAACTCCGGGTCTCCCCGCCGGGCATAACGCGTTTGGCCCGGGCATGCAACGCAGCCGACTTCGGGGTGCGCTCCCGATAGCGGCCCTCCAGGCGTTGCATCAACTCTTGGGTTGTCATCACGATCCGTCCCGGTGCAAATGGCTTGAGGCAACCGCAGACAGGGCTTGCGCAAGGCCTGACTGACAACTCATTGTATGGTCCGACGGTGCACAGCCGCTACCGGTCGGGATATACCGGTGCCCGGGAGTGGATGTACCGGTGCCGACTGTTGGCTGTTGCCTGCGCCCAGGTTGTCGTCATGGTCTTTTGGTGATCGTGTCCCACAGATTTGGCGGTTCATGGATGAACCCGCACCCGTTCACCGCCGGATTGGAGACAAGAGTAGAGTGTTGTGGCGCCGCCAGGGGTTGGCATTGCATCGGGCGAAAGCACAACGGCCACAGGCTGCCTCCGGAGACGGCTTCGCCCATCCAAACAGCCCGGATGGACGGCCATAGGACTAACGGACTGGATCGTGTCGGACAACAAAATCTGCCAGACACCCGCCGCGGGCGCGCCGGTTGGTCCATGCGGCCTTGCATGCGCCGGATCCGCAGTGGCAGGCGCTACGCACACAACCCGGCGCCCCCGGCCGCGTCCGAGGGAATGCCTTGCGCACGGACTGGCGGCGCCTTGCGAGCCACGCCCATACCATGCGGTGTGGCGGTGCACACAGGGACCTGAACCGTGCACCCCGTGATGCAGTTGTTCGAGAAGAATGCTTGGCGCAGGCAGGATTGCTTGCTGCCGGGCCTTCCGCAACCTGACCGGGAGCGCGGCACGATCGCCTTGGGGACGATCAATCAAGATCGTTGTCGTTGACCACCTGCAACCGGCCCAACTCCTCCCGCAGCTTGTGCAGGCCGATCTCGTCAACGCCGGTAACCGCCTCGACGGTCTCCCACGGGATCCCCAGTTCCAGCATGCCTTCGACGTGTGCCAGCCGCTCCCTGATCCTCCCTTCCTCGCGGCCCTCCTCGCGGCCTGCTTCGCGGCCTTCCTGTTCAAGTTTCGCCTCCAGAATTTTCAACATGATCACGTCTTCCCGGGTCATGCCGACGTCCCCATGCTGTTCCTGGTACTCTTCAATTTCCGCGGTCAGGATGTCCTTCATGGCTCCCCCTTACTCGATTGTGTAGTACCGCATCAGCGTCAACACCTTGGACCGGCCGCCGGGCGTGGCCCGGATCGCCGGAAACAAAGGCGGCAACAGTTGCAACAGGCGCTCGGCCTGCGCCCGGAGGGGGGCGCTCAGCAGCACCCCCATTGCCATGACACAGGCATCCTCGTGCGCGTGCCCGCCGGTTCTACCATGCGTGATTGGAAGCGACAGGAACCAAGCCCGTCCTGCAACTCCGCATTGTGCAATTCATCGAGATGGAGTGACAGCATCCATTCCCGGGGGCTGTTGTTCAGGCTCACACGTACCTCAGGCTGACGGGATACGGCCTCGCCTCCTTGGGGACGATCAATCAAGGTCGTTCGTTGACCACCTGCAACCTGCCCAACTCCTCCCGCAGCTTGTGCAGGCCGATCTCATCAACGCCGGTAACTGCCTCGACGGTCTCCCACGGGATCCCCAGTTCCAGCATGCCTTCGACGTTTGCCAGCCGCTCCTTGATCCTCCCTTCCTCGCGGCCTGCTTCGCGGCCTTCCTCGCGGCCTTCCTCACGGCCTGCTTCGCGGCCTTCCTGTTCAAGTTTCGCCTCCAGAATTTTCAACATGATCACGTCTTCCCGGGTCATGCCGACGTCCCCATGCTGTTCCTGGTACTCTTCAATTTCCGCGGTCAGAATGTCCTTCATGGCTCCCCCATACTCGATTGTGTAGTACCGCATCAGCGTCAACACCTTGGACTGGCCGCCGGGCGTGGCCCGAATCACCGGCAACAAAGGCGGCAACAGCTGCAACAGGCGCTCGGCCTGCACCCGGAGGTGGTCGCTCAGCAGCATCTCCATCGCCCGACCATACGCATCCCCGCGCGCCTTCTCCAGCGGCATGTCCGTCAGTTCCACCAGCACGTGGCTGAAGCGGCAGACACCGGGCAGGTCCCGCACCTCCTTATTGTACAAATCCTCGAAACGGAGGGACGGCGACCACTCCCGCGGGCCGTGGTGCAGGACCACGCCGACAATCGGGCTGAGGAAGCGCGCTCGCGGGTGCCGGGTTCGCTCCTCGTCCCAAATGCGGCCCTGGTAGCGGAGCAGCCGCAGGCGCAGCCAGTAGTCCACCGTGGATTGGTGCTCGACCAGTACATACACATACACCGGCCGGCCCGATTCATGTCGGATCTCAAACAGCACATCCGTCTCGGACCTTCCCAATTCATCGTCGACAAACGTTCCCGGCTGCAGTTGCAGCGCGGTGAAGTCGAGATGGCGGGCCACGTCCCGCGGCAGCCGCGCCTGCAGCCAGGCGCGGGCGGTGGCCGGATCGCCAAGGACCCGGCGCACCAGCGCATCGTGTCTCATGCCGAGGATTTGTGCTTCCGCCATGCCGCTCGTTCCTGATGGGGACCACGTTCAAGTCATGTCGCAAAGCGTACACCAATTGGAACTAATTAGCTAAATTACAACTTTCATATTGAGTTCGAAGTTCCCCAAGCGGCCTCAACATTGCGTCCGACAACAGCGATAGTTCGATGGTTCATTGGAGTCAGTTTGTCGCCCCTTCCAAGTTGGTCGGTCCGGCATGGCCGATTGTGCACAGGCAGTCGACCCGGCAGCACGGCGGCAAACCTCACGGGATACTCCATTGTTGATGGACGGCGGGCTGGGGATGCCGGATTGTTGGGTTCGGCCCTGGTCCTCAATCGCGGGCAACTCCGCCTGCGATGGTCCGCGGAGCCACCCTTGGCAAGTCGGCCGAAGATCCCGTTCCGAGATCAACAATCGGATTTGATTCGGATGGTTTCCGTGTTCAATTACAATCGTGTCTGCCCGACTCTCCCCATCACTGTTCCCGGCTTGGGCAACCCTTGGGAACACAGTGGTCAACTCCCCAATTGGTGGAAAGGACTTTCACACCATGCGCAAACACACTTTGACCCGCCGCGGATTTCTGAAGGGCACGACCTTGGGTGCCGCATCCCTGGCCCTGGCCGCCTGCGTGGCCCCGGCGGCTGCCCCGGCATCCGGCGAGGACACCTCCGCCGAAATGGCTCCGGTCGACATCGATGTATGGACCGGCTGGACCGAGGGCGCCGCCGACAAGATTGAACAGATCCTGGACGGCTACAACCAGTCGCAGTCGACTGTGCGGGCCCATCACGTAGTCGTGGCCAGCGGGATGACCCAGAAGCTCCTGGCCGGCATTGCAGCCAACGAAGGGCCCACCACGGCTGTCGTATTCGGTGCGGCCGTTGCCTACCAGCTCGCGGCCAACGAAGCGCTGCTGGCCCTGGATGACCTGGGCGACCCCGACCAGGTCCAGACCCTCAGGGACTGGATGCATCCCGCCATATGGGACTTGGGCACGTACCAGGGCAGCTTCTACTACGCCAGCATGTGGAATCAGTCCATGGGCACGTTCGTCAACCTGGACATGGCCGAAGCGGCCGGCGTGGATCCGGACAGTCCCCCGGAAACCCTTGAGGAGCTCGTGGATGTCTGGGAGCAACTGACCACCTACGACGACGACGGCAACATCGATGTCCTGGGCGGCGACTTCAACTGGAACGCCATGATCATGGGACGCTTCCAAGGCCAATTCGTGGCGGACGAGACCACGGTCACGGCCAATCATCCCAACAATGTCAAGGCCCTGGAGTGGAACACGGCCGTGTGGGAACGCTTTGGCGTGGACAAGATGCAGACGTACCAGGCATCGCTGCAAGGCGCGGGCGGGCGCTCGCGCGGTTTGGCTCCGTTCCTGGCCGGCCTGCGGGCCACCGAAACCACCGGTCCCTGGCGTTTCAACACGATGCGGGACTATGCCAACGAAGACTTCAGGTTCACGGTGTGGCCCTTCCCCAAGCCGACGGGATACGAGACGCGCGGCATGTACACCTACGGCGACGGCTGGATTGTGCCGGTCACGGCACCCGAACCGGAAGCCGCCTGGGAAATCATCAGCGTCATGACCGGCGCCACCGGCGATCGCGACACCTACACATCGCTCTTCATCACCTGGCTGTGCGTCAACAATCCGGTGTCGGAAGGCATGAAGGACCACCCCCTCTTCCGGGACGAGGTGATTGGCGCCTGCCCGGGCTTCACCGACATCTTCATGGACGACCTGTACAACTCGGATTACTACCTGTATCCCCCCAAGGTGCCCACTAGTTCCTCCTACAACTCGCTGTTGGGGGCGGAGTGGCAAAAGGCCTATCTGGGCGAGAAGAGTCCGCAGGAAGCCCTCGACTTCGTGCAGGAGGAAGCACAGAAGGAACTCGACCTCTGGCTTGACCAGACAAGCTGAGTGCAACCGGTCCGGCAGGACGGCTTCGGGACGCCCGGAAGCGTCCTGCCGGACACCAACGCAGGCCCATCCCGTCCGGGCAGGCCCGGCCATTCCGATCCAACCCATTGGCCAGCAACGTGGACATGCCCCGCGCCCAGCGCGCGGCCCCGGTCGGGGCCGGCCGCCTGATGCAACCCCTCGGCGGAGTCGGCAAGTACCTGGTGCTGGCCCTGTTCTCCGCCTTCTTCCTGATTCCGCTGGTATGGATGGTTTCGACTTCGCTGAAGAACGCCGAGGAACTGCCGCTGTATCCGCCCATCTGGATCCCGGATCCCATTCGGTGGGACAACTATGTGACCGCCTTCGTGGAAGGTTCCCTGGGAGGCTACCTCTGGAACACGGTGGTGGTCACCGTGCCGTCGGTGATCGGGGCGGTTCTGTCCAACGCGCTGATCGCCTACGGATTTGCCCGCGTCCAGTGGCCCGGGCGCGACTACGTCTTCGCCGTCGTGCTGGCCACGATGATCCTGCCGGACTTTGTGACCTTCATACCCCTGTATCTCATATTCCGCGACCTTAACTGGCTCAACACCTACTACCCGTTGATCTTGCCCATCTTCCTGGGGAGTCCGTTCTTCATTTTCCTGTTGCGCCAGTTCCTGATGGCGCTCCCCGCCGAACTGACGGATGCGGCCCACGTGGACGGCGCGTCCGAACTGCTGATCTTCCTGCGCATCGTGATTCCCTTGGCCACCCCCGCCCTGGCCGTGGTGGCCCTGTTTCAGTTCATCGGCAGCTGGAACGACTATTTCGGGCCGCTCATCTACCTCAGCGATGTCGACAAGTACACGATTTCCCTGGGCATTGCCAACATGGAGAGCGCCTACGGATTCTCGAATTTCGCCTGGATCATGGCCGCCACGTGCATGAGCATCCTGCCCATCATCGTGCTCTTCTTCTTTGCGCAGCGGACCTTCATCGAAGGCATTGCCCTGACCGGGCTGAAGGGATAGACCGCCATGACCGCCGCCGCACCGTCGTTCCGTTTCTCCAGCAGCCGGGATCGCAGACGCTTGGCCACGGGCCTGCTCTTCATCTCGCCCTGGATCCTCGGGTTCGTGGTATTCCGGGTCTATCCCTTCCTGGCCTCGCTGTACTACAGCTTCACCTTCTACCCGGTCCTGCGCAGTCCCCGCTGGCTGGGCTGGGACAATTACGTCAACCTCTTCGACGACCCCCGCTTTCTCACCTCGCTTTGGAACAGCACCTACTACGCACTAGGCGCGGTTCCCCTGGGTACGCTCTTCGGCCTCCTGCTGGCCATGCTGCTGAACATGCGCGTGCGGGGCCTGTCCGCGTTCCGCACGATCTTCTTCCTGCCCAGCATCACTCCCATTGTGGCCGCGGCCATCGTGTGGCTGTGGATGTTCAATCCCCGCAGCGGGGTGGTCAACTATCTGTTGTCGTTCGTGGGCATCAACGGACCGGCCTGGCTGGGCGATCCGCAATGGGCCAAGGCCGCCCTGATCCTCATGAGTATTTGGAGCGTCGGCAACGCCGTGGTGATTTACCTGGCGGCCCTGCAGGACGTGCCGCGCGAACTGCTGGAAGCCTCCTCCCTGGACGGCGCCAATGCCGTCCAGAAGATCTGGAACATCACGCTGCCCATGATCAGCCCGGTCATTCTGTTCAACGTGATCGTGGGCCTGATTGCCGCCTTCCAGTTCTTCACGCAGGTCCACGTCATGACCGATGGCCGGGGCAGCCCGGCCGATTCCACCCTGATGATGTCAATCTACCTCTATCAGTCGGCGTTCGAGTTCTTCAAGATGGGGTATGCCTCGGCCCAGGCGTGGATCCTCTTCCTCATCATCGTGGTCTTTACCATGGTACTGTTCCGCGTTTCGGGACGCCTGGTCTACTACGGCGGCCGCTGACAGTCCCGATCCGACAAACCCGCGGGGGAACCGGCATGCCGGCTCCGCGGACACGGAACCATCGTGCCACCGGACACTTCGCCCCGACCTTTGGGGCGGACCCAGTGCGATTGTCCGGCCAAATCCAACGAGGATTGCCCCATGTCTCCGTCAACCAAGCCGCTCGGCTCCATTTCAGACATCCTGCAGGCACTAACGACGGGAGATGTCACGGTCTCCGACGTTCTGGCGCGCCACGAATCCGCCATTGACCAACTGGATCGCAACGGTCCCGTGCTCAACTCCGTGCTGGCGCTGGCCCCCGAACGGGGAGAGCAGGCCCGCGCCCTGGAACTGCAGGGACCCGGTCCGGACCGGCCGCTGTTCGGTGCGCCCATCCTGATCAAGGACAACCTCATTACCGCCGGCGCCCTGCCCACCACCGGTGGCTCGCTGGCCCTGGCGGAGTGGAGGCCGAACGCGGACGCGCCGGCGGTGGCGGGCCTGCGGAAGGCAGGGGCCCTCGTGTTCGGCAAGACCAATTTGTCGGAGTGGGCCAACTTCCGCTCCACCCATTCAACCAGCGGATGGAGCAGCATCGGCGGCCAAACACGCAATCCGCACGTACTCAACCGGGACCCCAGCGGCTCCAGCAGCGGCTCCGCCGTGGCCGTCAGCGCCGGCCTGTGTGTCGGCGCGGTGGGAACGGAAACGAACGGTTCCATCACCTCGCCGGCCTCGTGCAGCGGAATCATTGGGGTCAAACCAACGGTTGGCCTGGTCAGCCGGCGAGGCATCATTCCCATTTCCCATCGCCAGGATACGGCGGGACCCATGGCCCGTTCGGTTCGGCATGCGGCATTGATGCTGTCCGCCATGGCCGGACCGGATCCGGACGATCCCGCCACCGAACGGATTCCGACGGATTTCGACTATCGGCTGGAACGGCATCTGGGAGCCGGCGACCTGACCGGCCTACGGATCGGGGCAATGGCGCCTCCGACCTGGCTGTTGCCGCAGGTCGAACCGATCTATGCAGCAGCGCTAGACCTCCTGAGGCAGTTGGGCACGCGGATGGCGGATGGCCTCGCGGTGGAGGTGGAAGACTGGGGTTCGCAGGAGGTGTTGGCGCTCAAGACGGAGTTCCGCATGGGGCTGGAGTTCTTCCTGTCCGTACAGACCGTCGAGCCGCCCTTCCGAACCTTGGAGGAATTGATTGTTTTCAACTTCCGCCATGCCGACGCTGTCATGCCCCTGTTCGGACAGGAGCAGCTGTTGGCCGCGGCCAAGACCGATCCTTCGGATCCGGCCTACACCAAAGCGGTGGAGGACCTTGCCCGCCTGTGCCGAGACCAGTACCTGCTTCACCTCTTGGACCGTCACGACTTGGACGTGCTCGTGGCACCCACGTCCAACCCAACCACGCTGGTGGACCACGTCCACGGCTCCCGCGCCAAAGGCGGCTCCCTGATTTCCCCGGCCGCGGTCGCCGGATTTCCCCACGTCACGGTTCCAATGGGTCTGGTACAACACCTCCCCGTCGGCCTGTCGTTCGTGGGACGGCCGTTCAGCGAACCGATGCTGCTGCGGGTTGCGGACTGCTTTGAACGCAGCCTGGACCTGTCAATCGAGCCGCAGTTCATCGATACGCTGGAGGCCTGGCCGCAATCCGCGGGCCAGGCCTGAGCCAAACGGCCTCAGTCGCTGGGCAGCGCGGTGTCGCCTTGGCGTCCATGTGCAAAGTCCCATCTGTTGCGGTTGACAAGGACAACTCCCCAATGCAATCCGTTGCCAGTCTTTGGAAGGTCCGGTTCGCGAAGGGCCTGGCACTCCTGATGCTGTGCGCGCTGACCGACGCAGTCATGGCCGGCTGCGCCGGCCCGTCTCCCGAGCCAGGGCTGTCCGAAGCGGGAGTCTTTGACAATGTGACCGTCTTTGGCGAAACGCTGCCCGACGATGCGCTGTCCTACAGCCAACAGATCTACCGGCTGCCCTGCAGCAACGCGTCCACCCAGGTGGCCTTCGACTTTGCGGTGTCGGCCTACCAACCCATCTGCAGTTCGGACCTGTTCAGCGATGCGCTCATCACGCTGGACAAGGATTTCCACGTCCGTCCCCTGGCCGCCGACAGCTGGGAACCCACCGCGGACGGCCTGACCTGGCACATCAAGATCGGAGAGGGTCAGCAGTGGAGCGACGGCGTGCCGCTGACCGCGCACGACTACGTAGCGGCCTACCAACTGTCCGCCAACCCGGAGACCGACTGGGATTTCGCCTGGTTGTACAGCTTCCTGGGGCCGGGCGGCATCAAGAACTGGAACCGAGTCATCGCCGGCGAGCTGCCGCCCGAGGGACTCGGCGTGGTGGCCGTCGACGACTATACCCTGGCCATCACCACCAAGGATCTGTTCCCACCCCTTCCCGGAGTGCTCAAATATTCCTGGCCGCTCGCTGCCCACGCGCTGGCGGAACACGGTCCCTACTACAACAACAACCCCGCAACCTCCGTGTCCTCGGGGCCGTTCATGCTCGAGTCCTACGATCCTGGCAATGAACTTGTACTGGTCGCCAATCCGATGTACCGCGGCCGGCGCCCGCCGCGCCTTGCACGCATCGAGCACGTCTACCTCGCTCCCGGCACCGAGTTTCCGGCCTATCAGGCAGGCGCAATCGACAACATTCGGTACGACTTCCTGTCCTCCGCCGACTTCGAGCTGATCTTTGCCGACTTGGTCATGAGCGCGAACTACCTGTTGAACTTTGGCGACTTCCGTACGGACTACCTGCTCTGGGATACGTTCAATCCACCTTTTGACAACCTGGACGTCCGCAAGGCCTTTGCCAAAGCCATCAACCGAGCGTCGATTGCGGGCAATGTGTTTGGTATCAACCGCGCGATTCCAGCTCACAGCATGCTGATGCCCGGGTTCCCATCCTCGGACACGGAAGGGCTGCTGGACCACTATCAGGCCTACGACTGTCCGGCAGCACGGGAACACCTGGCGCAAGCCGGCTACCCCGACGGTACAGGATTTCCCAAGCAGGCAATGTGGCTGCGCAACGAGCCTCCATCCATAGCCGCCGTTTACCAGGCCGTGGCCGTTTCCATCTCCGAGTGCCTAAACGTCGAGATTGAGGTCGCCAACAAGGACGGCAAGGTGTATATGGACGCCCTTAACGCCAAACCCACGGATTTGGCCTTTGGGGCCGTCTCCTACGGCATGGATTTCCTTGATGCATCGAACCTGCTCGGCATCTGGGTCTCCACCGGGCGCCACGCCTGGCTGAACCCCGAGTTCGACCGGCTGGTGGGCGAGGCCAGCAGCCTGGTCGGCGATCCCGAACGCCGTGACCGGATGTTTCGGGACGCCCAGGAAATTTTGGTGGACGATGTGGGCGGCGCCTTCATCGTCCACCGTTTACAGGGCAATCTGGTTCAACCGTGGATCCAGGGTGACACCATCCGCGAACCGGACTCGTACGGCATCGCGGGTTTTCACTTCGGTGACGACACCGTCATTTCCAACATTTATATCTCCACTGCCAAAAAGCAATGACTGCCACGCTGCGGATGGCGGCCCGGAGGTCGCTGTGGACCACACGGCGCGAGTGGCCTGCGATCCCAAACATACCCTCCGACGAGATCAAGGCGCGACAAGCTGTCGGGAAGGCACAGGAATGTGCCCTCCCGGGCCCTGATTCGACAAATCCGGTCCGGTGATCAATCCGTCAGCCACGGCACCGCGATGCGATCGGTACGGACCACACCATTCTTGAAGCCATCTTCCCGGACAGCTGGGGGAAGCGCGCGTCGGAGGCGATGAAGCCCGTATTGGGCGGTGCCACCCTGATTCGACACGGATCCGGCCAGTAAACACCGGCCTCCTACACCTCGGATACTGTTGACCGAATGACACCGTAGCCAGCGGCGAGGTCCGGCACCAAGTGGTCCGGCGGCACGCGCGCCAGCAGCTTCAGCGCATCGAAGGTCCGGCGCACCTCGGGCCGCATGCCCACGACCACGATCGTCTTCCGGCCGCCGGCCAGCGCGGCGTTGACAAGTTGCGAAATGACCACGGCGGCGGTCAGGTCGACAAACTGCGTGTTTGAGAGATCGAACAACAGGAGGCGGTGGTGTCGGATGTCCGGACTGACGATGCGGGACAGTTCCCGGGCCGACGCGATCGTGACCTGTTCCGGAAAGGCAACCAGGCCGGTCCGGGCACCGAAGGGATCCATTCCGGGCATGTCGCCAAACACGACGCGGTCCAGCACCGGTACCGATCGCAGATGAGCCGCCTCGAACCGCTGGGTCTGCATGTAGGTGACCAGCGAGGACAGGACAAAGCCGATCAGAACAGCACTGACAAAGTCGATGAACAGGGCGGCCAGGAGTGTCCCGGTGAAGATCAGGGCATCGTGGCGCGCCACTTTGGCGATGCCCCGCAGGAACTGCATGTCCAACGCCGCGAAACCCGCCACCACAATGACCGCCGCGATGACGACCCGCGGCGTCTGTTCAATCACAACCGCCGAGCCGGGAATCAGGATTACCAGCAGGAACACCGCGCCGACTGTCGCACCCGACACGGGAGTGCGGCCACCTGTCCGGATGTTGGTCAGGGTACCGGTGCTGACGGAACCGGGCATGCCACCCAAGAGACCGGCAGCGACATTGCCCAGCCCGACACCGACCAGTTCACGGTTCGGCAGGTGTCGGGATCCGGTCAGCGAGTCGACCAGAAAGGCCAGAACCAAAATCATGACGGCACTCAACAGCGCCAGCACGAAGGCGGAAGGGAGGATGCGTGTCACATAGGCAGGCGCCAGGACCGGCAGAATGAGGCTGGGCAGGCCGGTCTGTACCGCGCCGATCGTCGCAGTCTCGGGGAACAGGAACATCCCGGCTGCAAAACCCGCCACCAGCATCATGATGGTAACCGGCACCGCCGCCGCCAACCTGCCTCGCCACAACGGCACCAGCGCAAAGCAGATTCCCGACAACGCGACCGACGGCAGGTGGGCACCGCGCACGGCCTGGGGCAGGGAGACAATCGCCGCCGCCATGCCGGAAGGCACAAGCTCCGCCCCAAGGAGCACATGGAGCTGGGACACGATGAGAGTGATGGCCAGTGATGTGAACAAACCCGCCAGCAGCGGATGGGGGACAAAGGCCACGTACCGACCCAGCCTGAGGATGCCGAACCCGATTTGGAAAAGGCCCGCCAGGACGACAATCGTGAACGCCTCGGCGGTGGAGGTCGCGTATTCGGCGACCAGAAAGGCCATTGCCGTCGCGATCAGGATATTGGGACCGCGTACCACGGCGGCCACGCCTCCGCAGACGGCACCCACCAGTGACAGCGCGATGCCTCCATACAGCCCCGCCACCGCGCCGAGGCCCGAGATCAGACCGTAGCCGATCGAGAGCGGGAAGAGCACAAAGGCGGCCATCAAGCCACCCAGAAGATCCTTGCGCAAGTCCGCGGATGTGTAGCGCGCCGGCCACAAGTCGCGCGGAAACAACCTACCTGTCCAATTCACGATCGCGCCTGTATCGCGGTGCGGGGCACACCCGCGGATTGGGCGTCAAGCCGCACCGCGGAACGGGGCAGCGAGTCCAAGCCGCGCATCATCGCCGGCAACCAGTCCGAAACGATCACCGGCGATAGGGAAAACAGTGTGGGACGGGGGGCATTGCCCACCAGGCAAGTACTCCGGTGTCAGACGAGGTTCCGTTCGCGAAGAAACTCGATTACCACATCCCGGCACGCATCCGGCTGTTCCAGCTGCAGAAAGTGCGTGGTCTCCGGCAGAAAGTCGTAGTCCACGGTCACGAAGTCGCTGACGTGGGTGGCCGGCAGGTAGGCAAAGGGCATCGTGGGATCGGCGCCAAGCACCTTGACGGGACACTCCAGGGTCGTGTAGTCCACCATGACGGCCAACACGCCTGCATAGGCGGCAATTTGGGCTTCGTATTCCGGCGGACACCTAAGTTCGTAGCCCACATCGTCTACAACCGGTTGCAACGTCGTGCGCGCAATCAGTTCGCGACCGCCGCTCACCAAATGCCGGAACATCGGCACAAACCCCAGCAGTTCGACAAACTGCTCGATTGAATCAAACCGGCGCGCACGGCGCCGAATGCCGCGTTCGGCTTTGGCGATGGCCTCCTCGAAGGCTTGGAAGGTCGGCTTCAACCTCCTGGCGATGGGAGGATCAAAAAGAACCAGGCCGGCATAATGGGTGCTCAGTTCTTCCGACAGGAGCGGCGCCAAACAGGAGACCGAGTGGTACAAGCCGATCACCGGCTTGTTGCCCCACTGTTCTCCGATTGCCTTCAAGACTGTGTCGTGATCACGCACGAAGGACACGACGGTATGGTCGCGCAGGGAGCCCCGGTCGTTCCATCCGTGACTGCGCAGATCGAACATCAGTACGTCGAAGTCGTCGAGCAGCAGGGACCAGAAAGGGTAGTAGGCGTCGATGGCCAGTCCATTGCCATGGCTGAGGACTACCCTGGGACCCGCCGGATTGCCGTATCGCCTGACTTGGATCACCGTGTCCCCGTCCGACATTGCCTGGATCAGGGAAGCAGGTTCCGGCAGTTCAATACACGGGTCGCGCGCCGACGAAGGGCGCAGGACGGGTGACGCGTTCTTCATGGATTGGGTGGATGAGAGTGACGGATCACTCGCGGTCGTGCCGTCGGCCCCGAGGCCCGCGGTCCGGCAGAAAGACGGCTGAATCGGTGCCTGCGCGCATGCAGGGAAGGAAGGTCGGATCCACCAGGGGACATGCCGCGGCCGGAGTCGTCGATGGCAACCGCGGCCGTAAAGACCCGGGTGCCAAAGGTTGCCCGATGCCAGTTGGCGGTTGGTGGGTGGTGAAATCGGAACACCGATCTCCGGAACCTATGGCAATTCCAACTTCCGACGCATATCGGAAGCGGACTGCCTGCCTGGTTGACGCTTCGCTGACCGTACATTCCTGATATCCGGTCCGTCTTACGGATCTCCCCGTCGGCGAAAACCGACCTGGCCTCCCGGAGGAACGTCTGTTGCGGGCGGCGTTCCCGTCCCGGCCGCCCGCGCAGCCACGGGTCACGCAGCGATACGTGCACTCCGAGAGCAACAGCGACTGCTTCACGACTCCGCAGCGGCTGCAGGTCTTCGACGACGGGTACCAGCGGTCCAGGCGCTGGAACGCCGTACCGTACCGGGCGCACTTGTACGCCGCCATGCGCACGAACCCGCCCATGCCGGCATCCGAGAGGGCCCGACCCAGCCACCCGTGGCGGCTCATGCCTGCGATATTCAGCATCTCCACCTCCACCGTGCCGCCATGCTTGGCATTCGCCGTGGAGGTCTTGGCAACGTTCTGGGACAGATCCCAAGACCACGGGTACAGATTCCGCTTGACGGCAATGAACTGCTTGCGCCGGTCCATGTCCGAGAGCTATTCGTGGCCTTCGCCCACACCGGTGAACCAAGCCTCCCGGAACCGGAAGATTGCCCAATTGGAGGCCACCTGCGCCCGGCCGGCATGTTGGGCCATCAGGGGAGCAATTCGGTGCGTCTTGACCAAGCCGCGGGGTGCGCCATCGGATGGGCGCGTTGTCGGATGGGGGATGCCGGGCATGGGGTCCGCTGCGCCGGGTCCGGTGGCAGCCGGGCGCACTTGATTCACGGGGGCATTGTACCGCGATGAAGCCGGTGCCATTGCACCCACTGCCAGCCGAAGCACTGTTTCAATCTTGTTGATATGGGCTCATGCCATGCCGTGGGCTATGGGGGGCCGATGTTGAGGCCCCCGTCTCCGTCTTCAAGTTCCGGTCCAACATGCAACATGTTTACAATGGTAGAGGCCGAATGCCCAACGGGGAATGCAACCCGGATGCCTGGCATCTCGCTGCAGGGGCGGCTGAGGTACAGAAACCCAGCCATTCGGTCGTCAGGATTTACATCAACAGATGGAGGTATACATGTCAGCCACAGAGGAACGCATCAAGAAACTGATCGCCAACAACTTGGAGGTTGACGGCACACCTGTCAGTGTGCCCGCGGACCTGAACGTGGGCTTGCAGGATTTGGGGGTGTCTTCACTTGATGTCGTCGCTTTCGGCAGGATTATCCAACAGGAATTCGATGTTCCCTTCGGAATCGAACAGTGCAACGAATTGAAGACTCTGGCGGAGCTCGTCGAGTACCTGGATGCACACGCGGCTTGATCGCCCCCACCTGTGCAGATGGCTGCCGTTTGACATTCGTGTTCATCCACGAGCCCCCAAAACCCCTATGTGACGCCGCAGGTTGAGTACCATCCGCCGCACCGGCCATCCGCTGCATGGCCGGTGCATGTGTGGACCGTTGCTTCGGAATGGAGCGCGCGGCGCGGCATTGGCTGACCGTGGTCTACCGCCGGGTGTCCCGGTATGGGCAGCAGGCGGACCTTGAATTGCAACGGCGGATGGTGGAACGCATCGTCCGCGATGAAATCGGCACGTTGATTGTGGTCCACAGGAACCGTCTCTGCCGCTTCGGGTTCGACTGGTTCAAACACTTGATGGCCATTGTGCACACGTTCTCCTGCCGCCTGTCCGGGTTGCGCCGCTCCCGGAAGCAGATCCGCGAGGCCGCGGCAGATGGCCAAGGGCAACTACCCCAAGGTCTGCCATATTGAAAGCACAACCTGGGCACGCAGAAACTCAGACGTCGCCGCCGGAAGCACAGGGCCCGCACGCGGAAACTGCTGTGCCGGACGACCCACCCCTTGGTCGACAAGGCGGACACCACCGTCGGTGAGAACCTGGCGGCGCGCATGAATTCGGCTCGGTACCGCCACAAGGACGCCACCCGCCGTCTGCACGGCCGGGTCAGGGGCATCACGGCCGAAACCCTCACCTCAATATCTCGACGCAGAGGTTCTGCGTTGACATTGGTCAATCCGTCGAACGCATCGCACATCGCCTCCCGGACGAGCCTGTTGCAGGGCCAATGTCGATGGGACGGGTATTGCTGCCTTGACGGAATTGTGTGGAATGCGTATACCAAGGCTGCCTGCAACATCCGCGCGCGCCTCCACGACGAGATCACGTTGTGGAGGCGCTGCCGGGAGGTCAAGGCCCTGCTCGCGGAACGGACCAGGACCGCGGAGGGGACAGCTCATCCAGGACTCGGGTTGCCGGCGCGCGCAAACGTGCTCCCATCAACCGAGAGCGAATCACCTTCACCTGTTAAGAACCGTGCCGATTGAAGGAACTGCAAGGACAAGTGCCCTATGTCGATGTCGTCGGAAAAAAGTGCCAGTTCCTCGATCCAGCATTCCTTCCGATCAATGACCGGAGTTCGGGATGCCGCTCCGCGCGGAGAGCCGATTGCAATCGTGGGCATGGCGTGCCGGTTTCCCGGCGCGGAGGATTTGGATGCCTTTTGGCGACTATTGGTGGAAGGCAAAAACTCGGTGTCCGAGGGTGTTCCCGGTTCCGGCGTGGGACGCATGGGTGATCTTTTCGGCGATCACGCAGTTCAAAACCCGGCCTGCCGTTTTGGTGCCTTTGTCGACGGGATTGATCAGTTCGATCCCACCTTTTTCCGTATTTCGCCGGTCGAAGCCGAGTTGCTGGACCCGCAGCAGCGCATGATGCTGGAGACGAGTTGGCTGGCCCTCGAGGATGCAGGGATCGATCCGACCAGGCTCAGCGGGAGCAGCACGGGTGTCTACACCGGAATCAGCACCGACGAGTACCGCATGCTGGTTGCGGAATCCAGCAAGCCTGCCGAGGCCGCCGGTTGCCTGTACGCCCTCAGTGGCACCAACCTGAACGGTGCCAGCGGACGGGTCTCCTTCGTGCTGGGCCTGATGGGGCCTGCCAAAGCGGTTGACACCGCTTGCGCTTCGTCCCTGGTGTCGATACACGACGCAGTCGCAGACCTCCAGCAGGGCAAGGCGGATCTGGCCATTGCCGGCGGCGTGAATGCCATTCTGGACGGCCGCATCTACGAACTCCGTGCGGATTCGATGATGTTGTCACCCGACGGGCAATGCAAGGCGTTCGACGCGTCCGCCAACGGCTACGTGAGGGGGGAAGGATGCGGAGTGGTCGTTCTGAAGCGCCTTAAGGAAGCGGAGGCCGACGGCGATCGGATTTGGGCGGTCATTCGCGGTGCAGCGGTGAATCACGGAGGGACAGGTGTCGGTCTAACCGTCCCGAATACGCCCGGACTGGAACAGGTGATGGAAACAGCCCTGGAGGATGCGGGCGTTGCGCCGTCGGAGGTTGCGTACGTGGAGGCCCACGGGACCGGGACGGCCGTGGGAGATCCCATCGAAATCAACGCTGTGGCCAATGTCTACGGCCAAGGACGGGAAACGGGCACCCCGCTTCTCATCGGTTCGGTCAAAACCAACATCGGCCACCTGGAGTCGGCTTCAGGAATCGCCGGACTGATTAAGGCAGTGCTGACGGTGAATCTGGGGGTGATTCCGCAACATCTGCATTTCCGGAATCCCAACCCGAGTCTGGACTGGGAGCGTCTGCCACTGCAAGTGGCCACAGATGTGAGGGGCTGGCCGGATCACGGTCAGGGACCACGACGGGCGGGAGTGAATTCCTTCGGCATATCCGGTACCAACACCCACGTTGTGTTGGAGGAATACCGCGGTTCCAACGGCGCGGGCGGCCAGGCAGGTGTGGCCCCGGGCCCAGCCCAACCCGTAACGGTTTCGCTGCCGGCACCCATTGCCGATCTGCCTTGGCCAACGGAGGGGATGGCCGCGCGCCGAACCCGTTTCCTGCCCCTGTCAGGCAAGGCAGAGGGCGCGGTCCGGGAACTTGCCCAGCGCTATTTGGCGTGGCTTGACACGCAAACCAGGGACTTGTCCCCCGAAAGTACCGCCTTGGATGCGCTTTGGGCGGACATGACGTGGACGGCCGGTGTTGGCCGCAGTCATTTCGACTACCGTGCGGGAGTGGTGTTTCAAGACGTTGGATCCTTGCGGGAACAACTCGGGGCAGTGGCTGAGACCGGTACAGGCGTGGAACCACGAAGGGCCACGAAAGTGGCCTTCGTCTACACGGGACAGGGCAGTCAGTGGGTCGGCATGGGCCGGACCCTTTATGAGAGTGAGCCTCTGGCAAGGGCCATTCTGGACCGCTGCGAGGCGGTAATCCAGGAAGAACGAGGGGCATCGCTGCTCGACGTAATGTTCGGTCGCGCAGGAGGGGAGGGCGACCTGGGCAATACGGCGTGGGAGCAACCCGCCCTTTATGCGTTGGAGTGCGCATTAACTGCGCTCTGGTCCAGTGTTGGCATTCAACCCAGCGTGGTGCTTGGCCACAGCATCGGGGAGTTGGCGGCCGCCCAGGCGGCCGGGATGTTCAGTCTGGAAGACGGGATGCGGCTTGCGGCGACGCGCGGTGCCTTGTTTGCCGATACCGCGCCCGGCGCCATGCTTGCCATCTTCGCGCCCGCGTCGCGTGTAGCGGCGGCGGTTGCGGAGCTGAACGCCGCGTCCGATGGCATTGGGCTGAGCATTGCGGGGCACAACGGCGGACACCAAGTGGTAAGTGGCTTGGCTGCGGACATCGAAGCCATTGTGGAGCGATTCGGCGCGGAGGGAGTGCGTACCGTCCGCCTGAACACGAGCAGGGGATTCCACAGTGCCTTGCTGGAACCGGTGCTGGATGGATTGGCGGCCGCCTTGGACGGAGTGGCAATCAAGCCCCCCTCGCTCACCCTGGTCAGCAATGTGACGGGCCGGCCGGTGGCATCCGACAGGGTGCTGGATGGGACGTACTGGAGGCGCCATGCCCGTGAAGCAGTGGCTTTTGCCCGCGGTGTCGAAACGCTTGCCGAACTGGAAATCGACCTGGTAGTCGAAATAGGTCCCCACGCGGTGCTGGGCCCGATGACGCTGCAGGCGTGGCCCGATTCGATGCCGGAAGGGGACGCGTGTGAGCCCCCGATTGCGCTGGCGAGCATGCGGCGCCCTCGAAGGGGCAGTTCCGCGACGGAACCCGAAAACGACTTCATTGATGCGGTCGCGGGCGCGTACCGGGTTGGCCTGGAGATTGCCTTCGAGGGCTTGTTTGCAGGAGAGATGCGGCACCGGATTTCGCTGCCGGGCTATCCGTTCCAGCGCGAACGCTACTGGCTTGATCCTGCCAAGCGCCGCCGACCCGGCACCGACCGTCCCTTGCTGGGCACACGGCACGAATCCGCCCGCGGCGAGATTGCCTTCGAGACTGAACTGTCCTCGTCGAACCCGCCCTGGCTGGAGGACCACAAGGTCTTTGGCCGACTGGTGGCCCCCGGAGCGCTGTACGGAACCATGGCAGTCCTGGCCGGATACGCCGAGGGCGAAGGCGCGCTGGTGCTGGAAGAAATGCAGCTGCACAACCCGTTGGTCTTTCCCGAGAAGGACTCCGAGGGCAGCGATTGCCGGACGATGCAGGTTGTGCTTGACGGTTCCGAGCAGGGAGGGTCTCGGCGCGTCCAGATCTTCAGCAGGGGCACGGAACAGGATTGGACGTTGCACGTGGAGGGTCGTGTGGCGTCGGGAACTCCCTTGCCGGCAGCCGGGGACAGAGTGGACCTGGAAGGTCTGACGGCTGCCCTTTCCCCTGCGGATGTGCAGGCCTATTACCAGGCCAAGTTCGCCACCGGCATCGATCTGGGTCCATCCTTCCGCACATTGGGCCCGTGCTGGACCGGCCCCGGCGAGGCTGTGGGCGAAGTGTTCCTGCCGGAAACCCTCCCGGACCGGAACGAACTGGATTTGCATCCGCTGGTGCTCGACGGCTGCTTTCAGATGATGGGCATGGCGCGCAACATCACCGGCGCTCCGGAGGAGGCGACCTATCTGCCCTTCGGCTGGGAAAGATTCTGGCTGACGAGGCCTCTTCCGGAGCGGGTGTTCTGTCACGTGCAAATGGGCGAGGCCAGCCAGGAGCCGGCCGCGAGTGATCAGCCGGAAGTTCTGACTGCGGACATGCACATCTACACCCCGGATGGAATGCTCATCGGTGGGTTCAGTGGATACACGGTCAAGCGAGCCACGCCAACGGCCCTGCTCGCGGAGGCGTCAGGGGCGGAAGGGATCAAGGATTTGCTGTACGAGGTTGCCTGGCGGGACCGGGACCTCGAATCGGCCTTGAAACCGGCCGGTTTCTTTCCGACTCCGGCCGAGATTGCCGTCGGCATGGGTTGGTTCTCCGACTATCTCACCGACGCGGGCGTGGACCCCGCAGACAGGAATGCCCTGCTCGCGGACTTGGAGCGGTGGTCGCATGCCTACGCCCTCTTTACCTTGGAAAAGCTGGGGTGGCGGCGAAGCCTGAACGAAGTCGTGGATCCCGATGCATTGCGGCAACGCTTGAATGTCATTGAGGACCACAAGCGCGTCTTCCTGCGCATGTTGGAGTTGCTGGCCAAGGCAGGAGTGCTTGAGGAGAGTCCCTGCGGGTTCGTCGTGAAGGTGGGCCCCGATGATCCGTTGCCGGAGGGGTTCCCTCCCGATCCCATCGAGTTCGCCTCCCGGATGACCGGGCTGTATGCCCACGGTTTGATCGAGATTGGTTTGTTTCGGCGGTCCGGCGACGCCCTCGCGGACGTGCTGCGCGGCGGGATGGATCCGCTGACCCTTCTGTTCAGCAGCGGCGAACCGACTGCCGCCGATCTCTATCTGAAGGCACCGGTGGCGCGCGCCGCGAATGGGCTGCTGGCGGATGTTGTTCGGACCCTTGTCGCCCAGTTGCCACCGGAACGGCGCCTGCGGGTGCTCGAGATCGGGGCCGGAACCGGTTCGGCCACGGCATCGGTGCTGCCGGAGCTTCCCGACGGGAGGTTCGACTATGTCTATACCGATATCTCGGCGGGTTTCTTTGCGGAGGCGGAAGCGCGGTTTGGCGACGGCGACGGAGCCATTGAATACCTGGCCCTGGATATCGAGAGGGATCCCGTTGCCCAGGGCTTCGCGGCCCACCGCTACGATCTGCTGATCGCCTCCAACGTGCTGCACGCCACCCGCTACCTGGAGGAAACCCTGGGGCACTGTCTGGCTCTGCTGGCGCCGTCGGGTCACCTGGTGGCGCTGGAAAACCTGCGCGGCCAGGGCTGGATGGACCTTACCTTTGGCCAATTGGATGGCTGGTGGCGCTTTGCGGATGCATACCGACCGCATCACGCCCTGGTCGGCCCCTCCGTGTGGCGTCGCGCCCTTGGCAACGCGGGCTTTGGGGAAGCCGAAGTCCTGGGCGTTGACGAAGCCGATGCGTCCCAGGTTCTGGACAAAGGCGTGATCGTGGCCCAGGGTCCCTCCCGGGTCACGGAGCCGCCCGGCGCGTGGATTCTGTCCGGGAGCCCGGATGGCTTGGCCGCGGAACTGGCATCGGAACTGGTGGGCCGCAACCAAACCGTGATACTGGCGTACGCAGGGCCCTCGACCAGCGGCGAACCGCCAGATGTCGTACCCGGGATGCGCAAGATCGCCTTGGACACACAGTCCCGTCGGGAATGGCGTGCCCTGATCGATGACCTGCCCGACGGCCTGCCATTCAACGGTGTGGTCCACCTCCGATCATTGGAGGGACACGGGCCCCAGGCCACCACGGCGGCATTGGCGGAGGATGTGAAGCAGATCGGAGCCAGCGCGTTGGCCATGGTACAGGCCGTGGCCGCATCCGATGCGATTCCCGTTCGGGGCGTTTGGTTCGTCACCCGGGGGGCACAGATCCTGGAACGCGAGCGCAACGGCGAACTGGCCGGCGCGGTCCTTTGGGGGTTGGGCAAGGTCGCGGCCCTGGAAGCGGCCCAACTGCAACCGCGGATGATCGACCTGGATCCCGGCGCGCCCCCTTCCATGGCGGACCTGTCAAACGAACTGATGTATCCGGACCGGGAAAGCCATATCGCCTATCGGCGGGGACGCCGCCAGGCAGCCCGCCTGGTACGCCCCGAGGCAGCGGACGGCGCATGGGGACGGCTGGCATTGCCGGAGGAGTTGGCATGGGTGCTCGTCCCGAGTCGGGATGGCGTCTTCGAAAGACCCGAGATCAAGTCGCTTCCCCCGCGCCCCCTCGACCCCAGGGAGGTGCGGATCGCGGTCGAGGCCACGGGACTCAATTTCTGGGATGTGTTCCGTTCCCTGGGCTTCATTGAAGAAGGTGATCTGGGACGGGAACTGAGTGGATACGTGATTGAGGCAGGTGCCGAAGTGCCATCCGTCTCCGTCGGCGACCGTGTGGTGGGACTGGGCTTTGGTGCCTTCGCGCCGGAAATGGTGACCCATGGGGAACTGGTGGCACCGGCGCCGGCGGGGCTCTCCGCGTCGGCCTTGGCGACCATCCCCAGCGCGTTCGTATCGGCCGCGCTGTCGTTCCAGTACTCCGGGCTCCGGCCCGGGGAACGGGTGCTGATTCACGCCGGCGCCGGCGGCGTGGGACTGGCGGCCATCCAGCTGGCCCAGGCCGCCCGCGCCGAAGTGTTCGCCACAGCCAGTGCGCCGAAGCAGGCATACCTGCGATCGGTCGGCGTCAAGCACGTCTTCGACAGTCGCCAGACCCGATTCGGAGCCGAGATCCTGGAAGTCACAGGGGGTGAAGGTGTTCATGTGGTACTGAACAGCCTCACCAGCGAAGGCTTCATCGACGCCAGCCTGTCCTGCCTGATGCCCGGCGGGCGCTTCGTCGAGATGGCCAGAAGGGACATCCTGAGCGAGGAGGAGATGGCGGCAGTGCGTCCCGACGTGTCCTACGCCATTCTGGAGCTGGATGTTCTGAAGAAGACCGATCCCGAAGGGGTGGGCGCGGTACTGCGGGATCTGATGGCGCGGATCGCGGCAGGGGAACTCAAACCCCTTGTTCACAGCCGCTGGCCGCTGGCGGAGGCGGGGGCCGCACTGGCCTACATGCGCGCGGCCCGGCACATCGGCAAGATCGTTCTGACGACGCAACCGCTGGTGCGCGGCCGGTTGCGGGAGGATCGCGCCTACCTGGTAACGGGTGGACTGGGGGGTATCGGTTGCGCCGTGGCGGAGTGGTTGGCGGACCAGGGCGCGGGCACAATCGTGCTGAACGGCCGTCGGGATCCCGATCCCGAGGCTGTGGAATCCATTGCAGCCCTGCGCGCACGCGGGGTCAGGGTCGAGGTGGAACTGGCGGATGTAACGGACACCGCGGCGCTCGACGCGATGATGGCGCGCATGGACGCGCAATTGCCACCGCTGGCCGGCGTCATCCACAGCGTGGGCGTGCTGTCGGATCGGGCCCTGTCCAATCAGACCTGGGAGAGTTTCGAGCAGGTACTAAGTCCCAAGATTCTGGGAGCCTGGCATCTGCATCGAGCCACGGTGGACCGTGATCTGGACCTGTTCATCCTCTTCTCAAGCCGGGTCGGCGTCATGGGCAATCCGGGCCAGGCGAACCATGCCGCGGCCAACGCCTTTCTGGACCAGCTTGCCGGTCACCGTCGCGCCCTGGGGTTGGCGGGACAAGCCATGGCGTGGGGGGCTTGGTCGGAGATTGGCGAAGCCGCGGAACAGCGGGAGCGGATTGAATGGCGACGAGCATCCCTCGGCGGCCGCTGGTTCACTCCGCAGCAGGGAATTCGGGCACTTGACAGTCTGGTGCGGAAGGATGCCACCACAGCCGTAATCATGTCGATGGACTGGTCGGTATTTGAAGAGGCGGTCGAGGACCACCCCCTTTTCCTGGAAGACCTCCTGTCCACAGCCAAGGACGACACCCCGGATGCAGCCCCACAGGAAGACCTGCTGGCCCAGCTGCGGCAAGGACCGACAGCGGGCCCCAAGGACCTGCTTGTGCCTTTCGTGCAGCAGGCAGTGCAGGCGGTACTGCGGTTGCCCTCCCCGCCATCGCCCACGGTGGGGTTCTTCGACTTGGGAATGGACTCGCTGATGTCGGTGGAACTCCGCAACCGTCTGAACCGAGCCCTTTCGGGGGCGTATGTGGTTTCCAACACGGCCGTTTTCGACTATCCCAATGTCAACTCCCTGGCCGATCACCTGGCGGGAGAACTCGGCGAAGTCTCTGGGGCCGGTACGCCGGAGCCCCTGCCGGCACCGTCAACTCCCCGGCCGCGCCAGAGTCCCGCCACCGACGACGAGGCCATCGCGATCGTTGGGATGGCGTGTCGCTTCCCCGGTGCTCCGGATTTGGCTTCCTTCTGGTCACTGCTGGAGTCCGGCGGCGACGCCATCACCGATGGTCGACCGGACCAGGGCCCATGGGCAGGGCTGGTGGGAGATCCCAATGCGGATGACATTGCCTATCGGCGCGGTGGCTTCATCGAAGGCCTCGACCAGTTCGACAACCGCTTCTTCCGCATTGCCCCCATCGCAACCCGGACCATGGATCCCAAGCAACGGCTATTGCTGGAGACAACCTGGCAGGCCCTGGAGGACGCCGGTATCGATCCGGAATCGCTCAAGGGAAGCCGTACCGGAGTCTATGCCGGCATGGGCAGCAGCGAATATCGGGACGTGCTCGCCGCCCACGGCCAGGCGGATGCCTACTTCGGCACCTCCGGCAGCATGACGGCCGGGAGGATTGCCTACGTTCTGGGACTGGAGGGACCTGCCATGCCGGTGGACATGGCCTGCGCGTCGTCCGTTGCTGCGGTGCATCAGGCCGCGGCGGCCCTGCAACGGGGCGAAGTCGATTTGGCCCTGGCGAGTGGCGTGAACACCATCCTGTCTCTCCCGTTGATGCGGTTCCACAAGGAATTGGGCCTGTTGTCCGAAGCCGGCCGGTGCAATGCCTTCGATGCGGATGCCGACGGTTTCGTGCGAAGCGAGGGCTGCGCCGTGTTGGTGCTGAAGCGTCTGCAACAGGCGGAATCAGATGGCTACCGGATATGGGGGCTGGTTAGGGGTTCGGCCATCAACCAGAACGGTGCCAGCGCAGATCTTCCCGTGCCCCGAGGCCCGGCCCAGGAGCAGGTTATTGAAGATGCCTTGGCCGTGGCAGGTGTGGCCCCGTTGGACATCGACTACATGGAGGCCCACGGCGCGGGGACCGAGCTTGGTGATTCCATTGAGTTGCGGGCCATATCCGCGGTGTACGGCAGGGAACGGGCCGCGGAACGGCCCCTACTGCTGGGATCGGTCAAGACCAACATCGGACACACGGAGTGGGCCTCGGGCATGGCCAGCATCATCAAGGTTGTGATGGCGATGAATCGCGGGGCGATTCCCGCCCACCTGCATTTCCGAAACCCGAATCCCAATTTCGAATGGGACCGCATGCCGGTGCGCGTCACCTCCGAGATGATCGCCTGGCCCGACACCAACGGCAGGCCGCCCCTGGCGGCGGTCAACGCCTTCGGGCTTTCCGGCAGCAATGCACATGTCATCCTGGAGGGCTATGCCGGCACCACCGAATCTGGAAATGGAGCCTTGGGGCCGGCTGGTTCACCGCAGTCGGTCGAGGCGATCTTGCCGGCAGCCCTCCAAGGTCTTCCGCTACCCGACGAAAAGCCGGAACCGAGAAAGGTCCGACTGTTGCCCCTGTCCGGCAAGACTCCCGAGGCCCTGCGGGACGTGGCCAATCAGTATCGGTCATGGTTGGTGGAACGCGCCGAGGAATTGGAAGACGAACCTGCGATCGAACGGCTGCTGGCGGATGCGGTTTGGACAGCCGGCATGGGACGCAGCCATTTCCCCTACAGGAAGGGCCTGGTCTTCCAGGATCTGACGGAATTGCAGGCCAAGCTGAAGGCATTGTCCGAAACCGCTTCCGAAGAACAGCCTGTTCGGCCGGATTACGGTACGCCAAGCGTGGCCTTTCTCTACTCCGGTCAAGGTGGCCACTGGATGGGCGCGGACAAGGCCCTTTACCGTACCGAACCCGCCTTCCGCGCCGTCCTTGACCAGTGTGACCGGTTGCTGCGCGAGGAACGGGATACTTCCCTGTTGGACGTCATGTTCGGCCGCGATGACGGTGAAGTCCCGAGCGAGCGTGCCTGGGAACTGCCGGCCACATATGCCTTGGAGGCGGCCTTCACCGCCCTGTGGGCAAGCATTGGCATAGGCCCCAACACGGTGCTGGGACAGGGCATTGGAGACATCGCTGCAGCGCAGGCATCCGGAGCACTTGCCCTGGAAGACGGGCTGAGGCTGGCGATGTCCTTGATGGAACCGGATGAGGAGCTGGCTCGCATCACGGCTACTGCACCGGAGCTGACTTGGATCAGTAGCGTAACCGGGCGCGAGGTACGGTCAACGGAGATTCTGGACAACGCTTACTGGCAGCAGTTGGCAACAAACACAAGTGCCCTGTCACCGGACGCCATCGACGCGGTAGCCGCGGGAACAGACCTGACATTGGGACTTGGGCCTCGGGCCAATTCGGATTCGATGCTGCCCCCAACCCCGCATTCCGACCGGCCCATTGTTTTGGCCAGTGGCCGTCCGCGTCCGGACGCGGACGCCGGAAACGGTGCCCTGGATTTCCTGGAGGCGGTCGCAGCTGCCTACGAAGCTGGCGTTTCGGTTGCGTTCACCGGCCTCTTTGCCGGAGAGGAACGCCGCCGTATCGCCATCCCCGGCTACTCCTTCCAGCGAAGGAGTTTCTGGGTCTAAGCGTCTGGCCCGAATAAATTTGGAGGTTGAAGTTGTGCGTTGACCTGCGC
>CAZMKQ010000052.1:0-28221 GCA_964566955.1 uncultured Caldilineaceae bacterium | reverse complement strand
CGTTTCCGATGCCGAGCTGGACGACCTAATCGAGGCGGAAGTGGCCGCCCGTTATTCCAAGTACACCGCGGCCCACGCCACGGCCACGATCACGGCCCGCGAAGCCGCCGCCTCGGAGCAGGCGGCGGATGCCGGAGACGATGCGGCAGGCACCGATCCCGAAGCGGAGGCGATTGACATCATCTCCGAGGAGGAGTTGAGCCAGGGCACGGCGGGACTGGCCGAGGAACTGGACGACACCAACGGCCTGACGCTGGACGAATACCGGCAAATCCTGGAATACGGCCTGTTGCGCGAGATGGTCAGGAGCCATGTCACCGAGGGCAATGTCGAGACCACCGAGCTCCGCATCAGGGCCCGACACCTACTCATCGCGTTCGAAGTCCAGCCCGGAGGAAATGAATCCGATACGGCGGGGCGCACCCGGGAAGAGGCCCTGGCCTTCACGGAGAGCCTGATAGCCAGGCTTGAACTGGGCGAGAGCTTCGACTACCTGATCGACCTGTACAGCGACGATCCGACTGCGGAATTCAACCAGGGTGATCTCGGTTGGTTTGCCAAGGGGCGGATGGTGCCGGCCTTTGAGGAAGCCGCCTTTGCGCTGGCCGTGAACGAGACCAGCGCACCGGTCGAGACCGAATTCGGCTACCACATAATCCAGGTCACCGACTCGGATCCGGATGCCCCCATCAGCGCCGACGCCCTAGAGGGCGCCATTGACGAGTACTTCCGCAACTGGCTCGTCGAACAACAGGCTGCTGCCAACATCGAGGAAAGGGGGCTGGTATCCGACCAAATTCCCGTGGGTGCAGCCAAAGAGGCCGAAGAGTTCCGCAACAGCCTGAGCGTACAGAGCAGTTGACCGTACGCCGATAGGCCGCTGCCCGATCGCAAACCGCCTCCGATTGTCTCGCGCGGCTACCGCGGGAGCGTTGGGGCGGGATGCAAGCAAACACGGATTTGGGCGGCAACCAGTACCCGCGGGATCCGGTCAACCGGTCCCAAACCTGTCCGGCATCAACGACACTACGTCTCTGCGCGGCCCGGTACCCGGGCATCCAGGATCTGCAGTGCGTGTTCAGTGCAGTGGCACGCCATGGATAAAAGGAACAGCGTCAGACTGCCGGTCTCGCCCAAACCATACGAACCGACTGAATCAAACTTGGCATCGTCACAATCGTCGATGAAACGCAGCGTGCGGCGCCGAAACGTATAGAGATCGCCAAGCACGTCGATCAGGTCCGATTTCGCGTAGCGGTCCAACAACAGCGCGTTCGCCTCTGCCTCCGACTCGCCAACCTCCCACCGAGTCAGCGTGCCGGCCTTGGGTTCGGGCCACTGGGACAGGACGGCCCATCCAAATTCTTCCCACGCCAACACATGGGCCAACGTGTCCCGGGCACTCCATTCGCCCACTACTCCCGGTTGGTTAAGTTCCCCCTCTGTCAAACCCCCAACGCTGTCCAACAGACAGTCGTACTGGTCCGCCACAAACCCGCGTAGGGCCGAACGGCCCCACCCGGCGTACGCTTCCCATTGGGGCCGAAGCGCACGATCGGCATCCCCTATCGCCTCGGCCAGTTGATCCAGCCATGTTATGTCAAATAAATCCGGAATGGCTCCCTGTTCCAGCCAGGTTTGGCACAGGCCGGTCAAGGCTGTGTGGCGAGAGGCAAGGAGCGCATGATCGGTGGACGATTGCTCGGCATCCGCGCCCTTGGACGTGATTGCACCGGGGATGGTCCGGAGACAGTCGAGATACATCCGGCCGAGTTCCATCACCGCCGAAGAGTCGCTTTCCATCCGGGATGCAGTGCCAACCCGCGCGAGACGTTCTTCAATCAAGTTCAGGTGCCGGTCCAGGGAACGGAAGGCTTCTGTCAACTGATGCAAGGAATCGGCAAAGCTCTTATTCATGGGGCATAAACGGCTAAGATGAGCAGATGTGCCGCGGTTGGAAGACAGGCCAAACCCGGCTTCCGTATCAAGACAACACGGAGATATTGTATGGATTACAGACTGTTGGGCAGGACCGGAGTGAAAGTCTCGCCCCTCTGCCTGGGCGTGATGCTGTTCGGTCGCGGCCGCCTTGGAGGCGGCATCGACGTGGATGGTGCGGTTCAGATGCTGGAGGTTGCCTTCGACGCCGGCATCAACTTCATCGACACCGCGAACGTGTACTCCCGCGGCCAAAGCGAGGAAATTCTGGGGGAAGCCCTCAAGCAGACGGGACAGCGGTCGCGGGTCGTACTGGCAACCAAGGTACACGGCACCATGGCCGACGACGATCCCAACATGGGGGGCACGTCGCGCCGGCACGTGATTGAGCAGTGCCACGCCAGTCTCAGGCGGCTGCAGACCGACTACATCGACCTGTACCAGTTGCATCGGCCCCGCACGGACATCCCAATCGATGAGACGCTCAGGGCGTTGGACGACCTCGTGCGCGACGGCAAGGTCAGGTACATCGGCACCAGCACCTACGCCGCCTGGCAGTTCGTTGAATCGTTGTGGGTGTCCAAGGAGTACGGCCTGAACCGCTTCGTTACGGAACAGCCGCCCTACAACATCCTGGACCGGCGCATCGAGCGGGAACTGCTGCCCATGGCCCGAAACTACGGCGTAGGCATTCTCCCCTGGAGTCCCTTGGCCGGTGGACTGTTGACCGGGAAGTACAAGCGCGGCGAAGGTGCGCCGGAGGGCAGCCGATATGCCGCACGACCCGATCGCTCCCGCCGCATGACCGAAGGCATCTACGATGTCATTGAAGGCCTCGAGCCCCTGGCGGCCAACAAAGGATGCACGGTGGCCCAGTTTGCCTTGGCGTGGGCCATGAACCAGCCCAACATCACCAGCCCCATCATTGGACCCCGTACGCTGGAACAGCTCCAAGACAACCTTGGCGCCTTGGACGTGTCACTGGACGACGCGGACCGGGAGGCGGTGGATGCCTTGATTCCTCCCGGAACCCACGTGTCCCTATTCTATGAAGCCAACTTCGGTGCCAGTGAGTACAGGTGGTAATCCTTGACACCAGCGCAGGCCGCGGGGACTTGATATCAGCACCTGCGCGGGACACAGTCTGACCATTGTCCGGGACGGGCCCGTGCCGCTTTGGCGGCACGGGCTGCATGCAATGGCCCATCGACCGCGTAACCGCGAGCTCGTTTGGGTCGATGGAAACAGCAGTCACAGAATCGCGGGAGGGCCGCATTGTCTGCGCCCAAATCGACAGGAACACCGTTTTCCTACGACCGGACGCTGAAGTCCCTCTTTGCCGAAAGGGCTGTGGTGCGGGACCTGCTCGACTTCCATGCCGCCGACCTGTTCCCCGAACTGCAGGGTTTCGAACCCCTGGAGTTGGTCAGTGCTTCCACCGTCACCGCCGACGCGACCAGTCCGCCGCACCATGAGGAGGCACACCGGGACATCGTCTGGACTCTGGTGCGCCAGGGCGACAGCGGAGACCGCGTCCTCCTGCATCTGGAATTCCAGTCACGGCGCGAGTCGCGCATGACCCGACGCATGTTCAGGTATGCTGAAGGGCTGCTGCAACGCCAACCGCAACTCGAGGTGTTCGGCCTGGTGATCAGTACCGGCAGCCGGCACTTCGGCACATGGCGGCAGCCCGTGCAATCCAGGCCCGGTTCCCACGGCTACGGCTTGCGGGATGGCCCGCTCTTGGACATCCACGACTACGAGGTGCCCGTGTTCCCGGTCACCGACTATCCGCTCCCCCGGCAGAGCCTGGTGACCGGCATCCTTGCCCTGGCGCGCATCCAGGCCTCCATCCGGCGGGGCGCGAACAAAGCCGCGGAGCAGATTCTGCCGTTGCTGCAGGAATGGATCATCCCGCGGATCCTGCGGTTGTCCACAACCCTGCGCGAGGCCTACGGGGCCTGGTTCAAGGCGGCTTTCGACGATCTGCTCCGGGACCAACCCGAACTACGCCGGGAGTTGCGTAGAATCATCTACATTGAAGAAGCGGAGGCGGTCATGAACACATTCGGCAACATCATCGCGGCCAAGGAAAAGGAAGGCGAGGCGCGCGGCCTGGCACTCGGCGAGGCACGGGGGCTGGAACTCGGTGAAGCACGGGGCGAAGCGCGGGGCAAAAAGGAGATCCTCCTGCAGTTCGTTGCTGAATGCTGGAGCGACGACGAGGTAGCCCAGTTCTCACGGCAACTGGACAGTGCGGACCGCAGCCAATTCCCCACAATCGCCGATCTGATGCGGGACCAGGCCGCAGGGCGGCTTCCCCGTTTACGGAAAAACGGTCGCATCGAATCCAGCAAGTAGGCGGTACGGCCTGCGTCCGATCCTCTTCATTCCCCCGGACAGGCCTTGTCCAATCGACCATGTGGCGGATATTGAAGAGGCAGAGGTGGTCATGAACACATTCGGCAACATCATCGCGGCCAAGGAAAAGGAAGGCGAGGCGCGCGGCCTGGCACTCGGCGAGGCACGGGGGCTGGAACTCGGTGAAGCACGGGGCGAAGCGCGGGGCGAAGCGCGGGGCAAAAAGGAGATCCTCCTGCAGTTCGTTGCCGAATTCTGGGGTGACGACGAGGCGACCCAGTTCGCACAGCAACTGGACAGCGCGGACTGCAGCCAATTCCCCACGATCGCCGATCTGATGCGGGACCAGGCCGCAGGACGGCTTCCCCGTTTACGGAAGAACGGCCGCACCGCATCCAGCAAGTAGACGGTGCGACTCGCGTCCGATCCTCATCACTCCGCCCGGACAGGCCTTGTCCAATCGGCCATGTGGCGGATTGGGCGTTCCATTTGCTGACTACCCGCAACCACTTTACGTGTTGCGCAACACCCCTTACATTGAAGAGGCGGAGGCGGGTTTGGGCAACCGAGACCGGGTCGGTGCCTCCGTGCAGGTAGACGGCCACGTCATCGTGCCGCTGTCCGCCAGCGGTGAGGATACAGAGGATGAGGTCATCGTCCGTCCAGCGGCGCAGGTTGCGATTGCAGATTTCCAGTCGCGGCTCCGCCTTGCGGCTGGCGATGCAGAGCATGGGGTGCGGAGCGGGCAGATCCATGCCTGCATGGCACCAGCAACCTAACTTATTCTCGTTTTGACAATCTCCAACGAGTGGTACGCATTGGTTTTCCAGTCGTACCTTTGGACTGGGCAACTGCGCGTGCGGTAGGCGTGATCAGGGCTGATGTGGTCGACGCCTTGCATTTCTGTCGTGAGCCGGTGTCACCGCTATGCTTTTTGATTTGCCGACACCGAGCGCCGCCCCAGTGGCCCCCACTCAAACTCGCCACCCCCTTGAACGACCGTGCGGTGCCGTTGTATAGCGGAAGGCCATCGATCTGGACCTGCCACTCAGCCCTAACATGATGGGTTATGCCCAGTTACTCGATCGGTCTGCGCCATGATCGACATGGATCCGCATACAATCAACACACACCCATCCAATCCACCTATCGGGACCAGCCATGATTCACAGACAGCCGTTTGGCCAAACCGGCCATGACAGTTCCGCCATCATTTTCGGGGCCTTCGCCGTCAACCGTTGCGACCAAGCCACGGCGGACCAACTCCTCATGCGGCTCATGGACCACGGCGTCAACCATATCGATACTGCAGCTTCCTACGGCGACTCGGAACTTCGGGTGGGACCTTGGATGAACCACCACCGGGACGAGTTCTTCCTGGCCACCAAAACCGGCAGGCGCGTCTACGACAAAGCCAAGGAGGAAATCGAGAACTCACTGGTGCGACTGCAGACCGACTGCCTGGACCTGATCCAGCTGCACAACCTGGTGGACGAGGAGCAATGGGATCAAGCCATGGCTCCCGGCGGAGCCTTGGAGGCGGCCTGCGATGCACGCAAGGAAGGCAAGGTTCGATACATCGGGGTCACCGGTCATGGCTTGACCGTTGCCCGCATGCACCTGCGCAGCCTCGAAGCCTTTGCGTTCGATTCAGTGCTGTTGCCGTGGAACTATGTGCTCTGGTGCAACGAAGAGTACCGAGCCGACTTCAACCAACTGAACGCGGTGTGCCGGGAACGCGGCGTTGCTGTCCAGACCATCAAGGGGGTTACCCGCGGTCCGTGGGGCGAAACGCCCCAGTCGCGGAACACGTGGTACCAACCGTTCGAGAATCAGGCGGACATCAACCGCGCGGTGCACTGGGTGTTGGGTCAGGACGGTTTGTTCCTCAACTCGGCTGGGGATCCGGACCTGCTGCCCCGTCTCCTGGCGGCCGGCTCCACGTTTCGACGTGCTCCACATGACGACGAGATGGAGGATTTGATGGCCTCTGCCCAGATGGCCCCTCTGTTCGTTGAATGAAGCTGATCTGCCAAGCAGACTGGACCCGGACCAGCGATGTCCTGTCTCACGCACAGTCGGTCCAGTTGACCACAGCTTGTCCTGATCAGAGACCACCTGACAAACCAACAACGTCTATGGTTTGGACAGTCTTGAGCCGGTTTCCTGCTCTGTTTCCGACCTTTGGGGCACTGCTGGCATGGCAGAAAGGTGAATCGCTGACGGAGATGGGCCAAGCTCCAATTCGCATTTCCGTGTATGACTTAGGTCACCCAGTCGGTGGGTTCATTCTCTGCAACACCCAAGGTGGAGCCGGTTCGGGGAGGGACTATAGCCGCACCTGCGTCGAGGCATAACCGAGGTGCAACAGCCGCCGGATCAGATGAAACAAGACCAGGGGACGAGCGAGCCATGCCGGAGTAGGCGCCAATCCGAAGGAAAAACAATCCAGGCAGGACAAAATGCAGAGTCGCAGCGACCCTGGAGCCATGGCTTGGGAGGTACCGGGAGCCGACCATACTTTCTTCCGTCCGCGTTCCAGACGCGGAATGTATCGGCCGCTTCTGTGTTCCAGTCAGGTCAAGGGCCCCGCCCACAGGGCCATGATCGGCTCTCAGTGTGTCAGTTTCCATAGTCTGCTCCTAAGGGATTAACCAGTTAGGTGACCGGATGAAAATGGCCTTCATGTGGCTCGGACAATTCCGGCAAAAGCAGCAGACAGCGCAATCCCGTGGTTGTTGAATTATGCTGGAGCTATGGCGGAACTTCGTGGAATGGATCAGACTGACAAACTTGTCACACGAGTCCTCGTGGTAGAGATAGCCGGCCAAAGACATTCGGTTCAACAGGCACTATCCGACAATTCGAATAGAAGGCGGTATTCGAGCAAAGCCGACCTTCCCACCACGTCTAGGATGCGCACCATCGCCTCTCTGCCATCAGCATCGGTGAGACGCAGATCTTCGTTGAAGGCAAAGTGGACAGGCTGTTGCTTGCCTTGGTTGATGGAGACGTTGGACGCATACATGTAGGTCCGGTCCCGTGTGTCCCGCATCGGGTTCAGTCTCCCCGATATCCCGGGGATGCGGCCGGTGGCTTCCTGAAAGATGACGGAGCCGCCACCGGACAGGGGCGACAGTTCAAGAGCCAGTGGTCGTTGTGCGGGAATCCAATCCTTTTCCAAGCCGGCGGCAAATCCTTGCAATCCTGCAAATACGACCATCGGGAGATGGGTGGTGTACAGGTCGACTCTGGCTTCTCCGTTGGTATCTGTGACGGCGAGTTTCCAAGTCTTGTTCGGATACAGTGCCAACACGGTCGCTCCCGCCAACGGCTTGCCTGCACAACTGCGTGCGGAAACCACGGTGTTTGCAGGTGCGAATTCCAGGACCGCGGAAGGGATCGTGAGACACAGCTCCGTTTCGTCCACCAGTCGGAAGCTGGGAAGGGAACCACACAACTCTCTGGTTTCGCGTTGAATTATGGGAACGCCGTCCCCGCGCCGCTCCACAAAGAACTGTCGCCCCTCCGCTCCTTCCAGGCCCCCGACGTTAATCCTCCCGAGCGCCGAGGTGAGAACCTCGTTGCGCGTGGACTGCCGCTCCCCCATGCTCTCGACTGTGAGGTTGTTGGGCAATCCGCCGGGAGACCGGATTTCCATCCGATCCTCGAACATGGACAACCTGATCCTGCTTCCCCGTATGGAGTAATCCCGGTGCACCACGGCGTTGACCAATGCCTCGAAGAGTGCCTTGACGCTGTACTGGGGAACATCCTGGCGCGCAGGATCCTTGCGCGCTGCAACGCTCATGTTGCGGACAGCAAAAGCCAAGGCCTCCTTGACTTGCTTGTTGAGGGGCCCCCTGATTTCCTGGGAGTCAAGCTGCCCGGACGCTCTGTCACCGCCCCTGTAACGGGTAGCGGTCATATAGGCGTTGGGAAGCCAACTTTCCGGAGAACTGCTGCAGACGAGAATGCCGGCGACAGTGGCCCGAACCGTTCGATTCTGGTCCGGCACCAAGAAGCCCATCTTCTCCAGAGCCAGTTCAGGGGCCGACAGTTGTTCGGGACTGAGCAACGGTTTCCAGAGAGCTTCTTCGAGCGTTCCGAACCCGGTCCCATCCACAGGTTGCATGTCGAACCACAGGAAACTGGACTGTCCGCGTCTCTGCGCGAGACGCAACCTCTCCTCACCGGACATCTTCTTCTTGGCACTGCCGACTCGGATGAAGGCGCCACCGGAACTTTCATGCAGGGCATGGCCCTCGGGTACTTCGACACTCAGGAATGGTCTGACATCGGGAGCAGTCCGGCGAAAGATTCCTGCCCTGACAGGAGGGTGTATGGAGTCCGAGCACACTTCGACGATTAGTGTGTCCAGTGCATCCATCTGCTCGCGGGACATCCCCTCGACATCTCCGGAGTCGGTGACTCCGCACAGCAACACTCCCCCGTTCGCATTGGCAAAGGCGGTGATTTCGTCCGCCCAACTATCGCGTCTCGGTTCGGTCGGCCGGTTGCCCTTGAATACAACCTGTTTGAATTCCCAATTACCGTCTTCGCCCAGTTGCAGATGGGAGTTGACTTCCTCGTCACTGTATGTCATGGCGAACCCATCGTGCTTGACTGAATTGGCCGGCAAACCCGGTGCAATACTCGATGTTCAGGACTGCAGCGAGATGTGTTATTGAGGACTTCTGGCTCCCACCGATTGCCGCTTGGCTGCATTCAGCGATTCTCCTCCGGACACACCGCGTAGGGGTTGGAGCCACGCAGGTACAGAACCGTGGCAACCTTGGCAGTACCGCGTGTTCCCCATGAACCGGTGGCCGCACCGCAACGAGGAACGGACAGGACCGCAAGAACCACCCTGAGAGCGTGGCCCACGAGTTCCTCATCCACGCCTCCCGCGCTGTGCGCTTCGACTGCCTGCCGGCCGCGACCTCCCCCCGACTGCAACCATGTTCTGCACATGCACCGCATCGGAGTACGCACGCTGAACCGACAGAACTGCACGCCCCTTTGGCGCAACCTTGGTATGGGTACGAACCCTGTCCCAACCAGAAGCGCGGCGAAACCTGACGGAGCACCATGCACAACGGACATCCAACTGCATGGGTCTGATCGAGGAGGCAGTGCACACCCATGGTTGCGGTGGTTGTGGTGGCACTGGGCAGTTTCGGAAACATCTCCAAGTTCACTTGACCATGGCAAACAGACCTACACAACACAACTCATCAGTCACAATGCACAACAAATATCTACCTTGATTTGGTTATAGCGCATCTTATAAGCAAATCACACCATTCCAATGGTCAAATTATGGATAATTCATGCTGAATGGTATACACTCTCCACATTGACTTGACTCCAGGTAGCGCCAAGGGCGGGCGACATGGCAGACGAACAACACCCCGGCATGTCACACGATGCCCTCGTGCGCAGGGTCATCGGGGATCCGGCCACCGCCAGCGCCTGGCTGGAGGCGCGCCTGCCGCACGAGGTGACCAAACACGTCAACCTTGACACGCTCCAACTGCAACCGGGAACGTTCATCGACCCCGCACTGAGAAGGTCGGAGACCGACGTGTTGTTCAAGGCTCAGCATGTCGGCGGGGAATCCGTGTTCCTTTATGTGCTGGTCGAGCACCAGTCCACGGTGGACCACTGGCTGCGACTGCGATTGCTGCGATACCACGACCGCATCTGGGATCAGGAACGGAACCAGCAACCAAACGCACTCACCATCAGTCCGATTGTCAGTGTGGTCCTGCACCACGGTTCAAGGGAATGGTCGCCATCAAACAAGTTTGAAGACTTGTACAATGACATGGTGGGCAACCTGCCCGGTACCTGTCGCTTCAGCCACATTCTGGTGGAATTGCACGGAATGCGGCTGGAGGACGCGCGAGGGGACTCCTACGGTCGGGCGATGGAGATGTTGTTGAGCGACCACCTTCGTCAGCAGGCCGAACGGTTGGTGCAGTTACTAGCACCGCTGTTTCCGGACATCCGGGCCATGCCCGGCGGAGCCAACAAAGTGTTGACACTGATGCGGTATTACACATTCGAGTATGGAGGAATGATGACGGACATCCCAGCCGAGACAATCGAGAGGTACAAGGATCAGGTGTACCTCGACGGCTTGACCCAGGAAGACATTACGATGCTGCAACTCCTGGAAGCGAAGGTTGAACGAGAAAGCCGCGAGCGGAACCTACAACAGGGCCTACAGGAGGGGCGCGAGCAGGGCTTGCAGGAGGGTCTACAGCAGGGCTTGCAGGAGGGTCGCGAAATGGGAAGGATCCAAGAAAGGATTGCAACCGTTGAGGGCATGCAGGAACGGGGCGTTTCCTGGCAGACCATCAAGCAGTACACTGGCATTGACGCGAACGGCCTGAACAGACTTCGTGAGGAGCTGGACAGGTTGCAAAGTGACAACGGGCAGACTCGTTAATCCGTCCCAGCAAACTTCAATGCCGGCCAGCCAGGACCTGTCCGGCGAGTGGTGGGAATTCCGAACGCCTTCCCCACTGTCGTGAGGCGGCGGCGACCTGTTGGTTGACCCGCGCCGGAGACGTGCATCGGACAACCCGGTACTCCCGGTATTCGCCGTACGCGTTCCCTCCCGCGCTCCAGGCAGTGTTCAACTGTCAACAACAGGTTTCCGCATTCGGTGCCGGATTGCCCCGGTGGAACGACGCGATTGCGTCGGCAACACTGTCAACCAGCACGTCCAGCATGGCCTGCCCTTGTTCGACAGTGCCCAAACTCGGCTGATCCGAATACCCGTCCGCCGCGACCCAGGCCCCCGGCACCTCGGTATGCCAGGGATCCCGTCCAGCCTTGGATTGCGTGGTCCGGGTTTCGGCCATCCCGGCCTCGGATACCAGATCGGGCCGCACGGCTCTCATCAATGCCGATTCGAATATGCCGGCATGGCCCGGGATTAATTCACTGGTGATCAAGCCGGCATCCGTCAACGCCTGCCGCCCGATGTCCCAATAGTCCGCAGCCCCGGTCACGGCTTGCTTCCCGTGCCGGTGCACGAAGTCCTGGGCAACGATTCGGTTGGGGGCCGTGTTGCCGCCGTGACCGTTGACGATAAGAAGGCGCGGGAATCCAGCCAGCAGCAGTCCTTCCAGAACTTGGTGAACGGCACCGATGTATTGATCGCTCTCCAGCGACAGCACGCCCGCGAACGGCCGATGGTGATGGGAATTGCCCCAAGAGAACACAGGCGTGACGAACAGCGTATTGGGGCCAAGCCGCTCTTCGGCCTTCGCAACGGCCCTGTGCACCACCTCCGAGCACAGCAATGTGTCCACCCCCACCGGCAGGTGCGGACCATGCTGTTCGATCGACGCCGTCGGCAAAATCGCGGTGCCCCGCGGCGCATGCATGGCAATGGCGTCTCGACTCAGTTCCTGAAGAATCATGGGCTTCGCCTCTTGGGTGTATGCCGGCCCAAACCTGTAGACGAGGGCCGTTGTCAACTATTCCGCAGCAGTTCCTGACCCTCCGCCCTGTCACGATAACCCTTCAACAGGAGATTGGGTCGCTCAAAGCTTTGACCGGCGACCTGAGGGTTCTGCGGATCCCTGAATCCAATCCGCACCAGCCGCCGCGGCTGATTGGTGCGGTTGATGTAGGACCCATGGACCGTCCACAAATGGAAGGCCACGACATCGCCCTTCTTGGCAGGCACCGGCACCGTGTCCGCCAGGCGATAGTCATCGGGTGGCAGGTAGTAGTAGATGCCCTCCGCCGTCAGGTGCTCCAGGGCGCCCTGCTTGTGGCTGCCGGCCAGGAAGCGAATCTCCCCGTTCTCCTCGTTGGTGTCGTCCAAGTGCACCAGCACGTCCACGAATCCCTTGGCCCGGTGGGGGTAGAAGGGACTGTCCTGGTGCATCGGGAACGGATGGCCGCTCTGCGGCGGCTTGATGTGCAGCGTGGAGTGGTGCAGTTCGACGTTGGGACCAATCAGGTCGCTGACCGCGTCCACCAGTCGGGGATGCGTGATGCCGCGGAACCAAACCGCCGAGTAGAACTGGAGGTCGTGCATGGCCGTGAGCTTGGACTGTTTGGCCACCTCGGGGTCCATGTAGATGTTGCGCCAGTTGCCTTCCCAGCCGGGACTGGTCAGGGCCCACTCGGCCACGAGCCGATCCAGTTCGTCCGAAAGCGCCTGCGTCTCTTCCGGAGTGAAAACTTCCGGGATGCGCAGGAAACCGTTGTCCTCAAAGAAGGCGACTTTCCGGGAATTCAACATGGAATCTGATACTCGTGGTTGGGTTTGCGCCGATCCTGGGGCAATACCGTGCGGCCGGAACAGGGTCAGGCCAAGTAAGGCAGGTAGCCCGTCCGGTCAGTCCGGGCATGCAGAAGGTGGCCCTCGATCGAGGTTACGAACAGTTCGTTCAGTTCCGCACCGCCGAATGCACAGTTGGTCGGCCGGTTGCAGGGCAGGGGATGGGTCTCGAGCACTCGTCCCTGCGGCGTGAACACGTAAATCATGCCCCCGGGACCGCTTTCCTCCCAGCCCGCGGTGGCCACAATGTTGCCCTCGCTGTCCAGGCACATGCCGTCAATCCCTCGATGGGGGTAGAAATTGTGCAGGATTTGGGCGCCGCCCAAGCTGCCGTCGTCCAGCACGGGATAGGCCCTTAAATCTCGGTTCTGGCCTTCACCGTACTTGCTTTCAGCCACATAGAGGGTTGATTCGTCCGGGGACAGCAGGATGCCGTTGGGCGAGGTGGTGTCGAAGGTCATGCGTTCGCAGGCCCATGTACCGTCCGCGCCCTGGGTCAGGCGCAGCACCGACTCGTGGTCCAGTTCCATGTCGTCCCGGTAGTCCCCGTAACGGGGATCGGTGAACCAGATGCGACCCTGGCTGTCGATGGCCAGGTCGTTGGGGCTGTTGAGGCGCTTGCCGTCCAGTTCGCTGCACAGATCCTCAAGCCCGCGTTCGTGGTGGTGCCGGGCAATCCGGCGGCCGCCGCCCACGCAGACATAGATGTTGCCGGCACGGTCGGCCATCAGGCCGTTGCTGGCTTCCGTACCGCCGCAAACCTCGCCGACCCCGCTGCCGGGCCGGTACTGCATGATGCGGTTGCCCGCAATGTGCGAGAAGAACAACATGCCGTTGATCCACAGGGGTCCCTCGGTGATGCCGTCCAACTTGGCCAGCTGTTCAAATTGCCATGTCATTCGCCAATTGCCTCCGTTGCAGACACAGGTTCAACCACTACGATGTCTCCGGCACTGTGGCCGAAGGTCTCGGGCGCGTAAGTCTCCTCGGCATGGGCCGGAGGAACCTGGAATGTTCCCGCCGTGGTCGCTTCGGCAATCACCGCGTAACTGTAGACCCCACCATATAACCGGGCCGAATTAATCAGGGCCCGTTCCGACAGCAACTGATCGTGGTCGTACCAACGCCAATACCACCAGCTGCGTCCGGACGCGTCCCGGTTGGGATCCTCGATTGGCTGTGAACCGGCCAAGGCCGGGTTGATGGCTTCCAGACCGGCCGGCAGCGGCACCGACAACCGCACATGCGTCCGGGGGCCGGGGGTCACCAGGGTGGTTTCCACGCGCACCCGCGCTCCCAGCCGAACATGCCAGACACCGTCCGCATCCTGCCAAACATCCTGTTCGTCATCGATGGGCGCAAAGGTTCGCAGTACCGTGAAGCCGCGGTCCAGGTTGTCCAGTCGAATGTCCTCGGGCACATAGCGCAAACCCAACCGGTAGTACAGCCGACCCGTGCCATCCCTGACGGTGTGGATCCGTTCCGGGTTCTGCTCCATGAGCCATGCCATGGGCAGGTCCAACCGATGCGTCGCGGTGGACCGTCCCCGGTATTCATCGCTCGCCACCAGGGTTTCATCCAGCCAGACATGGGCCGTGAAGTCCGGCTCGTCCGCTTCGTACTGCCGGAAGTACTGGCTCATGGCGAGCAACAGCGACAGGTTGTCAATGGGAGATCCCCAGTGTCCCTGGCGGTTCAATCCGCCCAGCATGCCGGACACGATTTTGGGAATCACATCCGATTCCGGATCAACGGTCATGACCGCCTGCAGCATGGCACCCTCGCCCCGGCGCGACGACTGGAACACGGTGTACCCGTCGGTCTCCCGATAACCCTGGATGAAGGAGGCCTTGCCGGACGTTTCCTCCACGCGGTTCAGCACGAACCGCAACAGATCCGCCACCTCGCCGGCAGCACTTGGATCCCGCGCCAGGACCAGCATTGACCAGCCAAGCACCTCCAGCGGGTGTTCGTCCCACGGGGCTTCGGCCAGGAGACGGCTGGCCCGGACACTGTCGACATCGTCGGCCAGGGACCGAATCCACAGGGCATAGGCCGTAATCAGACGTCGGGTTTCAGGACCGACCCCGGGCTCAAAGGCTTGGCGGATGTTGCGCAGGTAGTCAAGGCCCCTGTCCGTGGCTTCCGAGTCCACCCGATAACCCTCGTTGCGGGCCCGGACCAGGGCATGGATGGCTTGCACCGATACGTAGACGCGAGATGGACGGCCCTTGCGCCACCAGGGAAATCCTCCGTCCTGGTTCTGATACTCAAGGAGTGCATCGATGTCGTCCTGGATTTCCCGGTCCGCCTCCTGGGGAGTCGGCAGACCGGGCACGCCAAAGGCATACAGGACATCCCGCATGGCCGTGTTGGCCAGAATCACGGAGGATAGGGAGGACGGATCCTCCCACCGAACCTCGCGCAGGGACAGGCAGCTGTCCACCAACATCTGTAACTGTGTGGACGAAGTCGTCACCGAGAATGCACCGAAGCCGGGCAGGACATCCGGTGGGACCTGCAGTGTATGCAGCGCGGGTGCATCCTCAACCACCCCATAGGTCGCGAACCCCTGTCGGGCAGCCGGCCGATAGACCGGCAACTCCTCCAGGACATGGTCCTGGTGTGCGGCATTGAAGACGCTGACCTGAAGCCGTGCCGTGCCGGTAGCCTCTGCATGAGACGGAATCTCCACCAAACTCCGGCTCCGGGCGGGAACGGAGAGTGTGTACCCATCCGCGGCCAGCCCCGAAGCCGTGACATGCGCCAGCGACAGTCGGTCGCTTTGCAGCATCAGGGTCACCTCCTGGTCCGCGGACGCCGGGTTTTCGACCAGTAGAGGCAACAAGGCCCGATCGCCGAAATTGAGGAATCTGGGCCACTGGGTGCGGATTTGCAGTGGCAGGCTGGCTGTCAGCGAGGTTTCCCCCGTGCCGAAGTGTTGCTCGCCGGAGGTGGCAATCGCGACGACCCGATAGCGGCCGACGGTGTCCGGCATCGTCCAGGCCTGTGCATACACCCCTTCGGCATTCGTGGTGCCATCGGCAGCAAACACGGCCAATGGTCGGAAGTCCGCGCGTACCGTGGTCGTCATGTCTGCACCATCGGCTCCGGTGCTGTCGTCCATCACGGCCATGTCGGCCGACTCCGCCATGGCCATTGCCGGCGCCGGCGCGGCCGCGGCCATCGCTCGCGTAGCCATCGCCTCCTCTGCGACTTCCGCGCCCCCACCGTAACCACCAAGATCCATGGCCGAAATGTCAACTGTGGACTTCAGATAGTTTCGCAACCGATATTGTGACAACGACGGGTACCGATGCCGGTAGAACGAATCCATGGGGTTGCCGTGGGAGTAGTTCGCCAAGGCCAGAATGGCCTCGTCCACCACCAGCAGGGTTACGGGGGCCTCCGCCACCGGATTGCCTTCGGCGTCGCTTACCCGTACTTCGAGCTCGGCCTCGGACCCCGGTTCCACCGTGTCGGCAGCAAGGTTCGGCTCCACCCAAAGTTCCCGGGCCAGGGGCGGCACGGCCAGGTCGGCCGAACCGGTGGCCATCACCGGAAGCCCGTTGTCAACTTCCGCACCGGACAGGAACACCTGCACATGCAGGTTCGGATAATGCCGGTCCGTGATCGGAATCTCCAGCATGGCCTGATCCGTCTCGATGGCCAGCGGCTTGGCCTCCACAATGCCGGACCGATTGGTGACGTACAGGCCGTAGGCCGGGGAGAACGGAGGAACCACCATCACCCGCGCGGTGTCGCCGGGCTGATAGGAATCCTGGTCCGGCACCAGTTGAACATCCCCCTGTTGTCCAGTTTCCAGGAACAACCCGGAGCCAAACACCCACCGCTCGAGGCGCGTCAGGTTCGGGCGATCCTGTGCGTCCCGTACGATGATGTTGATATGCCACTGACCGCCGCTTGCGAACTTCAGGTCGCAGGAAACCGGTTCGAGATCGGAGACGAGCTCGCAGGAGTGAACCTCGTCCGCATCCGTCGGTAGGCGGAACCCCTGTTCGGTCCCCTGGAGCGATGCTTCGACGATGATCTCGGCCCCGGCCACCGGGGTGCCGTCAATGCCGACCACCACCAGCTCCACCGGATAGACCTCACCAATCCGCGCCAGGTACGAATCCGTGCGCGCCCCGACATACAGGGAGGCGGGGTGCATCAGAACCCGGCTGGACCCGGTCTGGGTTTGCCGCGACAGATCCTGGACCGTGGCCATCGCGGTCACCGCATGGGGAATCGGCAGCTCCGCCTCTGCCAGAACCGCCACACCGTGCCGGCCACGGACATCAAGACGTCCGTCCAGCGAATCGGACTCGCCCGATTCGGCGTCGAACGAATCCCACATGGGTTCGCTTTCGAACCCGTACCGCCACGGGAACCACCGACTAAGTCCAAAATGGTACCGATCCCAGCCGGGCGGACTGTACTCGGCCTGGCTGCCGGCGATCCGCCAAGCAACCTCGGCTCCGTCCAACGGACCGCCACCGTAGTATCCGGCACCGGCTTCGAAAAGGATCTCCGAACCCAGCCAGGCATCGGTCCCGGGACCGGTCACCGACACCTCAAATTCGGGTCGCCGGAATTCCTCGATCCGGTACTCGAGGTGGGCCCAGTGTCCTTCCACTCCTTGGGCCGGATCCGGATACATCTCAATCCAGCCGCGGCCGGAATTGGCATCTTCCGGCACGGGAAAATCGAACACAAAGCCGCCGTCGCCCTCGATGTCCAAGTGGGCCCGGCCCGCCTTCAGTTCGTTGCCGCGGCTGTCATAGGCCTGCCAGTTGACGTGGACGACACCGCCGGGAGGTGAGAAGGATCCCACATCGCCGTCCGGCGTCTGATCGACTTCCCGGAGCCATCCCCGCACGGTCACCTGTTCGCCGGGCTGATACAGGTTGCGGTCGGTGATCAGGTGCCACTGCAGGCGCCGTTCGTCTCCAGACCAGTGCCAGCGGGTTTCCCATTCGCTCCACACGGATTGGGGCAGAAGTGCCAGGTCGTCACCCATGCTCGCCTCAAGCCACAGGGCTGAACCGCCCGGACTGCCCGCCGACTGCCGGGTCCCCGGTTCCGATAGATCAAACACGGCCTTGCCGGCAGCATCGGTCTTGGCCACAATCCCCTGCGGTTGAAGTGTGATCGAGACTCCCGCCAACGGCTTGCCGCTGGTGAGATCCGTCGCCAAGGTCACGAGTTGCCGGCTGTCGACATAGGCATCCAGTGCCAGTTCGGTCGACTGCACCCACACCGGATGGTTCTCGATGTCCCACGGCAACAGGGCCGGCCGCACCAGCACCAGTGCCAAGTGGCCCTTGCCGTTTCTCAGCCAAGGTTGAAGGTCCAGTGCCGTGATCGTCAAGCCTTCGGCCGAAGTCTCAAGGTGCAGGGTTTGGTCAATGATCGGCTTCCGGTCGAGGATGCGATCCGCTCCGCCCGGGGACTCCCACAGGGATTCCCTGGCTTCCAGGAACTGCGGCCAGTCGGCCGGCTCCACCCGATAGCCCAACAGGCGGACCCGGGGGACATTGGCCGAAATGATTTGGAACTGCCCGCCGGCGTCCGGTGGCAGGACTTCCATGACTTGCGGGCTGTAAAGAAACCGGCCCTGTTCCCCCACGTGTACCCGGGCCGTTTGCGGCTTGGACAGAGTTTGCCCGAATGTATCCCTCAGCCCGGGCAGGAACGTCAGGGTGTAGGTGGTGTTGGCCCGGGTTTGGCCACTGAGGGTCATGCTGCCCCAGCCAGCCTCCACCACGCCTCCTGGCAACGGCGGATCCACCTGGATCAGATCGGCGGCAACGGACTGCGCATCAAGTTCGTGGTTGAACCAAACATGGAACGGCTCTCCCGGCCGGCACGAGCAGTACACATCCCCAAGCCGAAACTCGCCGCGCGTCCCGAATGAGAATCGCTGAATCTGCCTGGTCGGCAAGGGTCCCTCGGCCGAGGGCGCGAGTGTCTGCAGGGCCACGGTGACGGTGGTTCCGGCCGGAAGGGGTTGCCGCGACTGCAGGACCAGGGTCCGGTTGTCCGGGTATTGCTCCAGCAATCGCCGGACGCCGTCGGGCAACGCGTGCAGGTGGGGCCGCAGAATCGTGAACTCGAGTTCGCGCCCTCCCGCCAGGAGTTGCAGGTAGGGTGTCAACTTGGCCGCATCGATCGCCTGGTTGAAGCCCAGGGCGATGGGTGTGTCCAGTCTTCCCGGGTTGCGCTCACTGTCGCCAGGCCAAACCTCGAGCAACTTCAACGGCTCGGTTTCGAATTCCCAGACAAACTCCGACGCCAGCCGCGTACCCGTCACATCCGCGACGGTGTCCGGAACACGAACGGTGTACCGGGTCGCACCCGGCATGCGCCCCTTGGGCTGAAACAGCAGGGTTTGTGTGCCCAGCCACATCCACTCGCCTTCCGGTTGGGGAGTTAGTTCGACCGGGAGATCCTGGTCCGCAACCACCGCCTGGCTCGAAATCGGGACCATGGGGCGGGAGAAGGTCAACGACACGTTGGGGGAAAGGGCCACCGCCCCTTCCGGGGCATACCGCAGGACGGACAACGACTCGACAACCGGTGAAGGCCGTTCGGCTGCCCCCCCGGGCGGAAACAGGGACGGACGGATGCCGGAATGAGCCGGTGGTTCGCGCCGCTCTGTCGGCAGCAGAACCTCTGCCGCAGAGTCGTTGTTCACGGCCAGCACCGGAAGGACGTCCAAGGCCTGCAGAAGTTCCGATTCCGAAAGCTGCACGGCTGCCACTGGCCGGGGCTGGGTCTGCGCGCCCGTGCCTCCGTGTTCGGACACCGACACGCGCAAGCCCGTGTCCAGGTCCCGACCGCCAACGTCCTCCTGGATGCGCACCTCCAGTTCCGTATCTGCTGTACTGGCCTGCGGTTCCAAGGCCACGGACGAATAGGCCACATCCCTCGTCCCGCGGCCGTCGGTTTGACAGGCCGCCAAGCACAAGGCCAACAGACCCACAGCGACCTGCAGCCAACCGTTGCGCACGGCGGTGGGCCGAATCGGATGGGTGGATGTGGACGAACGGTCCATTGTCATTGGTAAACCCTCTTCCTGGCAGGACCGCTATTGTCTGCTATTCCGACATGACCATGACGTCAAACCTTGCAATCGTGGCCTCTTCATCCTCCTGGATCAACGGCAGCAGGTCCAGGCCCTCGGTGGCCACGCCCACGATGTGGATGTCGTCCAACTGGTCGCCGAAGGCATCGCCCACGGACAGGAACAGGAGACCGCCGTGGACATGCTGGAACTTGGTCCGGTCGGGCACATATCCCAGCAGTCCGCTCTCCTTGGGTTCTCCTGTGTACTGCTCAAACGGAATTGAGTACCCAATGTTGGCCGTCGTCCCGTCGAGGGTACCCAGGAACAACAGACCCTGGTTGATGTCGCGGTAGAACTCCAGACCGTCGAAATAGCCCAGGTTGGCCAGTACCATCAGATTGTTGACACCACTGGGCGCGATCTGCGGGAACAACTCGAACGTAATGGGGCCAAGGGTGGTCTCCAACACGGCGATCAACTTGTCATCCGGATCAATGACCATGCCGGGCGCGGTATTGTAGATTCCGCTCCGTTCCAGGGGCTCAAGGTCCGCAAGCGTCCTGGCATCCTCGGCTGCGGGCATCACCGGCGCGCTGACCGTCGGGGTGGGTACGAGCGTGGGCGTGGGCGGAGGGGGAGGCAGCAGGCTCTCGGTACCCTGGAAGATGCGGATGCGCTCCAGCGTATCGCCCGGCTGCCCGGACGACTGGGGATCGCGTACCGCGATGCCGAGCAGAACATCCATGCCTTCCACAATCTTGCCGAAGATGGTGTGCCGTTGGTTCAGGTGCGGGGTTTCCACATGTGTCAGGAAAAACTGGCTGCCGTTGGTACCGGGCCCCGCATTGGCCATGGCCAGAAGACCGGGTTCGTCAAACCCGAGGTTTGAGATGAACTCGTCCTCGAACCGATACCCGGGACCTCCCCGGCCGGTGCCGGCCGGATCACCGGCCTGGGCCATAAAGTCCGGGATGACGCGGTGGAAGGTTGTGCCGTCATAGAAGCCCGACAGCGCGAGGTAGACAAAGTTGTTGACCGTAATCGGCGTGCGATCGGCAAACAGTTCCACGGTTATGTCGCCCTTGGCGGTTTCGAGAACGGCGAAGTAGATCCCGCCCTCCTCGATGACAAACGGCGGTGGTTCGTCGAACATGCCGTCGCGGTCTTCCGGTTCCTGGGGCATGTCCAGTGGGATTGCAGGCAATTCGGTGCCCAGGTCCAGTTCCGCAGCGGCCGGAGGTGGTTCGGGAGTCATCGCGGCCTCCGCGTCCGCGGTGACCTCGGGGGTTGGAGCCGCATCGCCAACGGCCCCGTCGCCGCGGCCACAGGCAGCCAGCACCATGGCGGCACACAACACACAGGCAAGGAAAGACAGTAGGTTTCTCATATTTTGGATGGGCTTGGTGAACCGTTGCAACGGTGTTGGATGGGCGGTGGCCGGGACTTACCCGACGATGCAGGGACGGACAGGCCTACCCTTCGCACCGCCGGATGAACAAACCAGTCCTCAGGCGTCGACCGGTTGCTCGAAAACCTCGACGCCGGTGATCAGGTCTCCCGGCACACGGCTGCGCTGCGGGTCGCGGATCGATATGGAGTTGACCACGTCCATGCCGGCCACAACCTCGCCGAAGATCGTGTGCTTGTGATCCAGCCAGTTGCACGGAACGAAGGTGATGAAGAACTGGCTGCCGTTGGTCCGGGGACCCGCATTGGCCATGGCCAGCAGGCCTGGCCGGTCGAAGACCAGCGAGTCGTGGAACTCGTCCTTGAAGCGGTAGCCGGGGCCTCCGGTGCCGGTGCCGGTCGGATCACCGCCCTGGGCCATGAAGTCGGCGATCACGCGGTGGAACATGGTCCCGTCGTAGAAGCCGGAACGGGACAAGTGGATGAAATTGTTGACGGTGACCGGCGCCTCCGCTGCAAACATCCGAATGGTGATGTCGCCCTTGTCCGTCTTGAGGACGCAGTGGTAGACGGCGGAGGCGTCGATGGCCAGTTCGGGTTCGGCCCTGAAGTGATTCTGCCTGGCCCGGGGGCTGGCGGGAACACCGGTGTCAAGTGCGGGCAGCAAAGTGCCATAGTCTGATTGAACAGTCACGAAATCTCCTTGTGCCTGAAGCGGCAGTAAACGGGACAACAATTTCGGTGATCGGCCGGCGTCAACCGCCAGCCGGTTGCGCATGCACCGCATGCGCTTTGGCAAGGTAGTCGTCAAGCTCCCGGTGGGCCTCCGCCTGCGCATTTTGATTGCGGCTGCGGCCGCAGTCGGGCACCAGCACCACCTGTTCGCGGGCCCGCGTCAGACCAACATACAGGAGCCGCAGCCGTTCCGACACATAGGCCGCGCAGTTGTTGACGGTGGCGACTCCGGGCATGAACTCTTCCATTCGTTGATCCAAGGCATGGTCGACCACGGCCATCAGTTCGGCCGGCAGATCCCATTGGTCCTTGACGTAGTACAACCTTGACATGAACTGATCGGTTTCGGGGTCCGCGGGAAACGCATAGTTGTTGAGGCCGAGCAGGAACACCCGGTCCCACTCAAGGCCCTTGGCCCCGTGCATGGTACACACGGTGACCGTTCCCGATTCGGCTTTGTAGGTGCCGGCCTCGTCCGGCAGTTCAATTCTCTCCGCGCCGGAGGCAACCCGCCTCAACAGGGCCGAACAGCTCACGAAATCGTGGTGGCGCTCGCGGGCCATGTGCTCGCCAAGATGCCCGGCCAGACAGTAGCAGACTGCCAGTTCAAACGGGGTTGCGAACAAATCCTGCGCCGACAACAACACGAATTCGTCCGGTGGCAGCGACACCGCATCCAGCCACCGGCGGACCGCGGCCTGCAAATCCCCAGCCGCTCGGCTGGCCTCCGGCGACGCGTCGAACCCCTCGGGCTCCAATGCAAGCCAGGCATCGAATGCGGTGGGGCCCTCCCCGACCTTGTCGATGCCCGGAACCTCTTCCGGCTCCACCACAGACTCCGTTTCCGCCAGCTCCGGTTCCGGCGCGTAGGCGGCCTGCCACACGGCTTCCAGGGCCGCGAGGTTCGGGGCAACCACCAGGTCCAGGCTGTGGGCCACGGTTTCTATGAGTATGCGGCGCGCATCGGAAATCCGAACCAGGGAATCATCCACAGGCACCGCACGAGCGCGGAGCGCCTCGACCACCTGGTTTGCCTTCTGCTGCGTCGGCACGAGAACGGCCCAAGAGTACGTGTCCGCCCCCGGGCGGCGCAACCGATCCCGGATCAGATCCGCCATCCGCTCGCAGGTATCGTCCCACACCGCGGGTTGACGGCCCACCGGCAGGTAGCTGCAAACCTGCGGTGCGTAGCCCCGGGGGTTGGGCTGGGGATCATCCGCATCGGTCGGTGCGATCAGCGGCAGCTGCAAGGGATCCACTTCGGCAAAGGGACGGTAGAACTCGCGGGACCAGGTGATCCAATGATTGGCGGCGTCCAGAATCGGACGCGCACACCGGCCGGACTGGGGAAGTTCGTAGCGTCGGGTCTCCGCCCGCGCCAGGAAGGCGGGCAGCAGTTTGGCATCGGCACCGGTAAAGGTCGTGCTGATCGACTGGTTGGGGTCCCCGACGCGGACCCAGTTGCCCTGCCCGCTCGTCAGGCAACCGATGATGCGCTCCTGCAGGCGATTGCTGTCCTGGGCCTCGTCCTCCAGGACAAACGGCCACTTTTGCTCCAGGCGGCTGCACAGCTCGGGATCCTGCTCCAAGGCCTCCACGGCCAGACGCAGAAGGTCCGTGTAGTCCACCGCGTCCAGATCCCGCAGCTGGCGCTGGTAGGAGTCGTACAGGTCCAGCATCAAGGACCAGACCACCTGGTCCCCCCGGTCCTGCAACACCGAGGCCAGCCGCTCCGGTGTCAGGGAACGCAGCTTGAATTCCCTGAAGAGCGTATGGATCCAACCTTCAAGGTCGCGCCGGAACCGTCTGAACAGCTTGGCGTTGTCGACACGGTGGGGTTGTTCGAACAGCACGGCGGCCAAGGCCTTGGCCCGCTGCGTTTCATCGCCAATGAACGACCGGATGAACCCCTGGGTCTCATGGTCGTCCAGCACTCGGAAGTCGGCACCCAACCCCACAGAGCCCGGCCGGTCGCGCACAATGCGGTTGGCCAGGGAATGCAGGGTGCAGACGGTATAGCCCAGACCGGGAGTCCGGCTGCCCATGGCCGCCCGGTACTCTCGAATGCGCTGCCGAATGTTGGCCGCGGCGGACCGGGCGAAGGTCACGACCAGCACCTCGGCGGAACCGGCGTCGGGATCGCGCGCCAGGTCGCCAATCAGCTTGCAGGCCAGCAGGCTCAGCGTGAAGGTCTTGCCGCTGCCGGGCACGGCACTGATGCCGGCCGGTCCGCCGGCATAGCGCAGGACCGCTTTTTGCCCGGCGCGCAACCGGACGCCGTCGGGCGGTATGAAATCCAGAACTGCCTCGTGCAGGTGCGATGGCGGACGGCCCGCGCCCGCGGGATGGCCGCGGGTTAGGACTGCCCGTCCCGAAAGTCTCCCAACACGCGCAGGACGCCTGCCAGCTTGCCTTCGGCATCCAGACAGGCATGCTGGTAGATCACATCGGCCTCCCGGCCGTCTTCCAGGTGCAGGCGCATCACCCGATGCCGCTCAAGTTCCACAAAGGCCTTGCCGGTATTCAGCCGACGCGTGCTGTAGCTGACCCGGATTGGATCTACGTCGTAGGTCTTGAACACCGAGATCCGTGTTTCGTCCAGAGTCGCAATCTCCGCGTCGTTCAGGTAGAGGGTTCCTTTCAAGCGTGTGCTCCCGGATGGTGTGAACGGCAGGCTTCAACAGCAGCCGATTCTAGCAAAGGGAGGGGGCTTGGCCGGTCGCGGGACGCAGGCGCACCAGATCACCCAGTGGGACTCCGAGGCGGGCCACCCGTGCCATCAGTCCCAGGCGATGGGCCCGCAGATCGGCATCCTCGGCCATTACCATCACCTCATCGAAGAACGTCGAGATCGGTTCGACCATACCGTTCATGGCAGCCCGAAACCCGGCCACCGAAGGCGGCCGGCCGGCCAAGGCGGCCTCGGCCCCGATCAGAGCCTCCAACAGCGACCGGTCGGCGGCTGCCGCCGCGGCGGGTTCGGGACCCGCAGCGATTATCGTATCCGCAGCCTCCGGGGGCTCGGCCGTCCATGGGGACAGCCCCACCGGTTCAGCGGACCAATCCTCGTCCTTGGGCAGGATCCGAACACAGCGGCTGTAAGCCTCCAACTCCCTATGCCAGGCAGGATCCGCCGCGGCTGCGGCCAATTCCTGCGCCGTGCGGAACCGGAACACCGGATCCGGCCAGGGACTCGCCATGACCGCGTCCACCACATCCGCCGCCAGGCCGTGTTCCTGCATCACCACGCGCAGGCGCCGCTGGATGAATGCGAGGACATTCGCCGCCAGTCCCTCCGGGGTATCGATCGGCTGCCGGGAGCAGGCCAGATCGACCGCAGCCGCTAAATCCAGGCTCAGGCGTCGTTCCAGCAGAATGCTCACCAGGCCGATGGCAAGCCGGCGCAGGCCGAAGGGATCGGCACTGCCGCGGGGCACAACCCCCGCGGCCATCAGACCCGTCAGGGAATCAAGTCGATCGGCCACCGCCAGCGCAATCCCGGGCGCGCTTTCCGGTACCGCATCGTCGGCCTGCCTGGGCAAGTGGTGTTCCCGGATGGCGGTGCATACGCCATCCGGTTCGCCCGATGCACGGGCGTAGATTTCGCCCATGGTTCCCTGCAGGCTCGTCATTTCGATCACCATGCTGGTGACCAGGTCGCTCTTGCACAGGCCAGCCGCCCGTTCAGCATGGCACAACTCTTCCGCGTCAAGCTCCAGCAGCCGGCCGATGTCCAGTACCAGTCCCTGCAGCCGCTCCACCTTCTCCAGCATGGAACCGAGGCGGGCGTGGAACACAAGGGAACCGAGCCGGGGGGTTCGTTCCGCCAGCGGCGTGGCCAAGTCCCTCTCCACGAAGAAGGCGGCATCGCTGAACCGGGCGTTGATGACGCTTTCGTTGCCCGTCCGCACCAAGTCCGGATCCTTGAGCGAAACGCCGTTCGCCACGGTCACAAACCTGGGCAGCAACGTGTCGGGCCGGTCGGCGGCATACAGCGGGAAATACCGCTGGTGCTTGCGCATCACGGTAATCAGGACGGGCACCGGCAGATCCAGGAATTCCTCCGGGAATTTCCCCGAGACGGCCTGTGGCGCCTCCACCAAGTCCGTTACCTCGTCCAGCAGATCGTCGTCCGTCTCCAGGCGGCCACCGCAGGCCGCGGCCGCGGCCTGCACCTGGCGCAGCACCTCGGCGCGGCGTTGCTCCCGATCCAGCACAATCCCACTGGCTGCCAGGCGGTCTTGCCAATCCCGCTGACTGGCCGCAGGCTCCATGCGGACCGCACCCGGGGTTTCCGCATCCCCCAGTTCCTGCCAGCGCGGTACCCGCGTTTCGGTGGCAGCAGTCAATTCGCCCCAAGTAAACGGTACCGGAGAGTCGCCCAACAACGCCAGCAGCCACCGCACCGGACGGATGAACTCCTTGCCGGAGCCGTCCCACCGCATGGCGCGGCCCCAACCGAATCCGTCCAAGACGGCACCCAGAATATCCGGCAGAACCTCTCCAGCTTGTTTGCCCGCCTCCGTGCGTACGGCATAGACATGGTCGCCCCGGACCTCCAACCGCGACACCGGCAGGCCCTGGCCGCGGGCAAACCCGACCGCCGCGCGCGTGGGAGCACCGTCGGAATCGAAGGCGATCTTGATCGACGGACCGCGCCGTTCCGTGGTTTGGGATGCTTGAACCGGAGCCAAGTCCCCAACTTGGGCCACGAGCCTCCGTACGGTACCCGATACCTCCACGGCTCCGTGCGCCAGGCGCGCGGTCGCCAGTTGTTCGGCCAACAGGGTTTCGAGCTGGGCAATGCCGGCAGGCACCGCAGCCGCCGGCATCTCCTCCAATCCAATCTCAAAGAGCAGGTCGGCCGGTTCCTCCGGGAAGTTGGTGGCAGCCCGGCTGGCCGCCTGGACGGCGGCGCTCCCGTTCCCGTCCTCTTCGGGTGCCAGGAACGGGTACTCGTCCCGGAGCCGCTGTTCCACATACAGTTCGGCCACGCCGCGTGCCTGTCTGCGCATGCCGGCGAAGTACTGGGCCCGTTCCGTGACGCCGACGGCTCCCCGGCTGTCCAGCAGATTGAAGGTGTGGCTCTGCCGAATCACCCAGTCGTGGGCCGGATGCACCAAGCCCTGCTCAAGGCACCGATCCGCCTCCGCCCGGTACAAGGCATTCATCTGGTGCAGCCGGTCGATGTCGGCAATGTCGAAGTTGTAGCGGCTGTGCTCAACCTCGTGCGTGCGGTACAGGTCCGCATAGCTGTGCCGGCCGTCCACGTCGATGCTCCAGACCTCGCGGCGGCCCTGGAGGTACATGGTGATCCGCTCCAGCCCGTAGGTGATTTCCACGCTTACGGGATCCAGAACCTGGCCGCCGGCCTGCTGGAAGTAGGTGAACTGGGTGATTTCCTGTCCATCCAGCCACACCTCCCAACCGAGGCCCCAGGCCCCCAGGGCCGGAGATTCCCAGTTGTCCTCGACAAATCGGATGTCGTGTCGGGCCAGGTCCAGGCCCAGGGCCGCCAAACTGGCCAGATACAGTTCCTGCGGATTGCCCGGATCGGGCTTCAGGATGACCTGGTACTGGGTATGCATCTGCATCCGGTTCGGATTCTCGGCATACCGGCCGTCGTCGGAGCGGAACGAGGGTTCCACATAGCCGACCCGCCACGGTTCGGGTCCCAGCACTCGCAGGAACGTTGCCGGGTTCATTGTGCCGGCCCCAACCTTTTCGCTGTGGGGATGCCCGATCGTGCATCCCTGGCCGGCCCAAAACGTGTGCAGGCTCTGAATAACCGTCTGCATGGAAGTGGAATCACTCACCGATAGCTCCAATGGAAGAGGATTGTTACTTGGTTGTCCCGCCTGTGACGCAATACCGTCGGGAACTGGTTGGTTGCGAGGCGAACCAGCACAGGCTTACACCTCGATACCTGGCAGTGGAGCTTGGGAGAGGTGCTGATAAGCCCCTATTGGGGGCAAGCTGTCGCCATCGTCACCATGCGCATAACCTTCGCCACCATCGGCGCCGCTGCGGCCCGCAAGTTCCCTGCTCTGATCGGCAAAACAACCAGCGTTTGGCACCGTTGGTGGACATCCCTGCTGACACCTTATCCCACGTCCGCGGATCTGAGGGCACTGCGCCGCCAACGGCAGGGACCTGTCATTGGCCTGGTGGTCGGCCAGACCGCGTTGGCTAGTGTTCCGTCTGGGACTTATATACGATGGTTGACACCACGCATATCCGGTTCACGGGTCGCGGGAGTCCCTGTGGTTGGCCTTGCGACCGACCAGGGAGGGAGCGCTCCTCGCCGTGCAGCAGCCCCAGTCCCGCGGGCCGAAACGGGTACGGACGGAAGTCCCGCCCGCACCAGGATGTTGAGCGCCGCATTGTGGTCGGCGTT
>CAZMKQ010000051.1:0-28279 GCA_964566955.1 uncultured Caldilineaceae bacterium | reverse complement strand
GTTGGGGATCCACATTGCCCGTGACCGAGATCACCATGTTTTCCGATACTACGTGCCGGAAAACATGGTGATCTCGGTCACGGGCAATGTGGATCCCCAACTGCTGGCCCTGCGTCTGGAGTCGGCCTTCGAGGCGCTTGAAGGCACGGGCGACCCGATTGAACACGGCTCGCGCACCATCGATCTGGCAGCCACCATCGAACCCACGGTCGGACGTTCCGATGCCAACCTGGCCTGGATCGTGATGGGCTATCCGGCTCCCGGCGTCGGCGACGACGACTATGCGGTCATGAAGGTCATCAACAGCATCGTGGGCAGCGGCGCCGCCAGCCGCATGTTCACAACGCTGCGGGAGGAGCAGGGCCTGGCCTACTCGACGGGATCCTTCTTCCCGTCCCGGTCCGGCACCAGCCACCTGGCCCTGTATGCCATTGTGCTGCCGGACAACAAGGAAGCCACGATCGCGGGCATCCGTGCCATTCTGCAGGACGTTGCCGAAAACGGGGTGGAGCAGGACGAACTGGATTTGGCCGTCAACCGGGAGATCGGTTCCTTCATCCGCAGACGCGAAACCTCATCCAGCCGGGCATTCGATATCGGCTGGTACGAAATGCTGGGTGCCGGCATCCAGCTGGACGCCGAATACCCGGACCGGCTGCGCGCGGTTACCACCGAAGACGTGCAACGCGTGGCGGCCGACTATTTCAGCCGCTTCCATGTGGTGTCGGTCCTGGAGCCGGAAGCCTCCGAGTAATCGACCTGGAAAACCGCGGGGCCGCAAGGCCCGCCTGCGCCGCACGCCTGGTTTCAGGCGTGCGGCGCTTTTGTTTTATGGCACCCCGATGATCCGCATCCCAGCGTTCCATTGGAATGCCCTGTTGTCCCGACCTACCCCGTCGCAATGCCCATGGGCTTGGATGGGACATGGCCCGGACAATCCCGCCAGGTGGCGAAACGAAGCCTGCACCAGAAGTGGAGCGGAAGACCGGCAGGTCCGCGTCTCTCCATCGGTGCCCTGACAGGTTCAGGCACACGCATGTTCCAACCGTTTGGCCAGCGCGCCGAGGTCTTCGGGACACAATCGCAGGATCCTATCAATCCGACGTGCAGCTTCCAATCCAAGCGGTTTGCGGCCCTTACCGGGTGACAACTTGAGCCTTCGGGTGTCAACCAGAGGTTCAAAATACGCTTCTTTGACATCAACCTCGGACCGGATATCGTGCCACCTCCATTGAGATGGAAGTTCCAGCCCAGCCAACGTCCAGGTTTCGATCTCTTCCCAAGCAGCCTCAGCAAACAACAAGGAGACACCCGGCAGCCGAACCCTCTTCTCGATGCCGTCCAGGGCCTGTCTGCGAGAAACTTTGCCATCCCGGTCAATGCACAGGATGAAGATGTCCACCATGGACTTGTACCGATCCACTATTTCCTGGATCCGCTCAGTCTTCAGAGCTTCCTCTACACCTCCCAAATTGGGATCCCGACACACCTGAACCTTTGACCTGGCGATGCCAAGCCGCTTTTGGAACAACGATTCGAACAGCGGTTGCAGCAGGAACTGATCCAGGCGGAAGTCTTCGGGGATGATCAGAACCTTCATACCACCACCTGTTCCTCGTCCTCGAAGTCGAGAATGTCCTCCATCCACCCCGAGGCGTGCAATCGGTCCATCCCCTGGGAGACTCGTAGTTCCTGTGCATCCGGCAGGTCGGCCAACCGGCGAATGACCGCGCTGGACGTGTCGGAACGACGGCAGACTACGGCAATGTTCTCGAATGCGTCATCGTCAACTTTCGCCAACATTGCTGGAGCGTGCGTCGTGGTGACGACCTGAACTTGGCGTTCATCCGTCGTGACTTTCAACAGATCCAGTAGCAGATACAGTCGGGACGGATGTAGGCCGTTGTCGATCTCCTCAAAAAACACGAGTCCTTGAGCACTCGGGCCGAGCAAGGCGGCCAGCATCGCGAGGAACCGAAGAGTTCCGTCAGACACACCATAGGCGGACACCAGATTACCGTCTCGCTCCTTGATGGCCAGTCGAATTTCGTGTGTGAGGAAGTCCATAGGAAACTCAAGGCCTTGGATGTCCATGGGAGTCAGTTCATTGATCCAGTCAGTAAGAGTCGCACTCAAATCCGGGTCTTTGCACAGGACATCCAACACGGCCGGCAGGTGCTCGCCTCCGTCTCCCAGAACTGTTTGTCCCGGAAAGGCCGGCCTGCGCATTCGTTCCGGGTTCGGGTCCAAGAATCGCATATTTGACAATGCAGACCTGATCACCGCGGCGTAGGCCTTGTGTGTACGCAGGATGTGACTGTGTTCGTGGATCTGGGTCAAGGCAGGTTGATTCGACCTGACTGCAATCCGATGCCCCAACCTTCTTTGACCCGCGCCCTTGGCCATGCGCAGCAACAGATGCGTGTCGTCACCCTGATCATGAACCGCATCCCCAACACCAGGATGACTCGTGTAGATCCCCTGACCGGCCACCCGGAGTTCCTCCCGTACGACGCGAAAGAAGTCGACGGAGTCGAAACCTTTGCCAACTTCAATGGAATATTCAACCTGTGTGTCATTCACCTCTAGGGAGACCTGCAGGGTGAATGTGTCTTTCCCGAAGTGGAACAGTTCGATTCCAGGACCGCGGATGCCCGACCACAAAACCTGACCACCCGGCCCGAACCGGCCATCAATGACCTCCGACAACGTCAACCCAAGACCGATCCCCTGCAGGAACTGGAAGGCATCCCGCAGGTTGCTTTTACCGCTGGCATTAGCCCCCACAATGATTGTCAGCGGACCAAGGTGCAACGTCTCGTCGACGAAGTTCTTGAAATCCTTGAGTTGTAGCGAGGTGATCATGGGGGTGGACACTCCCGTCAGGTGCGCGGTCGCCGTATCCGATGCCGGATACGGGAATCGTACCCGCTCTGGCTGCCATGGCATTCGGTGACGCCCCTTGACCGAGACACCCCCAATCAACGGATGGGCGTCACTTTCCCGGCACCGTTCATCCGGGACATCCCTGACAGGCAGATGGCTACCGGAAACATCGGGGACTGTGGACATTGGTGGCAAAGGGGTTTTGCAGCCAATGGCGGACCGCCACGAACATCACAAGCCCGGGTAGCTGAAGGCGGGTTTCTCAGAGCGCATGGCGAGACGGCGGGACCACAATCTGGCCTTGGCCCTGAGCCGGCATCGGGATGCCTGTCTGAGCTTTCTGACCGATACAGTCATCCCCTTCGCCCACAGCCGTGGAGCAGGCCCTGCGCAAGCTGCTCCTCATCCTGAACACTGTCGTCCAAGACCGATCTTCTGGCAGCCCAACCGCGTGCCCACAGCTGGCGAGGCTTGACTTTCAATACAGTTGCCGGAAAGTTACAGAATGCATTGGTGCTGATTGTGGAGGAATCCATCAATGGACGGCAAGGATACGGGGTCCGGCTCCTTCGACAGTCCATGGGACAGGGTATGATTAATGAGAACGGAAATTCATACAAGACGAACATGAAAATATCCGAACGAGGGCAAATCACCATCCCCAAGGAACTCAGGGACCGCTTCGGCATGCACAAGGATGTCGAGGTCGAGATCACACCAACCGAACAGGGCCTGCTCATCCAAAAACGAACCGCGGCGAAGCATCCGGTCGAGAGGATCAGCGGGATCCTTGACGGCATTGTTGATGTGGATCAGTACATTGACGAGATTCGGGGAAGATGATTACCTCGGTCGACACGAACGTCCTGTTGGATGTATTCGTCTCCGATGCACCGCATCATTCTCAATCGCAGGCATGGCTCATCGGTGCCTACGACAGGGGTGCCCTTCTGATCTGTGACGTGGTCTATGCGGAGTTGGTGCCGGCCTTCGGCGACCGCTCCGCATTGGATGGGGCACTACGTCAAATCAATGCGACAACCTCCCCGCTCGATACGGCTATCGCGTACGAAGCGGGGCTGCGCTGGTCACATTATCGGCAAGCAGGCGGACCAAGAACAAGGATCATGTCCGACTTCCTGATCGGTGCCCATGCCGTAGCCAGCGCCGACACCTTTCTAACCCGGGATCGGGGCTTCTACGCGACATACTTCCCCGAACTGCAAGGACCGTAGAGGGATATCTGGTGACGGACAGGCCACCGACCAACCGGTCGCTCATGGTCGTACTCCGGATCGTGTCGCTCCTGCTCTGAAACAACGTCTACAACTCCACCTTGGACCCCTTGAACCATCCTGCACACCATGGGACTCGATGCCCGGGCGTGACCAGGTTGAACAACGGTTCCGGCTCGCCCCCTAATCCACCATCCCCTCACTGGCCACCTGCCCGCCAGTGAGGGCCATTTGAGGAATCAGGACAGGGAATCCACGGTACGTCGGAGTCGCCGCATGGCTTCCTCCAACTGCGGCAAGGGCTGCAGGATGCTCATGCGAATGTATTCGCCTTCCAGTTCCATTCCTTCCTGACTGCCAGGAAACACGAGCACACGTCCTTCCTGCAGCAGCGTCTCACAGAACCGGGCAGCAGGGATCCCGAGGGAAGTTATGTTGGGGAAGAGGAAATAGCCACCGCCGGGAAATCCGTAGGTGAAACCCAGGTCATCAAGCGTTGACAATACACACGCGCGCCGCTCCTCCAGTTCCGCCTGGATGGGATCCCACCAGGGGGCCCGCGGCTGTGCCAAGGCAGCGAGTGCGGCGTACTGCGCAATCGTACTGGCACTGATGCTCAGGGTATGCCGTACTTCCAGCACCTGGCGGATGTAGGCGGTGGGACCGGCCATGTAACCCAGACGCCATCCCGTCATGGCATAGGCCTTGGAAAATCCATTCAGGGTTATGGTGCGCTCATGCATGTCCGGCAGGGATGCAGGCGAGAGGTGCCGGGCACCGTCAAACAGGATGCGGGAATAAATCTCGTCGCTGACAAGAATCAGGTTGTGGCGCTGCACCAGACGGGCCAGGGCCCTGACCGTTTCCGGAGGCGTCACCGCCCCCGTGGGATTGTCCGGGGATACGAGCACCAGCATGCGCGTGCGCTCCGAAATCCCGGCCTCCACCGCCTCCACCTGCATCACAAAGTCATCCGCTTCGCGCGTCGGGACCGAGACCACGGTTCCGTGGCACAGGTTGATGGCCTTGTCGTAGTTGGTGAAGCGCGGACTCCCCATGAGAACCTCGTCACCGGGGTTCAGCAGACTCACCATGCAGGTCATGATGGCCTCTTCCACACCGTTGGTGACAATAATCTCTTCCGGCGCATAGCCAAGACCATGCTCTTGGCGCAGCATGCCTGCGATCGCCACCGTCAACTTTTCCAGTCCGGCCACCGCCGTGTAGTGATGTCGGTTTTCCTCCAGGGCCTTGTGGGCGGCGGCCACAATGTGGGACGGAGTGTGGAAATCGGGATCGCCCCGCCCCAGGGCAATGACCTCCGGGATGTCCGCCGCCATTTCCAGGAGCCGGGTCCGGAAGGAAACGTCGCGTGTGCGGATGTGGCGGGCAAGTCCGTCATGCAATGACAAAGCAGCCATGGCAAGTCCCTTTGTGGTGAATCCAAGGGGAGCGGCAAACGGGCCTGGCAAATTCGGGCTTCCATCGCACCCAAGGCAGGAAGGCAATGTCTGCCCGGTCCTTCCGCACAGCGAAAGCGACGAACATGACCGGCGACACCGGCCGGCGGACAGGACCGGGCAGGAGGCTGTTCCCTGTCAACACCACCACTCCCCTAATGTGCATGGATGCCAACCCAAATATAGATGATTTGCACAATGTGTTGGCCTGCGTCCCATCTGGTATTATCAGCCCAGCGCGTTGCGCCCTCCAACAGTCAACAGAGGCAAAGCACATGAAAACATTATTGCGGGCGAGTCTATTGCTATTGGCCGCATTGGCCCTGATCGCCTGTGCCCCTACTGCCGCGCCTTCGGGAGAAGCCGGTGAAATGGAAACCGCGGAACCCTCAGTGGTGCGGCTCGGCATGAACCAGGAACTGGAATTCCTCAACGTCATGTACACCCAGGGAGGTAATTCGCTACAGGCATCCAAGACTGCACAGCGCGGTCTGCTGTTCCTGGATGCACAGGGCAACTGGATCGGTGAACTGGCGACGGAGGTGCCCAGCGTAGCCAACGGACTGGTGTCGCCGGACGGCACCCAGGTCACCTACAACCTGCGGGAGGGCGTTACCTTCCATGACGGCACCGCGGCTACAGCCTCGGATGTCAAGGCCACCTGGGAAGCCATCATGAGTCCGGACAACACGCCGATCACCCGGTTGGGATACGAGAAGATTGCATCGATCGATACGCCGGACGACTACACCGTGGTGGTGAATTTCAGTGAACCGTTTGCGTCCTGGAAGATTCTTTTCGATTTCATCCTGCCTGAAGAGGTGATCGAAGCCAATTCACCCGGCCTGGACGAGTCGTTGGCCATGCGCCAACCGGTCGGTTTCGGTCCCTTTAGAATCGTGGACTGGAGAGCTGGTGAATTCGTCGAATACGAGGCATTTGACGATTATTGGCAGGGCCGACCCGGCCTGGACAAGTTCTTCATTGTCATCTATCCCAGCACGGAAGCCCTGCTGGCTGCTCTGGAAGTCGGTGAAGTGGATATCGCCTGGGGCCTGCGCGCCGCCAACTTGCCCACTCTCCTGGATTTGCAGGACAAGGGCATTATCAATCTGGTCAACGCCCCACCCGCGGGCGGTGAACGGTACGTCATGAACGGCGACAACGCGCAAGCTCCGATCTTCACCGACCGGAACGTCCGGGTGGCCCTGCAGCACGCCGTGGACAAGCAGTTGCTGATCGACAACATCCTGCACGGACAGGCGGAAGTCAATGTGGGTACGGAGTGGCACGGCACACCGTGGCAAAACCGCGACCTCGTTCCCTACGACTACGACCCCGATCTGGCACGCAGCCTCTTGGAGGACAACGGCTGGACCGACAGTGACGGGGACGGCATTCGCGAGTCCAGTGGCGTGGAGGGATACGAGGACGGCACTCGCCTGACCTTCACCCACCGCACCACATCCGGCGTTCTGCAGAGAGAGCAGGTACAGCTCCTGGTGCAGCAGATGTTCAAGGAAATCGGTGCGGAAATGGTCATCGAGAACCGCCGCACGGCCGAGCTGTTCGGAACCTGGGACCAGAACGGCACCTGGTCGCATGGCGACTATGAAATGGGTGGCTGGAGTCACGGACTCCGCGTCCCGGATCCGGAAATTTCCAACCGGTTCCTTTGCAATGAAATTGCTTCTGAAGACAACCCGGGCGGTTCCCAATGGCATCGCTACTGCAACGCCGACGTGGACGCCGCACTAATTGCAGCCCAAACGGAATTCGATGACGACGAGCGAACGCGGCTCATCATGGAAGCGCAGCGCATCATGCATGAGGACGCCTATGCCCTCTACCTGTTTGCCACGGGCCGGCATTATGGTGTCAACACCCGTGTCCAGGATTTTGAGCTCCGTCCCTTCACCGTGTGGTACGGCAACATTAACGAATGGACCGTCAGTGAATAGGACCAGTCCTCAGCCTCCCGCCAGGAGGCTGCATTGAGGGAGGGGGCATCCTTTTGGATGCCCTCTCTGATTCCGCCTCCGGATCTCCGACTTGGCCGCCCTTGACCCTGTACCACCCCTGCACCAATGAGTTGAAAGGGACAGCTGTGCCTCTTCAGCCGTCCATGCTCGGGGAATAGCAGACTCTTTCGGCCTGAAGCCCATCATCAAGACCCGTTCCGGGTTGCCGGCGCGCGGATTACGAACCCAGTCCACTGCCCGCATCCCCATCGGCACTCCAGACCTGACCGGCCGACCCCGTGCTGCGACCGGTTGCATCTCCATCCCGTCTCATAATCCCTTGATTGGTTGCTGATCCGTGACAAACACCCAAACGCGCCACCGCCTGGCCTTGGCGGCCGTGGCCTTCGCCCTGTTCGTCGAAACCATCGACGTCAGCATCGTGGCGATGGCCCTGCCCGCGATCGCCCAGGACTTCGACGCCCCGTTCACGCGGGTGCAATGGGTCGCACTGGTGTCCGCCATGATCCAAGCCTCGCTGAGCCTGATGATCGGGGCCATGGGCGACATGTTCGGCAACAAACGGGTGTTGGTGTGGGGGCTCGTACTGGCCGGAGTAGGCAATGTCCTGAGTGCCGTGGCCCCGTCGCTGCTCTGGCTGATTCTGTTCCGGGTGATCCAGGCAATCGGCCTGACCATGTCCGGAGCCCTCCTGCTGGCCATTGTGGTCGAGACCTTCCCGGCCGGGGATCGGGGCAAGGCCTTCGGGTTCATCGGTACCATGGTGTCGATCGGGATTGTGGTGGGGCCACTGGCCGGTGGCGTGATTCTCAAGGCGTTCCACTGGCGTTTGGTGTTCCTGTTCGATCTCCTGTTTGTGCTCCCCGCCCTGCCCCTGGCCCACCTGTACCTGGGCGGATCCACCGGAACCGGCCGGAGCAGATTCGACATCTTCGGTGTGGCCGTCTTCTTTGCCAGCCTGTGCACGTTTCTGCTTGGAACCACCTTCAACCAGGAACCGGACCTGAAGTTTCTCAGTCCCTACCTGATAGCCACCTCGGTGGTGTGCCTGGGCATATTTGTCCTCCATGAACTGCGCGTCAACAATCCCATCCTAAATCTCAATCTGTTTCGGAGCCGGCCGTTCTCTGTTTACCTGTCGGCCCGATACCTCTACTTCTTTGTCTACGGTGGTGTGGGCCTAATCCTGCCTTTCTATCTTGAAGTATTGATGGGACTGGATCCGCTGACGGTCGGTGTGCTGTTGTCCGTACAGCCGGTGGCGTTCGGTATCGGCTCGTGGGTGTCCGGTCAGCTGGTGGAGGTCGTTGGCAAACGGCCCCTGATACTGGGTGGCCTTGTGCTCATGGCCGTTGCCTACGCATGGCTGGGATTGGTCATAGGGTCACTGGAAATCTGGCACTTCACGATTCAAATGGTCCTGCTGGGCCTGGGCGGCGGCCTGCTGCAGCCAGCCGCCAACAGCATCATTACCAGCCGTATTCCCCAAAATGAACTGGGCATGGTGTCCAGCCTGACCGCGGTGGTACGCATTCACTCGCGCAGTCTGGGCATTGCCGCCCTGGGCGGGCTGTGGGTCTATTCGGCCCGCCTTTTGGACCGAGCCCTTCCAGCCACCATCGAGAACCCCGGGCCAGTGTCCCAATTGCAGGGGTTTGCCATTGTCTGTCTGACGGCTACCCTTGTTACCGCAGCCATAACCCTGATCTGTGCAGGAGAATCGGTCCTGCGCCGCCGCGTGCAAACGGCGGCGACCTAAAACATGTCCGGCATCCCCCTTCGTACGATGAAGCTAAATACGACTTCTAGCACCGGTGAAGTCTTTCCACCAATCCCAATGCGGAAGTTTCCTGCTTGAAGAGGGATTGGCCCCGAGCTGCATTCTCCATAACACCTTTTCGCCAATCAACTGGCCCTGCTGTCCGATCCGCGCACCCGCGCGGCATGCGCCATAGCTTCCCGGGACACCTACTTGCGCAGAACCGCTGCGAAACCATCGAGCACAACAACAGCCGCACCGAGCAACGCACCTACACGGCTCTGGGTGGTCCCGGCTTCTGCGAATGGGTGATGGCCCCCACCCTGTGGTCGGGTCTGCGCAATCTGATCCGGGTACGCACGGAACACAACAGCCCCCGCGGGCGGTAGCGCTCCATGCGCCATTGCATCTCAAGCCGGACTGCAGATGCCAAGGCGCTGTCGGGCAGGTCCGCAGCCACGAGGCAGTGAGCACGGCCTGCACTGCACCCTGGACATGCAGCTTCGGGAGGACAACTGCCGCCTGCACAGGAGCCACGCCCCAGCCATGATGCACATCCTCGGCCGGTCTGCTTTGAACATGGTGCGCCCGTTTCAGCAGAATTACAGAGCGAACGTGTCCATCAAATTGTTGCGCGACCAGATCGGATGCCACCACTGCCCTGATCACGACTTTGCGCTTGCCCTGCCTTGAACAGTTACGGAACCTTGCACTTGCGGGATTTCATAAAGCACCAAGCGGATCGTATTGTTAAGCGAACATCGACGATCTGGGCTTTGTCAAATGTCCTCCAGAATATGATTCGCAATCCGCAGTGCAGCACCTTGCGCCTTACGACTTGGATTGGAAACTGCAAAGATAAGCTCAAATAATGATCCGCCTCTTGGATTTTGCAACGTGGCAGATTTTGACGCAACCTTTGGAAACACTTTTGTCAATTTTCTCTTGTACAGTTCTGCAATTGGATCCGTTCCGGGCATACTCTCTATTTGATCGCCAAACAAAGTTGGTGTTTTTTGATACATTTCCTTCCAGCTGTCATCACCAAAAATCGAGTTCAACTTCACTTCCCACTTGGGATCCACTTCGCTAGGGAGCTTGTGCAACGGGATCATTCTGCGAATGGCACCAACAGGAAGCAGAATCCACACATCAAACACAGGTTTCCTGCTGATTGCCTCAATCGTGGCCCATTCGACTTCAAGAGCAAACGGATCAAGAAACACAACAGCTCTGTTCTTCTGCCAAAATTCCTGTGTGCCCATTGAGCAAATCTTCCGGAGCTCTACATTAGCATCTTGAACTCTGACATCGATCCTAGCTTGGTCTTCAAACTGTGCCTTGAGAGCTTTTGCTTTTCCGGTGTCCTTTTCAATAAACACCAATTGGTCGAATTTCTTGTCTCGGACCTCATATGCTATGCGCGCCGATCCGTCAAGGAATTTTTGTTGGTCGCTATCCGAGGTTTGAGCAAGCTCAACTGCGCCGGTTCCTGCGAACGCGTCAATGTATGATATCCGGAGTGGTTGATTCTTCAATGCAGTCGTGTAGCTGTCCAAGTATCTGCCCAGAATTGTCAACTTCATCCTTGTCCAATCCCCTCCGAATCTCTGACTGCTTTGCGCACTGCTTGTCACAAGACTTTCCTCCGGCATTTCATCCCAAGTTCGATCTCCGAGTATTCGACCGGCGGTCTTTTTGCCGCGTCGGACTCCGTCGACATCAAATTCACCCCACTGCTTGAAGAAGAAAGGCACTCGGGACGCAATGCACTGATCTCGAATGTTTGTCACCCATTGGGTTCGCATTGCACGAGCACCAGGACCGCTCTCTCCGCCAACAATCACCCAATCAATACCATCCAGATCAATGTTAAGTGGTCCCAGCAACGGTTCGCAGGAGAGAAACTTGACGGCTGCGGGCGTACGCTTGAGAGCATCGGCGCGTTCAAGCCACCTCTGGTTTTCGACTGACACGCCCATCCAAACGTTGGGAGGCCAAGGCAGTTCGGGTGCAAGGGCTTCAAGTCTGTGGTGCCGTTTCGTCAAGACTTGGAATCGATGCTGGGATGCTTCCTGCATTACAGCAAAGACACGATGCACAAACTCAAACGGAATGTGCTCGTGGAAGAGGTCGCTCATGCTGTTCACGAACACTGTCCGAGGACGGTGCCAGTGAAGGGGTTGCTCCACTCGTTCGTCCCATATGCGGAGGTCGAACCCTTGCTCATAGGGATGACCGGGGATGCCACGGAATCGTTCTGCCAACCTGAGGGCATAGCAGTTTTTGCAGCCCTCGGAAACCTTGTCGCAGCCCGTGACAGGGTTCCAAGTCGCATCCGTCCATTCAATTGCAGTCCTGCCCATAGTCCCACTCGTCAGCCCCATCTCGGCTCCGACAAGTGAATGTTACTACATGTGTTCGGCAAGCACAGCGTGTTCAGTGTGATACCGCGGGTGCCGGTACGGGTTTCGTTGGATGGGTTTGGGGATCCGGATCCAACCTGCGGAGCAGATGTGATTCCCATGTCTTTACAACGACTTGTGACGTGTCCGGCCCCCCGATGCCGGTGCCCCTGCCCCCAGGGAGAGCGTTTGGATGCCTGCCAATAACCGGTGATCCCCATCTACCACGCAAGGGGACGAACAAGGGGAATAAAGTGATTCCTCGTTCTCCTTCCCCGCTAGCTTCCCTTGTGGATGCCAACAAACTGTACTCTGCCCAGGGCCGCTGCAATCGCTCAGGGGTGCAGCCGGCACCGGGCAGACAGCTGAAGGCCTAATGTGGATGCGGGTGATGATGGGGTAGGCGCACGACCCTGGGGTTGGGCGGTTTGCGCACTACGGGCGGTTTGGCCTCACCCTCGCCTTCGGGGAACAGCTCCAGGCTGTCCATGGGCAGGACGTAGCCGGCCTTGACAACCTGCTGCACGTTTTCCACGGCCCGGATGTCTGACATGGGATCGCCCTTGACGATGGTTACGTCGGCAATCTTGCCCGTTTCCAGGGTGCCAACGTCATCAAGGATGCCCATGGCGGCAGCCGGATTGCGGGTCGCCGCATACAACACCTCTTCATGGGGCAGTCCCGATTCCGCCATCAGGCGGAGCCCCACGGCATAGTCGCCAAACTGCGAAATGGCATCGGTGCCCATGAGGAAGCGCCGGGCGCCCATTTCATACAGGGCTCCGGTCACGTACAGCTGCCCTTCCTGCTTCCACTGGGAATAGACCAACGCCTCCTGTTCCTCCGGAGACAGAGCCCGTTCCTCCCGGAGCGCCAACATGCTCTCCATTTTGCGGAACCCGGTTTGAATGGTGGGGCTGAGCCAGATGTCGTTGGCAATCATCTGATCGGCAATGGCGGGATCCAGCTTGCGGTCGTAGTTCATTTCCACAAACTCATAGTGCTCGATGCAGTCGATCCCGGCCTCCACCGCGTTGGCAATGGATTCGGTCGCAATCGCATGCACGGTACACGGCTTGCCGTGACGATGGGCCTCGTCGGCAATGGCGCGCAGTTCCGGAATTGTGAAGGAGGCCCGCCGGTTGTCGGTGATGTAGGTACCGCCCCCCGAACCCATGATCTTGATGAAGTCGGCCCCCTCCTTCACGAGACGCCGCACAGACTTCCGGCACTCGGCCTCCCCGTCCGCCTCCTCGTGCCCGAAGTGGAAATGGCCGCCCGTGATCGTGACGGCGCGTCCGCACACGTGCAGGGTGGGAAACCCCTTGAACAGATCGGCACTGGCGCCGTCCTTCAGATCGAAGGTGATGCGATTGCGGGCACCCAAATCCCGCATCGAGGTAACGCCGGCCTTCAGCAGGTGCTGATAGGCATTGCGCACGCTGCGCAGCAACATCAGGCCGTCGCTGTCCACGTCGTTGACGTGGTCGTAGGATCGCGGGCCGCTCATGCGCTCTCCCGTCCCGTACATGAGATGGGTGTGGGAATCGATGAGGCCGGGCAGGATGCACCCGTCGGGAAAGTCGAGGACGCGGGCGTTCTCGGGGACGTCCGGCGCTTCGCTGCCGTATACCCCGGTGATCCTGTCCCCTTCAATCCAAAGGCTGGCTCCATGGTCGTGGACGGTTCCCTCGGAACCGAACAGCCGCGGTGCGCGAATGATGGTCACTTCAGCGGTCATGATTTGCCTCGCCACTCCGGGCCGGATGTTGATCTGCCTCTGCAATGCCTGTCAGCCGTCCAGCAGGGACGAGGGGATGCCCTGGCCCAAGTCGCTGGAACGATCGATGGCCACCATGTATTCGTGGATCAGCTGGACCGCGGCCACCAGGCGGTTCTCCTGTCGATACGGGTTCTCTATACCAAACTTGCTCATGAGGGCCAGTGCATAGGGATGCCGCGGCAGCCACACGATACCGGCGTCGCAACGGACGCGTTCCATGCCACCCGGCTTGTTGGACACGGCCACGTCCGCCTCCATGGCACGCTCAATGGGCCCGCGGTTGGGCTTCTTGAGAATGGCCAGGGCCTGCTCCGCCACCGCGGAACTGGGCCGGTTCTCATACAGGGCGCGCATCAGCCCCACGGCATCGGTGGGGGTGGAAACGTTTTCCTCGTTGCGGGCCACCGATTCGTGGTCCTGCATCTTGCGCCGAATCCGGGTTTGGCTCAGGCCAAGGGATTCCATCAGTTCGTTGATGGCATCCATGCCGGCCCAATCAATGCACAGGTTGGTGGCCGTGTTGTCCGACACCATGATCATGAGCTGGGCGATATCCAGGACGGACAGATCCAGCGGGCCTTCCAAATAGGTCAGAACGCCACTGCCCGGCACAAGCACCTCCGGCGTGATGGCGATGCGTTCCTGCAGATCCAGTTCCCCCTTTTCCGCCCGGGCCAACAGTGTGACCAGAATCGGTATCTTGATGGTGGAGGCCACCGGAAACACTTCCTGCTCATGCCAGCCCGTGGTGTCCCGGGTGGCCAGATCCTGCAGGCAGAACCCCGCGACTCCCGGGCAATCCGCCAATCCATCCCGAACACGATCCTGCAACTGGGACCACAGCAAGGCATTGGTCATGATTCGTGATACTCCTCGTTCCGTCTTTGGGGATTGGATCAGTCGGTTCCAAGGCCACACAGCAGGTCGGCGTAGGAACCGGTCAGTTCCACGATGCCTCCCACGCGCTCGTTGCCTTCCACGACGAGAAACTCGTCGGCGCTCGAATGGCCGCTGGCATACCCCAGACCCGTGCTGCCCAGCACCTTGAGCCCCAGCATCTGGCTGAAATAGCCGGTGGGTCCGCTGGCGCCGCGCCGGGGCCAGATCATGGGATCCACGCCCCAGTCGGCCAACACCGAAAGTGCCGACCGGGCCAGATCGTCGTGCAGGTCCAGGCTCTGGGCCCCGACCGACATCAGCACTTCCATGTGAATGTCGGTGTAGCCCTGCGCGTCCAGGTGCTCCCGTATGCGTTCCAGGCAGGCCTGAGGATCCAGGTCCGGCGGCAGGCGATGGTCGATGGTGCAGCGCGCCTCGTGCGGCAAGGTCCACAGCGTGGTGCCGGGACCCGTGAAACCCGCGCGTAGGCCGTTGATGTTCATGGTCGGCAGGAAGCAATAGCGCCGAAACACTTCCGCGCCGGTCGCGTCGTTGACAAAACAGGGCACCAGTTCGGGCTGTCCAATGCCGGGAATGCCCGCCGCCTCGTTGTCTGCATACCGTGCCGCCAGCTCCTCCACCAGCTGCAGATCCACGGCGGAGGGCTCGCGCAGGCCGTCCAGGAAACCCGGAACCGTGATGACGCCGGTGGCGGGGTCGTACAAAGTGGACAGGGCATGCACCAGGCGCCAGACCGGATGGTCCACGACCCCCATGGTGGAGGAATGGGTCGGCGCCCCCTGCGGACCGCGGCCCCACTCCTCCCCGCTGCACCGCATTTCGATGTGCAGGCACCCCTTGTTGCCGAGGGCCAGGTCCACGGCGCCGGCGGCATTCTGACAGGGGCCGGGCGACAGCATGCCTGTGGCCCGGGACAGCGGCTCCCGATAGCGTTCAATCAACTGGGGAACATGCAAGCTGCCAACAAACTCCTCACCCTCGCACACAAACATGAGGTTGACCGGCAAGGCGCCCCGCACCTGCTGGACCGTGTCGATGGCATTGAGGAATGCCATGAACCCGCCCTTGTTGGAGGCACCGCGCCCGTACAGCACCTGAGGGAAGTCGGAATGCGTCGTTACGACTCCGTCGAAGGGATCGTGGGTCCAGCCCGTGCCCACGATGTTGGTGTCGAAAAACCCGTACACCGCCAAGGTGTGGGAGGCACCGGCATCCAGGTGTGCCCAAACAGCCGGCAAATCCGGTGTCTCGGCAATCTCCACCTCCTGACATCCAATCTGCCGGAACCGCTCCGAGAGCATTTCGGCGCAGTCCCGGACACCGATATCGCCTTCGCTGACGCTGGGCTGGGCCATGTAGGTCCTGATCCGTTCCAGATGGTCCGGAAACGCCTCCCGGATATGGGCGTGGAGATCGGCATTGACGGTGGACTGCAACATGGAAGGGGCCTCAATGGAGGGAATGAGGGTCGAACGCATCGCGCAAGCCGTCACCCAGGAAATTCACACACAGAACGGTGATCAGAATCATGACGCCGGGGAACAGGGCAATCCAGGGAGCATTCAGCAGATAGGCCTGGGCCCGGTTGAGCATGCTGCCCCAGGTTGCCGTCGGGGGCTGGATGCCCAACCCCAGAAAGCTCAGGGACGCCTCGAAAATGATGGCCCGGCCCACATCCAGGGTCGCGGCCACCACGACGGGCGCCAGCGTATTGGGAACGATGTGGCGCACCAATATGCGCCCTGCCTGACAGCCCAGCGAACGGGCGGCCAGCACGAAGTCCTGCTCCTTGAGCGACAGGACCTGGGCCCGCACGATGCGGCTGGTGGGCATCCAGGACAGCATGCCAATCACCAGGGTAATGAAGGCGATATTGCCCACGCCAATGCGATCGCCCAGGACACGGGTCAGGACGATCAGGATGAAGAGCGTGGGAATGCTCAGCAAGGCATCGGTGATGCGCATCAGGACGTTGTCGATCCATCCCGTGTTGTAGCCCGTCACCGTCCCTACCGTAATGCCGATGACCACGCTGATACAGGCGGCCAGAAGACCGATGCGCAGGGAGATCTGGCCCCCGAACAGGGTGCGCAGGAACATGTCGCGTCCCACATCGTCCGTGCCGAAGGGATGTTCCCATGACGGTGGGCTGCGCATGGCCTGGACATCGATGAGATTCGCCTCGTCCTCGGATACGAAGAGGGAAGTCCCAAAGCTGGACACCACCATGAACAGAAGCACGACCAGGCTGATCATGGCCGGTCGATGGCGGACAAAGCGCCGCCAAAAACTTGACCACAGGGTCTCGGCCGGACGCACCAGGGCACCGGACGCTCCCAAGTTGGTTATGGGTACCGCGTCCCGCTCTTTGGAATCGTTGCCGGATACGGTCATGAGTAGCTAATCCGCGGATCCACGACCGCGTAGAAGATGTCGGCGATCAGATTGAACAACACCGTCATGACGGCCACAAACAGCATGATGGCCATCAACACGGGAATGTCGGTTCGTTCCGCCGCGGACCAGAACAGGCGGCCCACGCCGGGCCAGGCGAATATGGACTCAATGACAATGGTGCCGGAGAGAAAATTGGGCAGATCCAACCCCACGAGCGTGATCAGGGGCAGGAGTACATTCTTCAGGATGTGACGAAAGAGGACTGTGCGGCTCCGGAGGCCCTTGGCGGACGCCGTACGGACATAGTCCAGCTGCAGCTGTTCCAGAATGGACGAGCGGATGTAGCGCACGTAACGGGCACAAACCACCACCGACAGGGTGACGGCCGGCAGGATCACATGGCGCGAAACCTCGGCCAGCGTCTTGCCCTCGCTGAGGTCGTACATCCCCCCCACCGGCAGGGAAGGCAGGCCCCAGGTCTTCAGGCGCACGGCAAAGAGATAAATCAGCATCAGGCCCAGCCAGAAGCTGGGAGTGGCAATCCCCAGGAAGCTCAGGGCCGTCACCGAGTAATCGAACAGCGAGTACTGGCGCACTGCGGTCAGGATGCCCAGGATCAGGGCCACCACCAGGATGAGTCCATAGGACACCGCAAAGAGGATCAGGGTGTTGGGGAGGCGTTCCAGGAACATGTCCACCACACTCTCCCGCGTGAAGTAGGAGGTGCCCCAGTTGCCAGTGGCCATGTTCTTGAGCCAGTTCAGGTACTGGATGGGAACGGGTTGATCCAGTCCGTACTTGGCCTTGAGGCGGGCAATGTCGTCCGACGTGAGCGACGCGTCCACGGTATAGGCCGCCAGGGGATCGCCGGTGGCCTGGATACTCAGGAAGACGATGAAGGAAATCAGGAACAGGAGGGGAATCGCCTGTATTACCCGCTTGAGAATGTAGGTTCTCATGGTTTAAAAGGACGATGCCCCGCCCGGGCGAGAAAGAGAAAGCGTGACGAATACCGAATTCTAGAGGATCGCAGAAAGGCACCCTAACGGAGATCGGGGAATGGGCATCGTGTTCAACCCCATGCCCTGCCCCTGGAGTGCCTGCCGGAGGAGGTCCGGAACCCGTTGGACCGGTGGCAGCCGCTCACTCCTGTGGCCGGTGGGCCATCAATCATCCCGACCATGTCGCACGCTCTGTTTCAGACGCCCCGTCCATGGCCGGCCCATCAATCCGACGAAGTCAACTGCCAATCCAAGCGAGCAGGTCAAGCACGCGAGGGTGCTGCCGTACAGCATCTCATCAGACAAGACACGGACCCCGTTGAGACCAACAGAGTCGCTTCATATAATGCCCCACAGCAACTCGCATTGTGATTCACAAGGGATCAGGCGACATGAACCAGCTCACGGTTCGGGGATTCGACGACGAACTGAGTTCCGCTGTGCGCCGTCTGGCCCAAACCGAGGGTATTTCCCTGAACCAGGCGGCGTTGAGATTGCTCCGGAAGGGAGCCGGTCTGACCGACAACAAGGAGAACCCCAACGCGATAGGGTCCTCGCTGGACGACCTGTGTGGCGTATGGAACCAAGACGAGGCAGAGAGGTTCGATATGGCCCTGGAGATCTTCGAGACTGTAGACGAGTCGGTGTGCAACTGAAGGCCAAGGGGCAGCTCACACACTGGAAACGGGGCCGACCTTGTGTCGGCAGACAACCACTTTGGGCATGTGGATCCTGTCCTATTGACCTTTGCCTCTGGGCGCGCGGCAAAAAACGCAACTCTAATTGACAGGGCGATTTGAGTGTCTGGAGGCAGGGCCTCCCGCCGCCAAATCCCAGCCGCAGTGCCAACCCCAAATGCATCCATTCGCAGGCACATCGCGCGTTGGCCTATGCTTAGGGACATCCTGCCCTCCGCCTGCGTACCCCCACGATTAACCGCGCATGTCCGACCAGCGCCAAATCATCATGATCCTCTACCTGTCCAACTCGGCCCTGGACAGCGATGTCAGGGGATGGACTATCTATGACGGGACCGGTCAAACCTATCCCACCACCGGGGACAGCGACACGCCGCCATACCCCACGGGCCTGGCGGCGATGCAGGACGGCTGGCGCGTGATCCAGATGCCCCAGCTGATCCCCCCGGACAAGGATCTGGAATACACGACATCCTTCTTCAAGTTCGAGTATGTTTTCGAGAAGATGGTGGAGGTGAAGACATGACGACCGCGACCGTGAACCCCGAACTGTTGCTGACCACAAACCAGATGGCGTCGTTTGCCGCACGCGGCTTCCTGCGCTTCGACAATTTGGTGCCCGACGACCTCAACCGACGCGTCATGGACGCCTTTGATGCCGGACCGGTTGCGCGTCCGCCCGCGGGTCTGCCGCTGTCCGAGGTCTACGCACCCGGATCGCCACTGGACGATCTGATGCACCTGCCGGAAATCCAGGGCATTGTCCAAAGCCTGGTCGGTCCGGATCCGCAGTTCGATCACCACGCCGTCCACATCCGCCAGCCCAACGAGGGCCGGGCCCAGGGCCTGCACGGAGACGCCATCATCGACACCCGGATGCACTTCGACATCCAGTTGATGTACTTCCCCCACGACACGCCGCTGGAAATGGGCGGCACCCTCCTGCTGCCGGGCAGCCAGTTCCGCCGCATCAATGAATCGGACATTGCCCGCTACCAGAACTTCGTGGGGCAGATTCCCATGGTGTGCGAGGCAGGCACCGTACTGGCCCTCCACCACGGGATTTGGCACTGCGGACGCCGCAACCAGACAGACCGGGTCCGCTACATGTTCAAGATTCGGCTGAACCCCAGGGTGCGCCAGCACCGACTTTGGAACACCGGTGATCTGGACGACCAGATGCAATTCGATCCGGTGACCAACCTGGAAGCCAGGAACCGGACGGAGGAGAACCTTTACTCCATCCTCTCCCGTCCCGAGCCGTGGTACGAGTTCCCGGTGGGCCGCCTGGAGATTGTGAACCGGGTCAAGTTCTGGCGGTTCCTAACCGGCAACCACACCTTCGATCTCAGCTACTGGCTCACCCGGTTGGAGAACGAGCCCGAGAATCTGGCCTTGGCGGCCTGAATCCGGCATCCCGGGGAGCCGGAAATCCGGTTCGTCCAGGCGTCAGGAGTAGCGGGGGACGTTGCAGCCTCCCTACCGTTTATCGACCATCAGACCGTCGCTGCCGCTTCTCGTTGTATGCAGTAAGTTCGCACAACGTGAGGCCTCGTCCCTCCTTCTTCGCCTCAAGCCATTGCTGGAAGGACCGGTGACTTTCCCCGGACTTTCGCCCAGCCAACAAACCCTCAATGCTGATGTCCTCATCCAGGTCGGGCCAGTGAATTCCTTGGCCGTCGCTGATCAGTTCCCAGTTGTCTCTTTCCTGTGGCATAGCGTGCACCAAGCGGGGATACCAAGCCAGCGGAACCGAGATGGTCCTTCCATCCGACAGTTCGACGGCCAGTGTGTCCTCGGTCACCGCAATCATCATGGCCTTCGGTACGCTGACTTCAGTTGTTGAAACGTGCACTCCACCCTCCCGGGAACGAAGTCCGGTTCTCCTTGACGATGCGCTTAACCCGACGAGTCCCGGAGTGGTTCAAGCCGCCGCTGTGCGCCAACGCAACCGGGTCCCGCCAGAACTTGGCAATGTGATTGTCACGCCGTCCGTAAGTGCGGCGGCTCGCACCGGCGCAGCAACCACAGGACGTGCAGACGCGTGCGCCCTGCACGGCTTTGGCGGCCCACACGATCGCCGTCTGGCGGCAAGCCATGGCACACGAACTCCGATTTCAGGCAATGAATCGGACCCCGTCGGCTACACGATGTCTTCAGGTTCCTGGGGGAACAACAGCGAACGCCACTCGGCATTGCCGTAGGTCACTTCCATCACTTCCGCTGTGGTGCGGCCTTGTCCTGCTCGACGCCAGTTGGCTTCAATGTCCACGCGGACATGGGGTAAATCAAGGAACCTCGTCTTCAGCAACACATGCATGCTGGTGACGCGTTCTTCAAGTAGTCGGCGTTCGGTGTCCGCTTGCGCTTCCGCCCGGTGTTTCATCTCGGCATCCACCTCCGGGTCACGCCAAAGACCCTGGACCGAATCCCACCACTGCAGCCGGTGCGGCTCGCCCAGTTCATTCGTTAGGTCCAGATCCACGCCGCGGGCCGCAGCCGGCAGCATGCGGATGTGGCCCGCCAGCCCTGCACTGTAATACACGGGCCATTCCGAGTCCCATGCCTGCCGAGGAATGCGGACATAGGTCCCCGTGTCGTTCAGCCGCCATCCCCAAAAGGAAAGGCCGTGCGAGTCTGCTGTCGGCGCGTGGCCTTCTGGATCGTACAGCCAGTATTCCGCAATGCCCATGGCGGCATAGGCATCCTTCTTCGGCCCCACGTCCGCCCACCAGGAAGTTGCGGAAAGGACCTCCAACACCATCAGTGGGGGCGGATCCACCTCCAGCCTGCAGGCACGGGGAAGCTCTTCATCGGGCGAAAGCAATTCCTGCAGCACGACCACATCCGGAATCAGGTGTCCCTTGTCGCGAAACTTGTGGTCCGGCCCCAAGGCCTGCCTGACCGCATCCGTCAGGTATACCGAGAATTCGCGCAGTGCACAGGGTCCCCTCAGCGCGCTTACGGTTGACTTGAAGGAGCCCATGGAGAACTTGTGCGTTTCGGTAGTCACATGCGTAACCCCATCCACCCCATAGTCCGGATCAGTCGTGTAATCGTCGTCGTATTCGTAGGCCGGGTCGTAGGGATAGGCGGGGTCGTAGTGATCCAGGGCCTTGACAGCTGCCCACCAATCCGGGCTGCCAGCCATCGGCAGCGGTGGTGCGACATCCGCGACCCCGTTGAGCGGCCGGCCGGCAGCTCCGTTCATAGTCCGGTTATCAGTACCGCTCCGTTCCTGTTCCTGTGTCTTCGGCGTGGCCATGGCCGCGCTCCTGTTGCCCCCGAGTGCTTGGCTGTCATTGTAATACGGCTGGGAGCGCCCGACTTGCGCCCGAAGCCAGAGCAAGCAGTGTCGATCCAGTCGTTGGGCAGCACCGCCAACTCCCGTGTCTGCGCCCGAAGGTTCGGAGGGCGCGCCCGGCAAAATCCTTCTTCATCGGCTCCCTTCCCAAGATGAAGTGCCGATGGTTCCGTCACTCCGGACATGCCGAGAGTCACTCGGCCGGAAACCCATTCACAACCTTGGATCAACCGGCTCGCTTTCGAGAGCGAGGACCGCGAAAGCGCACTCGTGCACCCGGTGAAGAGGCTCTCGCTCCACAAAACGCTGCAGGCCCTCCAGGCCCAACGCAAACTCCCGTAGGGCAAGGGACCGCTTCGTGGAAAGACTTCTGTTGCGCAGGCGATCCAAATTCTCCGACAGGGTGTACTCCGGTCCGTAAATAATGCGCAGGTATTCGGTACCCCGGCACTTCATGGCAGGTTGCACCAAGCCGCGCTTGCCGTGCACCACAAAGTCCATCGGCTTGGCGACGATGCCCTCCCCGCCCTTGCCGGTCAGTTCCTCCCACCAGGATGTGGCCTCAATCTCATCCTCGGTATTCAGACGCACTACCTTGTGGTCGGTATTCCGGAACAGTGCCGGATCGGCTGCGTGCAGGCGTCCGGCCATACCCATATGCCACAGGTGGTCCTTCCCGGCATGCACTTGGCCCTCGCTCGCCAGCAGGTGGAACGGTGCCAATTGGATATCGGCAAGCGATGTCACCGGCCAGCAGTACCGAGCGTAGGCGTCACTATAGAGTTGGGTAAGGTTCAACCGCTCTGCGACTCTGGTCAAGGCCTCACCGGTATCAATGCCGCGCGCCGCCGTTTGCCTGAGGAGGGATTCGGCAGCCGAGAGACTGGTCCGTCCGGCCGCACCCACTGCGGCATATTGTTCGCGGAGCAGTTCCTGCGCCTTGAGGGACCACGGCATGATTTCACTGTCCAGCACGACCCAATCGGTTTCCAGTTCAGCCCAAAGACCGGCGTCCGCAACACCCTTGCGGACACCTTCCAGGAATTGCGCCTCAAGGGTACGGTCCTCAAAGAACCTCCGTCCGGTACGCGTATAGCAGGCACCGATGCCTTCCCCCGCGATGCCAAAGCGCCGTTCGATGGCTGCGGCGTCCTGCCCAACCACGACCACGGCCCGTGAACCCATGTGTTTCTCTTGGCAGACGACCTCGGACACGCCGTTGTTGCGGAAGTGGGCAAACACCTCGGTGGGATGTTCGAGTACGCCAGGGAGCGCGGAGGTCTCGCACGGGGAAATGGTCGGCGGGAGATACACCAGCCAACGGGGATCCAGGGCAAAACGACTCACAACCTCAAGCGCCGCCGCTGCGTTTTCTTCCCGCACGGTGATATTGCCGCGGAGCCGGGTCGCAACAATGCGCTTCCCGATTACGTCTCCAATATCAAGGACATTCGCCGCGCGGGTCCCGGCCGACACGACGGGAACCTCCGGCTGGACATCCTCGGCTGCGGGTCTCACCGGTTCACAATAGACCTGCGCCGCCGGAACCGACACCAGTTCCTTCTCGGGGTAGCGGAGCGCGGTCAGCCTGCCGCCAAAGACACAGCCCGTATCAATGTTGATGGTGCGGTTGAGCCAAGCGGGTTCCATAACCGGGGTATGACCGTAGACCACCATCGCCTGCCCGCGATAGCCGGCCGCCCAATCGGCGCGTACCGGGAGACCGAATTCGTCCGTTTCCCCGGTAGTCTCGCCATACAGGCAGAAGTCCCGGACACGGGCCGACGCCCGGCCCTGGTATTCCGCCTTCAGTCCCGCGTGGGCCACCACCAGGTTCCCGTCATCGAACACATAGTGGCTGATCAGTCCATCCAGGAACGCAGCCGCCCGTTGTTGAAACTCCGGCGACTCCATTTCCAACTGGGCGAGCGTTTCTGCCAGCCCGTGGGAAATTTGCACCTTCCTGCCTTGGAGTTTGCGGACGAGCTTGGCTTCGTGATTGCCCGCCACGCAAAACGCAGTGCCGTCCGCGGTCATGGACATCACCAGCTTGAGTACCTTGGCAACAGCCGGACCCCGGTCCACGAGGTCGCCAACGAATACGGCCTTGCGCCCCTGCGGATGGGTGACGGAAAAACCGGGTTTCCCGATGTCGTCGGTGCGGGTCTCCAACCTGTATCCGAGACGTTTCAGGAGGATGGCAAGTTCATCGAAACACCCGTGGACATCACCGATGATGTCGAACGGCCCAGGCTCGCTGCGCAAGTTGACCCACATGGGCATTCGCTCAACGAAAGCCTCTTCAACCTCTTCGGGAGAGTTGAGCACAAACACATACCGGAAGCCCTCGCGCCTTAACCGACGCAGCGATCGTTTGAGCTGTGCGGCCTGATTGCGCACCACGTGCGGGCCAAACGAGCGCTCCGGACGCTCCTTGTTGCGGGCCAGACACAGAGCCTCGGGCATGTTCAGGACGATGGCCACCGACAGGCAGTCGTGCTCCCGGGCGAGGCCCACCAGAGGCTTGCGCGCCCGCGGCTGCACGCTGGTGGCGTCGATGACGGTGAGGCGGCCGGTCCGCAGGCGCGTGGCCGCAATGAAGTTGAGCAGCGCAAAGGCGTCGGGCGTTGCGGACTGGTCGGTAGCGTCATCCGCCACCATGGCCCGGCAGGTATCCGAGGACACCACTTCCGTGGGCTTGAAGTGGCGGTTGGCAAAGGTGGACTTCCCCGAGCCCGTGGGGCCGATGAGAACCACCAGACACAATTCGGGAATGGCGATCTTCATTGCGTAAAGACCCCCATCTGGGTCGGTGCCCCATGGTCGGGGTGAACAGGACCGATGTCCTGGAAATGCACATCGTACTTGCGGCGGTGGGCGACCCCTCTCGACCAGTCCCGGAATTGCTCCCGTGTCCACTCAAACCGGTGGTCCGCGTGCCTGAAGGTTCCGGCGGACAGCCCGTTGAACAGCACGTTGTAATCCGCATTGGGGGTCGTGACGAGGACGGCATTGGGTTGTGCGGTCCCGAACACGGCCTCCTCAAAGGCGCCAAGCCGCGGGGCATCGATGTGTTCGATCACCTCCATGGCTATGGCGGCGTCGTGGCCTGCGAGCCGGCTGTCCGTGTAGACAAGGGATCCGTGCAGCAGGTTGACACGCTGTCGCTGCTGTGGGGACAGGGAATCGAGATGCAAACGCCGACGCGCTGCTTCCAACACCCGGTGCGAGACGTCGATGCCGGTAATGGAACGAACCGAAGGTTCGTCGAGGAGGGAGCCAATCAATCTGCCTTCGCCACAACCAAGGTCAAGCACCTTGGCAGCCCCGAGGCTGCGGAGCGCGTCCAGTACTGCCTGAATACGCTGCTCGCTTAATCGAAGCGGGGTTTCAAGCTGTTTCTCTGCCTGTTCGTGGCGTGTGGCAACGGCATCCGGATCCGTCGGCCCGGCATCCAGCAGTTGAATCAGCGCCTGGTCGACAAGGCCGCGCTGATGCTTCAGGTAGCGCCGCGAGATGAGATCCCGCAGCGGATGGCTGTCCAACCAACCCTCGCCAAAGCGTAGCAACTTGGCCACCTCATCGTCGCCAACCCAGTAGTGCTTGTGGTCGTCCAGGACGGGCAACAGCACGTACAGGTGGGCGAGCAGGTCCCGGAGTCGGGTCGTCGCCGCGAGGCGTACGCTGAAATACGGGCTGGAGCCCCACTCGGGAAAGCGTTCGTCCAGCGGATGGCTCTCAATTCCAACGGCATAGCCAAGGGGTTCGAACAGCCTCCCAATAAGGTCCGCGCCTTCCCGCGAGGGCACGACGGGGATCCGGGCTTCCAGCGGAATGTCCTTGTCCGCCAGATCCGGTCGGTCCCTGCTGGTGCCTGCGAGAGCACTGCCGAACACCTTGGCAATCGCCACGCTCAGGTGTGATGACGCGACATAGGGACGGTCGTTTACGTATTGCTCCAGCCAGCCGCCTGCCTTGGACGCACCGGGCTTGGGACGTACAAGCCCCACGGGATCGATGTTCAGCAGAAGCGCCACCGTGCAATGGTGGCTTTCCGCCTCGGGGTAGAAGACATCAGCCCGCCCGAACGGGAGTTTGAACGACTGAAACCGGCTGGGGTTCTTGTATATCAGAAACCCAAGATCGGTCGCAGGCTGATGCGTGGTGGAGATAGTGAGCAGCATTACACCGGTGGTGGGATGGACAGCGCCTGATTCACAAGGTCAGCATACATGCGCCCTGCTTGGCAAAACCTGTCAGGGACGCACAGTTCGCCCGGACTTCCTGTATCCAATCAAGGTGCGAAACCTTCACGCTGAACCGGAGGCAGGAGGAATGCCTGCACGGCACCGCGCGGTTCCGGCCTGAGCGAATGGATGGCGAACTGCGAGTTGCGCAGCTTGTTCCGGATGGAAATGGTGCCTTTGTGGCTGGAATTTCCAAACTCCAGGATGCGCGGCCCACCGTGATACCCAGGAGTAAGCCCTGTGGCAGATCAATCAGACCGTGGACAGATTATGGGATGCGCTCAAGCCTCATCCCGCTGGTGTCCACGGTCATGAGCGGATCACATCGGCGAATGGATTGATGACCTGCAGACCGTCGTAATCCTGCTCGGCACTCAAGTCTTCCGAGTACACGGCTTCGCATCCGAGAGTGCGCGCCGCTGCGAGAATTGCGCCATCCCAGTACGACAAGCCAAATCGTTGGCTGATGGCTACGGCAGTGTGGAACACTTCAAGCGTGATGTCCTGTACAGGGAATCTGGTAATGGACTCTATGAACAGCAGGGCTTGGGCGTGGGTGATTGCATCCGGACGATTGGGACGCGTTGCCTGGTGATAGAACTCCTGCAGGACCTGCACAGAGAACGCCAAGTCGTCAGAGTCCAATACATGCTGTGCAACACGCTGCTTGTTGGCTTCGTCAGGAGCCGGAGTAGCAGCGTATATCAACACATTCGTGTCAACGAAACGCACGAGGTTCACCCGGGCCCTTGAACTTTGCGCTCGCCAGCAGCTGTCCCCGTGACCTCCGCCCGGGCTCTGGCGCGGTCGTACAACTCTTCGCGGGTCAGGTTATCGGCCGCCCTGAATCCGCTGCGTGTAGCGCGGATGTCTTCAATTACTTCACCCATGAGTCGCCGACGGCGCTCAAACTCACGCTCGCGAGCTTGTTCCATGGTCATGGACTCCTTGGATCGATCCCCAGCAAGTACCTTCAAGTAGTTGCGCACCAGCGCCGATACCGACGTGTCCAACTCCGCCGCCCGAATGCGTGCCAGCCGATGGGTCTCCTCGTCAACGGATACGGTTATGTTCTTCATGCCCACTCCTTGATTTCAACATCCCTAATCTCGCGGGCCTCACGGATCAGGTCAGCTGAGTCCCCAGACAGAGGCTTGCCACCAAAAAGCCCCTTGCGGCGGAGTGTCAAACGTTCCGCGCGGAAGAAGACAGGTCGTTGGCTTCGGCCTGCGCCAACTCCCGACCAATGGCAACCAGGCAGTACCCGTGCATGCTCACACCCTTGAGTACGGCGATGGCTTTCAGTCAGCGGTGAAAGGCGGGGCCCAGATCCAGGGTGAGTCTCTTCTTTTTTTGCTTCCATCGCTCACACCTCGCTTCAGTGATGCCATATGTCAGGATAGGTCAAACTCAGAAAGATAGTCAATGCACTTCTGGAAATTCCGCAGCCGTATCTCATCGCAGGCTACTTGAAGGAACACACCTTCCCCACTTCCGCAAGCTTCCCCTCCAGCTGTTGGGGCAATCCGGCCCCAGAGTCAAGGCTCTCTCAACTCCGTTTCTCATCAAGGATAGGTCACCCCAGACCGCATCATGGTATGGGACTTGGGTCACACGTGTGTCAGGCCTACCCACGACAGCTCCCCTGACAGAGATGGGCCAAACCCCTGGTAGAGGCGCAAACAGAGGCAGCATGATCGGCAATGACCTTGTATCGAGCACAAACCCGATATCAAGAGACGACCATGCTTCCTCCTTCCGCAGTCCATCCGCATGTGGCATGCATCGGTAGGCGTCTGTCCTAACTGCGTCCCAGTATGAACTGGAATCTGGCCGTCTAGCTGTGGAGCATTATGGTGGTTCCCGCCTGATGGCAGACCGTAGTTCCGGGTGTCTGACAGACCCAGAGATTGGGTTGGCACACCACGTGCCAGTACCTGTGGGAGCAGCCATACGACAGGCCGAACCGGCTGGTGTCCTCCCCAAGTACAACTGGGCCTGTTTCCCACCGTTTTTGCGCTGGGCGCCAGCTTGGCGAGAAGGAGAGGTGCCGGACAGCGAATCTCTTGAGACCGTACTCAAGCCGATGCCGTGGCTCATTACTCGAGCTGAGTTCCTATGGACAGCCCTGAGGGGAATCACATCAGGACAATCAATGCCCCCCAACACCAGGGTAAACGCAAAGTCGCGGGATGGGGGTGAATCGGGGCTGTCCGCGACCG
>CAZMKQ010000050.1:273-28340 GCA_964566955.1 uncultured Caldilineaceae bacterium | reverse complement strand
CATCCCATCGTCGGTCGCGCCCCGAACGCGAATGTTTCCGGTCTCGTCGTCGAAATACACATCCTCCGGCCGGGACTCCATCTGGTGGGCTGCGATCTTGGTCATCTTCTCGCGGACCCGCGTGGCGCTGCGCACCAGCGCACTGCCGCCCACGGCGGCGCTGCGGCTGCCGTAGGTGCCCATGCCGAACGGGACGCGGCCGGTATCCCCGTGCACCACCTCGATGTCCTCAAGAGGGATGTTCAGTTCATCCCCCACGATCTGGGCAAAGGTCGTCTCGTGTCCCTGACCGTGTGCGTGGGAACCGGTCAGGACCGTAACCTTGCCGGTGGGATGGACACGCACTGTGCCGCTTTCCCAAAAGCCCACGGCACTCCCCAGGCTGCCGGCCACCGCGGACGGCGCCGGGCCACTGGCCTCGATGCAGCCCGAGACACCCACGCCCCAGAGCTTGCCTTCGGCTCGCTTGGCCTCCTGCTCTGCGCGCAGATCGCCATAGCCGGATATCTCCTCCAGCTTGTCGAACAGTCCCTGGTAGTTGCCGCTGTCGTACTGGAACGCAACCGGCGTCTGATACGGGAACTCATCGGCCGGGATCAGGTTGTGACGCCGGAAGGCGATCGGGTCCATGCCCATCTTCTGGGCTCCCTTTTCCACGATGCGCTCCAGCAGATAGGAGGCTTCGGGCCGCCCGGCGCCCCGGTAGGCATCCACCGGCACCGTGTTGGTCAGCGTACCCTTCATTTCGCCCCAAATGCCCGGGATCTTGTACAAACCGGAAAACAGGGTGATGGATAGGGCGGTGGGGATCAGGGGCGCGAACGTCGACAGGTAGGCGCCCTGGTCCGCCCAGGTCTGCACATGGAGGCCGGTGATGGTACCCGTCGCGTCCATCGCCATCCGGACGTTGGTCACATGGTCCCGACCCTGCGAATCGGTCATGAAGGATTCGGAACGGGTGGCCACCCACTTCACGGGCCGGTTGATGGCGCGTGCCACCCAGGGCACGATGATTTCCTCGGGATAGTGGAAGATCTTGCTCCCGAAACCACCGCCCACGTCCGGTGAAATCACCCGCAGCTTGTTCTCCGGAATGCCCAGCGTGAAGCCGGACAGCAGCAGGCGAATGGGATGGGGATTCTGGCTGGTGGTCCAAACCGTCATCTCCTCCGTGGCGTTGTCCCATTCGGCCATGCAGGCCCGAGGCTCCATGGCATTGGGAATCAGCCGCTGGTTGATCAGGTCCAGTTCCACGACATGGGCGGCCTCGGCAAACGCCCGGCGCATGCCGTCCTCATCCCCCAAGGCCCAGGTATAGGCGGTGTTGTTGGGGATCTCGTCGTGAAGCTGCTGGGCCCGGTACTCGGTCGTGGCCCGCGCGCCCATGGACACGGGCAGCGGCTCATAGTCGACCTCGATCAGTTCCAGGGCATCCTCGGCCACATAGGGACTGTCCGCCACCACCACGGCCACGGTATCCCCCACGTGACGGACGCGGTTAGGCTCAACGGGCCAGCGATCAGGGATCTTGCAATCGGGGACGACCCAGCCGCAGGGCAGCTTGCCGACGCCTCCGTCAATCAGGTCCTGGCCCTTGTACACGGCGACCACGCCGTCCAGTTCCAGGGCGGCCGACGCGTCGATGCCCTTGATCTCGGCGTGGGCGTGCGGGCTGCGCACGATCGCCACATAGGCCATGCCCGGACGCTGAAGGTTGGAAACGTATTTCCCCTGTCCCTGCAGGAAGCGGGGATCCTCAACTCTCTTGAAACTCTTGCCAACGAATTTGGCCATGAATTCACCTCCTCCGCGTTAGGCCGCGGCCTGGGCCGCCACTTTGACCGCCTTGACGATGTTCTGATACCCGGTGCAGCGACAGATGTTGCCTTCCAGGCCGTGTCGGATCTCCTCGTCGGAGATATCCGGATTGCCTTCGACCAGCTTGACCCCGGCCATGATCATCCCCGGGGTGCAAAAACCGCACTGCAGGCCATGCTCGTCCCAGAAGGCCTGCTGCATGGCAGTCAGCTGGCCTTCCTCGGCCATGCCTTCGATCGTGACCACGTCGGAGCCGTCGGCCTGGACGGCCAGCACGGTGCAGGACTTCACAGCCAGGCCGTCCATGTGGACGGTGCAGGCTCCGCACTGCGACGTGTCGCATCCGATGTTGGTGCCGGTCAGACCGAGTTCCTCCCGGATCAAATCCGCCAACAGCAGCCGCGGCTCGATATTGTCGAGACTGCGGACCTCGCCGTTGATGTTCAAGGAAATGCTCACACCCATAACCAAAACCCCCTTCGTGGGTTGCAAAAAACTCGACTATCCGTGTCAGTATGCCAATCCACCTCCCTGCCGCTACTCGGCGCTCCGGCCGGCAATACATGCATGTGGCGTGCAAACCGACGGCACGTTGTCCATGTGCGGAGTCTTCCGATTCATTCGGTTCCAACCCGCGCCCGCAGGGCTGCATCCAGTTCATTCCGGAATCCGTCCAGGCTGCGGTTGATGACGGTCTTGGTGGCGGTGGAGACCAAACGCTGTCCGACGCGGGCAATGCGGCCGCCGACGTTGACGGTGCAGGCATATCGCAGCACCGTGCCGGTGCCGTCCGGTTCCAGTTCGATGCGGCCCGCGCCTCCCATGAAACCAGTGGGGCCCTTGGCGCTTACGTCCAGGACAAACCGATCCATGGGTTCGACGCCGTGGCGCACCACATCCGCCTTGAACTTGCCCCGGATGGGGCCAATCTTGATTTTCAGGTCCGACGCGAAGGTATCGGGCTCGTCCTTGGGGGTCAGGGAGTCGCACCCCGGAATCACCTTGGCCACGAACTCGGGGTCCATGAGGGCGTTCCACACGTCCTCCTGCGGATAGTCCAGATGTACGTCGCCTGTGATTTCCATGTGGGTCTTGTTGATGGCGTGTCTGTCGGCACCGGAAGCCCGTGGGGGTCCCCATGCATCCTGTGCCGAAGACGGGACCGCCGGGTGGTTTGGGTTCGGTTGGGGCCGGACCGTCTCTATTGTAATCGCCGGTGCACTTGTGCCCAACCGTGGTGGCTCGGCAGCGACATCCAGGACACCAGGTGGTCTGGAACCATCGGACACCACACTCTCCCGATGCCAAATGCTGTCGCTGGAAGACCCAAAAGACTCGTCGCGGCGAACTTCAGTCGGCCTCCGAGCATTCCCGTGTCCTTGACCAACGGTCCTGGCACCCCCAATTCGTCTCGACACCGACAGCGGGTTTTGGTCCCGGTACAGTCCCTGCCGTTCCGGTTCGCAGTCCGGGCCAATGTCAAACCTCAACGCCAATGAAAGGCACTCGGCATGGCCGGTGAGGCAGGCGGACTCGGTGGCTCAGGCCTGAGCCAAGCCGCGCAACCGCTTGAAGGCCGCCAGGCTGTTCGTGTTTGGACTCTTTTGGGGGGACCTATAGCCCCTGTTGCCCTGCGGGCATCGGCCGGAGGAAAGATTCGATGTCCAGACACCCAACCCCGACCGAGCTGTGCGACCGCTTGCCCGACGATGCCGTGGCGGAGCGCTGGTGGGTCCGGGAGCACTGGCCGGACGGTGTGCGCTGGCCGAGTTGCGACTCGGATGATGTCCAGGCACGCCCGACACGCAAACCCCAACCCATTCCCATGCGGGCTGGAGGCCCGCATGGGAATGGGTTGGTTGAAACCAGGTGCAAGGCACCCTTGGCCGGACTGATCCAGTTTGGGCGAGCGGGAAGGGATTAGAATGGGGTCCCGGACAGGACGGGAGACAACGATGGATGCGGTGGCAATTCAGGAGCGGACGCAGGCGGTGCCCAACGGGCGTGCGAAGGCACTGCACCCCCATGCCGACCCGTACATGACGCGTGCGGCGCGGGAAGCGCGGACTGCCTGGCGGCTGGCACACCTCGCGGAATGGCACCGCGATTTGGAGACCCTGTTCTACTTCGATCCCGAATATGCCTACGATGTCGTCCACGAGTACGATTACGAATGGACGACCGATCCGGACCACTCCGGCAACGGCATCGAATTCGCAGAATACGATGAGGACGGCATCTTGGAGCCCATCGATGACCGACGGACCCTGCTCGAGGGGGTCATGCTCATCATCCTGCGGGAGGTGCTCGGCAACCGCGCGGAGTCCCAGGGCCGCCTCTACTATCCGGGCGACCTGTCGGAACGGTTGAAGCTCCTGACCCGGGGCGGCAACCTGGGCAGCTACGTGAAGCCGGACCTGATGGTGTTCCCGCCGGCCTACGCGTTGCCGGCGGGAGTGCACCGGGAGCGCAGCGACTGCGCCCTGCGCCCGCCCGAGGGGGACCCGCTCCCGGAACTGGTGGTGGAGATCCTGTCGGTCTCCTCGGTGGCGCGGGACTACGGGGTCAAGGCGCGTCTGTACGAGGCCCTGGGCGTGCCGGAGTACTGGGTGTGCGACGTGGGCGGCATGCGCGGGCCGGATTCGCCGGTGGAACTGTCCGTGTGGCGGCTGGGGGTCGATGGTCGCTACGCGCCCGTCCCGCCCTTGCAGCCGCCGGTCGGCACCGGGGACCGGTGGAAGGTTCCGGTGTATGGGGGCGGGGTGCTGGATCGTCCCTTTCGCCTACGGCCCGGAGCCTACGAGCCGCGTTTCCAGTGGTGGGATGCAGCACAGAGTCGCTGGCGGGACCCCGAGAGCGATGCGGCCTTCGAGCGGCAGGTCGAACGGGAGCGTCATGCCCGGGAGTTGCAGGCGACCCGGACGGCAAGCCGGGCAGAGGGCCGGGCGGAGGAACGGATGGAGATGGCCCTTGCCGCGTTGCATTTCCTGTCCGAGCACCTGCATTCCAGGCACCGGGAGCAAATCGCAGAACACTGGCGCCAGGCAGGGCCGCCGTCGGACGTGATGGACCGCATTCTGAAAGTACAACAGGCACCGGCCGAGTGGCGATCCCTGCTGGGGATCCCGGACGGGAACGGCGACAGGGGCTCCCGGTGATTCCTTGGCTCCATCCACAGGCCGGATGCCGACCGGTCGGGCATGGTGGGTGCGACTCGGTTGCGCTCTTGTTGAACGCGGTGGTCTGTCCGTGGGCCTCCGTCCCGCCTGGCCCGTTCGCGGTGGATGCGGCGACACACCGGTGCGGAGGATGAGGCGGGGATTGGGAATTGGCAACAGTTTGCCGGGAGTTGATGGTTGTCGTCGGAAGCCTGTGATGATCGTCCATTCGCCCGGACGGCATGGACGGACCTCCGGCAGGGGGACCGGAGCCTCCGGCAGGCAGCGGCCGTGCCGGTTCCATGCCCGTTGCGGGCGAGTCCACCAACAGGAGCTGCCCCGGGCCTTCGAGGGCCGGGTACATCCCGCCAAGCAGGAGGCCCTGACGACCCTTCCCGCCGACACGCAGGCAATCCAACCATGATGGATTGGTATCAGCCTTGACGGCAAGAAACAACCAGCTCCCGGCACCCGATTGGACATGACGGCTCCGGAAGGCCCGTCGCCTGCGCCGTCCATCTGCAGTTCCGACACAACGCCTTGGGCCAGGCCGCCTACGCGGGAATGCTGTCCCGCCATTTGGCATGGATGCCGCGGCTGGATGCGCGTCAACAGGGATTCGAGCGGGGAATGTAAGATCCAGACTGGCTCCCAACCGATACTTTCCGGTTCCGAGCCCATCGCTGCCCGTCCACACATCCGTCATACGGCATCGTCGGCACGGGGCATGCCCGGTTTCCCATCCGAACTTGTCAACCCAGTGCCTTGAACGTCAGCACACAAGGAGCACCATCCCGCATGTACAGTCGCATCACCCGCAGCGGTCTTCGCATCGACGAACGCTTGGATCACCTGGTCCGGGATGAAATTGCACCGGGGACCGGCATCGACCCGGACGCGTTCTGGGCCTCCCTGGCTGCCATCGTGCAGGATCTGGCCCCCCTGAACCGAACGCTCCTCGAACGGCGGAACGATCTGCAGCGCCGCATCGATCAGTGGTGCACCGAGGGCTTCGAGGCGGATGAGCAGAGGGAGTTCCTGGAGGAAATCGGCTATTTGGAGCCGGAAACCGACGACTATGCGGTCGCCACCGCCAACGTGGATCCGGAAATCGCAAGCACGCCGGGCCCGCAGCTGGTGGTGCCGGTGGACAACGCCCGTTATGCCCTGAACGCGGCCAACGCACGCTGGGGCAGCCTGTACGACGCCCTGTACGGCACCAACGTCATACCGGAGGCGGAGGGACTGGAGAAGGGGGCTGAATACAACCCGGCCCGGGGCGAGGCGGTGGTGGCTTGGGCGGAGCAGTTCCTGGACAAGGCCTTCCCTCTGCTGAAGGGTTCGCACAGGGATGTCCACAACTACCTGCTCGGTTCGGATGGCAATGCCGCGGCGTTGGAAGCCGCCCTTGGGAGTGGAGAAATCACGTTCCTGGCGGATCCAACCCAATTCAAGGGGTTCGTATCCGACGGCGAAACGTTGCGGACCGTGCTCCTGGCCCACAACAGCCTGCATGTGGAGTTGCAGATTGACCCGGCCCATCCGGTCGGCCAGCTGCACCGGGCCGGCCTGAAGGACGTGGTGCTGGAATCGGCGGTCACCACCATCCAGGACATGGAGGATTCGGTTGCCGCCGTGGACTGCGAGGACAAGATCAAGGTCTACCGCAACTGGACCGGCATCATGAAGGGGGACCTGGACGCAACCTTCGAGAAGGAAGGCCGCCTCATGACGCGCCGGCTCAATCCGGATCGCCACTACACGGCACCCGACGGCTCGGCGCTGACACTGCCCGGACGCAGCCTGCTGCTGGTCAGGAATGTGGGCCTTCACATGTACACGGACTGCGTCACCAACGAATCGGGCAGTGCCATCCCGGAGGGATTCCTGGACCTGATGATCAGCGGCCTGGCGGCCCTGCACGACCTGAAGGGTTCCGGCTCCTTCCGCAACTCCCGCGCGGGCAGCATCTACATGGTCAAGCCCAAGCTGCACGGCACGGCGGAAGTGGCCGCGACCATCACGCTGTGCGGCCGGGTCGAGGAAGCCCTGAACCTTCCGGCCAACACCATCAAGCTGGGGATCATGGACGAGGAGAGGCGCACCACGGTGAACCTCCTCAACGCGGTCGCCGAGGCGCGGGAGCGGCTGGTCTTCATCAACACCGGCTTCCTGGATCGGACCGGAGACGAAATCCACACCTCGATGCATGCCGGGCCCATGCTGCCGAAGGCACGCATCCGGGAACAATCCTGGCTGTCCGCCTACGAGGACTGGAACGTGGATGCGGGGTTGATGGCAGGGCTGCGGGGCCGGGCCCAGATCGGCAAGGGCATGTGGACCATGCCCGACGAAATGGCCGACATGCTCGAGCAAAAGCGCGGCCACCCGGAAGCCGGTGCCACGACCGCCTGGGTCCCGTCACCGACAGCCGCCACGCTGCACGCCCTGCACTACCACGTCGTGGACGTCGCCGGCAAGCAGGAGGAATTGGCAAGTCGCTCCCGGGCCTCGCTCAATCACATCCTGACGCCACCCTTGATGTCGGACGCACCCGACAAGGAGGCAATTCAGCAGGAACTGGACAACAACGCCCAGGGCATCCTCGGCTATGTCGTCCATTGGATTGACCAAGGGGTCGGCTGCTCCAAGGTGCCGGACATCAACGGCATTGGCCTGATGGAGGATCGGGCCACGCTTCGCATCTCCAGCCAGCACATCGCGAACTGGCTGCGGCACGGCATCACCGATCCCGAGCAGGTGCGCGAAACGTTCCTGCGGATGGCGGCAGTGGTGGACGCCCAGAATGAGAACAAGCCGGGCTACACGCCCATGTCCGCCGATCCGGAAGGCAACCAGGCCCTCCAGGCAGCGCTGGAGCTGGTTTTTCAGGGAACATCCCTGCCCAACGGCTACACGGAGCCGATCCTGCACGCGCGCCGGCGGGCCCGAAAGAACCAGCTGGCCATGGGCATGAACTGAAGGATTCCTCTCCGACGGAAGGATTAAGCCCGCGGGCAGCGGGACCGCGCCCCCGAACTTGATCGGCGGTGCGGCCGGCAAACAACCCGAACCCGACCGGTCGCAGGCCGGGTGCCAAGCCCGACAGCCTGTACCCGGACAGGCTGCGCCTGCGGATCACATGGTGCGGGTCACGTCCTCGGCCGATTCCGCCACCATGGCAATGGTGTGGTCGATGTCTTCCCGACTGTGGGCCAGGGAGAAGAACAGCGGATGGCCGGGCGGCAGGTAGATGCCCCGGGCCAAACAGCCGCGGAGCATGGCCGCAACCCTGTCCCCGTCCTCGGGATCCGACACGGGGGACGGCATCGGGCCGGGGCCCTCCAGCCGGTATCCGATTTCATGTTCGCGGGTTACCGCATTCAGGCCGTCGATCAGGCGCTGCCCAATCTCCCACTGGTAGGCAATGCCGTCCCGCGTCTCCATCTCGTCCAGGACCGTGGCCATCGCGGTCAGGCTCAGGGTGTCGCAGTGGAAGGTGGCCGCCAGCCACGCCTCCTGTGCCTTGGGATGTCCCAAGACCTCCTTGCGCCCCGCGATGAAGCTGCCCGGATAACCGTTGCAGCAGGCCTTGCCAAACGTGGCCATGTCGGGAGTGGCGCCCCAATGGTGGCCCGCGCCGCCGTAGGCCACCCGGAACCCGACCTTGATTTCATCAAAGATGCACAGCGCGTCGTGACTGTGTGCCACCTCCACGCAACCTTCCAGGAAGCCGTCCGGCGGTCCTTCGCCGCGCACTGTTTCCATGATGACGCAGGCATATTCGCCGGGATGCTGCCGAAACGCATCGTCCAAGGCGTTCAGGTCGGCATACGGAACTTCCGTGGTCAGTTCACCCACCTGTTCCGGCACGCCCACGCTGCCCGGCCGGGCCCAGTCGTGCCAGCCGTGGTAGCCGCTGCGAATCACCCGATCCTTGCCGGTGTAGGACCGGGCAATCAGAACCGCGCCCGCGGTGGCGGCACTGCCGCCAATCACGAATCCCAGCATCTCCGCGAACGGAATCGCCTCGATCAGCTTTTCCGCGACCTCCACCTCCCTTTCCCAGGCGGTGGTGTAAATCGTGCCCTGCGCCATCTGGGCCGAGATGGCCTCCTGCACGGCCGAATCGTTGTGTCCCAACAGGATGGGACCATAGGCAAGCAGGTAGTCGATGTACTCGTTGCCGTCGGCATCCGTGAACCGGGCGCCTTGGGCCGCGCGGGTAAAGACCGGGTAGCCGCGGGCAATCATGTCGTGGCTGCGCTTGTGGCCCTGGCACCCGCGCACCAGGAGTTCGTCCGAACGCGCAAGCAGGGATTTGGATCGAGAGACGTCGGGTGACAGCAAACCACTCATGGGGACCTCCTGGCTGGGGTCGGATACATGCATTCGTCCCGGCGGGCGGGATCAAGGAAACAGGACTTCATCGATCTCGGCCTGATAGCCGTTGACGGAACCGGCCAGGACTTCATCCATCGTCACCGCGCGGTTGAGCAGGCTGGACTCCATCAGGGCATAGACCAGGGCCACCGAGCGCATGCCCTGCTCGATGTCCACTTCCACGGCGGGTTTGCGCCCCGTCAGGACCTGGCCCAACTCCGCGTACTCGATGGCGATGATCCTGGGATCGATCGCGGTGAAGGGCAGATCATATCCCCCCAGGCGTTCCCCGCCGAAGAGGGCGGCGGTCGCCTCCTCCAGCCGGAAATCCGGCACCAGGTCCAGCACTGCGTTGCCGGTCAGGGACTTGCCGTCGGCCAGATGCACGGTGACCGGATGGCCGCTCCGATCATTGGGCAGGTCCATGGAGCCCCGCGCCCCGAACAGCTGTCGCTGGAACATCCCCCGGCCGTGGCCGGCGTGGTCCTCGACAAACTGGGTCACCGCGCCGTTGGCGTGCGTGATGGTTCCGTAGGCTGCATCCTCGGCCGTGGGTTCGAAGGTGGCCGGCATCACCTTCTGCCACCGGCCGTAGATTCCCGCCGGATTGGAGCTCATGTCGTTGTCCTTGCCCGCGGCGGGGTTGCGCCGCACGGGTTCGTGCAGCCGCACCTGGCCGTAGGCGGTGACCGCGGGTCCGAGGTAGTACTCGAGGATGTCGGTGAAGTGGACTCCGACGTCCAGCAGCACGCCGCTCTGATCCTTCATGTGGCGCCAAACGGAGATTGTCATCCGGTCCGCGCCGCCCAGCGTGTTGTGGATCATGAGGCGCGGTTCCCCGATGGCTCCGGATGCCAACACCGCCCGGGCCAGCCGGTTCATGGGATCGCGGCGGTAGTTCTCCGCCACGGACAGGACCCGGCCGGTTCGGCTCTGGGCCTCCCTGATCCGGCGACAGCACTCAACCGTCAGACCCACGGGCTTTTCGCACATGACGTGCCAGCCCAGCTCCAGGGCCTCCACCGCCAGGGTGTGGTGGTACCGGGGCGTGGTGGTGATGTCCACGGCCTGCACTCCGTGGGCCGCCAATTCCGTCAGGACGGGAACCACGGCCGGGCGCGTCCCGAACCGTTCCGCCGCCTCGTCCGCCAAGAGGTTGGCGTTGTCCAGCACCGGATCGCACAGCGCGACCAGGTTGAACTCCGACAGACCGTGTTTCTGCAACTCCGCCAGACCCCGCAGATGGCGGGTGCCCATTCCGCCGCAGCCGACGATTGCGAGCTTGATGTTTGCCATGGAAGAAGGAATCCCGGTGCCATTACTCAAAGGAGGGATGGTCCGGCAAGGTCTGCACCAAGGTGCCGGATCGTCCCCGTGAATCTAACAGTCCGGCCGGATCGCTCCAATCAGACGCATTCCGTATCCCAGGCAATCGCAAGAGTATGCAAAGCCCGGATTTTTCTCCATGGGGATGCGGTTGCGGCCGACTTGGCGGCACCGAATGACCATACCGTTTTGACGGTGAACGCAATCTTGCGGATCACGGCCTATCTTTTCGTGGCGCCGTGGATTATCGGCTTCCTGGTGTTCACCGGTGGTCCGATCATTTTCTCCTTTGTCCTCAGCTTCTTTCGCTGGAAGGTCATCAATACGCCGCGGTTCATTGGGTTCGACCACTTTGTGGCCATGTTCACGACGGACGATCTGTTCATTCCGTCGGCGTGACCTTCAAGTTCGTCCTCTACTCCGTCGTTTTGGGCAACCTCATCTCCCTGTCCCTGGCCCTGCTTCTGAACCAGCGCATCCGGGGCATCGGGATTTGGCGCACGATCTTCTACCTGCCGGCCGTCGTCAGCGGCGTGGCCGGCTCCGTGCTGTGGGCCTGGAACCGCAGGCCTGGCTCTGGGACGAGCAGTTGGTTCTCGGTTCCCTCGTGGCCAAGAGCCTGTGGAACGTGGGGGTGCCCATGGTCATCTACATGGCGGCCCTGCAGGGGTTGCCCCAGGATCTGTACGAGGCGGCGGACCTGGACAACGCCGGCGAGTGGACCAAGTTCCTGAGCGTGACCCTGCCGTTGATTTCACCGGTCATCTTCTTCAACGTAGTAATGGGAATCATCTCCCAGATCCAGACCTTTGCCGAGCCCTACGTCATGACCAAGGGCGGCCCCGCCAATGCCACCCTGTTCCTTGGCCTGCACCTGTACGAGAATGCATTCCACTTCCTCAAGATGGGATATGCCTCGGCCATGGCCTGGATCATGTTCCTCCTTATCTTCCTGCTCACGGTAATTCAGTTCGGCCTGGCCAGGCGCTGGGTCTACTACGAAGGCCAGTCCTCCTGACCGGTCCGCTGTCATGACGGCATCGTCCACCTCCCTGCGCAATGTCCTCCTGGGCAACCGCTTCCGCCGCGGGCTGCTCAAGACCCTCTACATCTACGGTGCCCTGTTCGTGTACGCGGTGCTGTTCCTTCTGCCGTTCTACTGGATGCTGAACACCTCGCTCAAGGAACCGCTGCGGGTGTTCCAAATCCCGCCCGACTGGTACCCGAATCCGGTCGTATTCCGCGACTACCTGGACGCCTGGGTCAGCGACCGAACCGACATCGCGGCCGAGATCCCAGTCTACAACTACGCCAAGAACACGGTCATCATCACGGTCAACGGCGTCATCGCCACGACCTTCTCAAGCGCCTTGATTGCCTATGCCTTCGCCCGCATGGACTTCCCGGGCAAGCAGGCCATGTTCCTGGGCGTAATCTCCACCCTGATGATTCCGTTCACGGTCCTGATGGTGCCCCAGTTCATCCTGTGGAAGAACCTGAACTGGCTTGACACCTTCCTGCCCCTCATGGTGCCGTACTGGTTCGGTTCGGCCTGGAACGTCTTCCTGCTGCGCCAGTTCTTCATGACCATTCCGCTGGAATACGACGAATCGGCGCGCATCGACGGCGCCACCCACTGGACCATCTTCGCGCGCCTGATCGTGCCCCTGTCCAAACCCGCGCTGGGGGCCATCGGCGTCCTGGCCTTCGTCTACTTCTGGAACGATTTCCTGGGACCCTTGATCATTCTGTCCAAGCCCCAGAACTTCACACTGACCATGTACCTGGCGAACTTCTCGGTCGCCTTTGTCAGAACCACCCCCTGGCACCTGTACCTGGCGGCATCACTCACGATTATTTCGCCGTGCCTGATTCTGTTCTTCTTCTCGCAACGGGCCTTCATCCAAGGCATCACCATCACGGACTTCAAGCGCTGACCGGATTGGCGGACGCGGTAGCGTCCCGTCCAACCGACCTGACCAGGTGCGGTTCCCGGAAGCGATTTCACTGGGACGGGCACAGCGCGACTGCGGGTATCGGTGTGAACCTGCCGGCGGATGCAAACCGCACGCAGGCATAATCCCACACCATTCCGGCCTTGTTGTAGCTCGGGATCGAACTTCGCCTGTTAGGGTTGTACGACCTTCCGCAAACAGCGCAGGATGCCGCGTGAACGGGCCATTCGAGCTTCAGGTCAAGTCCGGGACAGCCACACTGTGGTCCATCGCCGCCGGCCAAGGACCGATGGTGCTTATGTTCAACGGAGGACCCGGCTGCGACGACTATCTGGGCCCCGTCTCCGCGTTGGTCGAAGACAAGGCTAGGCTCATCCGGTTTGAGCCCAGGGGGTGCGGCCGGTCCGATTGGGACGGCAACTACTCCCTGGATGTTCTGCTTGACGACGCGGACGCCGTGCGCCGGGCCCATGGCGCACAAACCTGCCTCGTGGCCGGCCACAGCTTCGGTGCCAACGCGGCCTTGGCCTACGCGCTGCGGTTTCCGTCCGTCGTCTGCGGCATCATTGGCATGGCCGGCGGCAAACTGGTCAACGACCGCAGTTGGAGCGAGGCCTACCGCCGCGGCTTGCAGGAGGTGGGCGAAGACACGGGCGGAGCCGTCTTCCATGCCGACCCGCGCGTGAACCGCGACGGCAACCAATGTTGGCGGGACTTCATCCGGCAGCCAAGCCTGTTCCGGACCGTGGCCGACCTGGACCTGCCGGCCACGTTCATCAACGGATCCGCCGACATCCGGCCGAACTGGCCCACCAGGCAGCTGGCGGCCCTGCTGCCCCAAGGCCATTATGTTGAAATTGCAGGCGCGGCACACTACATCTGGCTAACACATCCCGGGGAGCTGGATCGCCACCTGCGGCACGCCATCGACAGGGGAAGCTCCACGCCAACGGAAACTGGCTCCGAGGCCCAAAGTACGCCTGGAACAGAACCGCACCTACGTTCCGGGTAGTCATGACCACACCACGGCTTTGGTTGAGACCCCTATCCGACAGACACCGGCCACCAACTCCCCACGGAACCCGAGCCGCAAACCGCCCGTGGATTGCACCATGCAAGCCTTGATTTTCCACATCCGGGCTTCCCACCGATGACCGGGTCAAACCTCGCGTCCAAGGTGCGGAGCAGCCCCGCACCCGGCTGCCCTCCGTGGCGCCAACGGTATCGACGGCTTGACTTGGAGTTCAAGGACTGCCAATCGATCCTGACGAAGGCCACCGGGTTTATCGGCGGCTTCGACTACACGCTCAATCCCTACAGCGGCTGTGCATTCGGCTGCAGCTATTGCTACGCAGCCTTCTTCCCGCGCGATCCCGAGCTGCGCGACAACTGGGGGCATTGGGTAAAGATCAAGCAAAACGCCTTGGACAAACTGCAGCGCATGCGCACCCCGCTGGCCGGGAAACGGGTGTACATGAGCAGTGTGACGGATCCCTACCAGCCTCTGGAACGCGATGTGCGCCTGGTGCGTTCACTGCTTCCCATCATGGCCGAATGGGAACTGGAACTGGTTGTTCAGACACGCGGTTCACTGGTGGTGCGCGACCTGGACCTGCTGGCCCGGTTTCGCCGTGTATGTGTAAACATGACCGTCACCACCGACTGCGAAGATGTCCGCCGGGCCTTCGAACCCCACTGTGAACCCGTTGCGGCAAGGCTGGAAGCCGCCGCGCAGGTGGTTGAGGCCGGACTCCCGGCCGTCGTGACGTTGACCCCCCTGCTGCCGGTGCGCTCTCCGCGAAACTTCGTGGCCGACCTGCTGGACACGGGAGTGCGACGCTTTGTGGTGCAGTCCTTCCATCCCACCAAGGGCAATTTTGTGGCCGGCACCGGCCGTGCTGCGCTGGACATGACCAAGTCCCTGGGCTGGACGCAGGACCGGTATCGGGAGATTCGATCCTTTCTGGAGACGGAACTGCCGGAAGTGCGGGAGGGACAGGCCGGTTTCGATCCAAACTGGCTGCTGACACCTTGAAGAACCACCGGTGGACTGCCCGCGCATGCGACAGCCGGACCAGGCACACAAGCCAGAGTTCACACCTGGAACCGGAATTCGAAGCAGTCACGTTGCGCCGGTCGCCTGCGTTCGGGCTGCAGTGCATCAGACATGCCCTACCTCAGCCTCGGCTGGTATTGGAGCTTCGCCCTGGAGCCAAACTGGCCAAGCCGATGGATCATCCTCCAAACAGATATTTCTGTGTCAATCCTCCAAATAAACGAAAAGCAATCATCAAGCATAAATTGACGACAACATGTAAAATTATATCCATGGAATTTGGTATTCCATGAACAACCAATAGGGTATAGCACAGTTGAAGGGAGGCGCGGTGACTGAAACCAACAACCCGGCATCACCGTCGAACACAAACCCTCTGGTCAGGCAACAACACGACGAACGCGCCAAGCTACTCTTTTCGCACGATCGCACCGCACGCGAACTGCTCGCATACATGGGTGCCCTGCCGACGGACCGGGATAGCAGGCTGGTCAGATGGAACACAGAGTGGATTGCCTTCCAGGACAGTGCGGAAGACGTGCCTGCCCGGCTGGACCGCGGCTTGGGGGATCAGGTTTGGCTGGTGTGCGAAATGGATGGCCGCCCCCTGCACACCGTCCTGCTGGAGTTCAAGGCCGACCATGATCGGGGCACGGCGCGCCAGACCGTACTCTACCTGTTCGATCTTTGGGAAGACGGACGGAAGTTGGCGGCGTTGCGGACCGGAGCCGATTCGGTGCCGACCCGGGCCGCCTTGGTCTACACGGGCCAAGCCCAGTGGACTGCAGACCTGTCCCTGCCCAGCGTGGGTCTGGACGGAGATATTGCACCCAAGCCCGGCATTTTGCTCCTGGACGTGGGCCGGGCGGAGCCCGGGGACTTCCCCGAGGGCAGTCTGCTGTCCCATATAATCCCACTGGAGCGTTGTCGGGGACGGTTGCAGTGGGAAGACAGTGCAAACAGAGACGATGTCGTGGCCGAGGCGGCACGCCTGTGGGAGCGTCTGCGTCTCCTGGCGACGGACGATGCCAGCTTGTTGCAGACTCTGTCGGCCTGGCTGAGAACGGGTTTCTCGGCCTATGTTCAAGGACTGAAGTTGGGAGAGGGAGACAACGAAATGTACGCAACGATTGACGAAGCGTTCGAGGCGCACGTGGCAAGCCGGGTTGAGCAGGCGGTTGAGCAGGCGGTGCAACACACTACCATCAGCCTTCTCATCGACTATGTGCGGGTGCGGCATGGCAACAATGCCGCCGCAGCCGCGGAAAGCTTCCTGTCGGACTGGCAGGACTCCAGACTGCCCACCTACAACGAACTGGACACATTGGTGGCACTCCAGCGGGACGGACAGGATCCCGGGGTCTGGTGGGCAGATCAAATCCGATCGGGGCACTCACGCAACTCACATTAAGGCACCAAGTAGAAGTGGGCTTCCCTCTTGTTCATGGGTCTTCAAGGTCTCTCAAGAGATCGCCTCTCGCCGTGCAGCTTCCCCTGTGCCGCGGGACGGCCGGACACGAGGGGGCTCTCCCTCATGCGATTCCGACAGGCAGCTTGTACCAAAGCCCGGTTCTACTTAGTGCCCACATTAACGCAAGAATGGTCAACGGCAGTACCGATTGAAGGCAGCCAGACGGAACGACTTGCGGTACCGGGAAGACAGTTGGAGCCATAGCACAGGCCCCAAATTGGGACAGGTCGGTAGTGCCCGAAACTCAGTCGTCAAAGTACTTCAGGGGCCGACCTTCGCAGAAGTTGGCCATGTTGCGAGCCGGAGCCGACCCGGGCCGCTCTGGTCTACACGGGCCAAGCCCAGTGGACCACAGACCTGTCCCTGCCCAGCGTGGGTCTGGACGAAGACATTGCACCCAGGCCCGGGATTTTGCTCCTGGACGTGGGCCGGACGGAACCCGGGAACTTCCCCGAGGACAGTCTGCTGTCCCATATGATCCCGCTGAAGCGATGCCGGGGACGGCTGCCGGGGGAAGACAATGTAGACAGAGACATAGTCGTGGCCGAGGCGGTACGCCTGTGGGAGCGACTGCGTTTCCTGGCGACGGACGATGCCAGCTTACGGCAGACGCTGGCGACTTGGCTGAGAACGGGCTTCCCGGCCTATGTTCAAGGACTGAAGTTGGGAGAGGGAGACAACGAAATGTACGCAACGATTGACGAAGCGTTCGAGGCGCACGTGGCAAGCCGGGTTGAGCAGGCCGTCGAGCAGGCGGTGCAGCAGGCCGTCGAGCAGGCGGTGCAGCGCAATACCATCAGCCTTCTCATCGACTATGTGCGGATGCAGCATGGAGAGGAAGCCGCCGCAGCCGTGGAAGGCTTCCTGTCGGACTGGCAGGACTCCAGACTGCCCACCTACAACGAACTGGATACCTTGGTGATACTTCAGCGGGATGGACAGGCCCCGAGGATCTGGTGGGCAGAGCAAATCCGATCGGAACAAACGAAAAACCCCGTTAACAGATAGACGGTCAACGACAACATTGACCGAAGGCGGCCGGAGTGGAACGCCTACGATACCGGGAAGACATTCGAAGCAGTTGCACGCCTCGTCGAGCAGGACCAAAATCGGGATCGGCCGGGTAGTGCCCGGAACTCAGCCATCGTCGAAGCGCGTCGGTGTCTGCCCTCCGGGAGGCCTTGCGTGCACATCCGGTCCCTGAACCAATCCGACAACAGCCAATCCCAAGCCCGGCAAACCTGTTCCCGTTGCTACAGCCAGTCCCGCACTTCCACCGACGGAGACTCTTCTGTTTGTGCCCGACCCTCCAGGTCCTTCAATTCGGGTCGTTTGATCCCAAGTCCCGGAGGCCAGACCGGATTGTGCATCAAGGAGCGACCGGTTGCCCAGAGCCACCAGCGGAAAGTCAGGGCGGTGTACAACCTCCGCAATCTCGCCATCCCGGCTCATGGCTTTGCAGCGGTCGAAATGGGTGACCAACTGCCATATCCACAGGTTCCGAGGTGGAGAGCGGGGCGGCCTCCTTCCAGTCCGTCACAGTGTCTCACGCGGCCCAAGGGCCTCAGATGCTGGTGCTGGTACCCGAATGGGTAAGACGTGCAGAGGGTGGACATGGTGACAACGGGTGGCAGATCCATCTGCCACACACGCCCTGCCACATGTGTAGCGACTGTCTCATCGATCACCTGGATACACGGACGACTGGCAGGCCCCTGTGTTGGTCGATATGGCCGATCCGGAAGCCGAATCCCTACACAGTAATCAGGGCTTGGTCCCGGTGGTACACCACCGGGTTCTGGTGGTCGTCGTTCAATTCGTCCCTGATCGCATACGCGGCGACCTGTTCGTCACTCAAGACATTCTGAATGCCGTTGAAGGTGCGGCCATAGGGCATGAAGGCCCAGGTCATGGCGCGCCGCCAGCCGGAGGTCATAGTGCCTCACACGTCATCCAGGCGTGTCAGGGTCTGACCGTCGGGTGTGTCCATAACCTGCCAGCCATGCGTGCGAATCCGGTCCCTGAGTCGATCCGAAAGGGGCCAGTCCTTGGCCTGGCGAGCGCGTTCCCTTTGCTGCAGCCAATCCCTCACCTCCGCCGACGGAGTCTCTTCCTCCGTTGCCCGCATCTCCAGATCCTTCAACTTCTGCACCGTCTGATCCCAGATCTCAGGGTCCAGACCGGATTGCGCGTCGGGGAGCGACCAGGCTCCCAACTCCTCAAGGGCGAAGTCATGGTCGTGAACGATCTCCCGAGTCTCATCGTTCCGCACGATCGTGGCCCGGCCCTGACCCAGAACCTGGGCCCGGCCGGATCCCGGGTTCATGATCACGGCCGTGTTCTCATCGATGCCCAACACGGTCAAGCCATCCTCGGCAGGCAGAAGATCGAGCAGTTCATGGAACCGGCTCCGGCCCATGTAACAACGGCTGGTGTCCAGACCGCTGCCACCGGACTGGTTGTTCCAGTGCGGGATTACAACCAGTTTCAGACCGAAGGGATCAAACAGGTCCAGCCCCTCCGACCAAAACAAGTCCAATCCCACCTTGTATATCTCGTATACCGGCAGGGCAAGCTGCCCTGCCGCCACCGTGGCGGCGCTGGACAGAAACAGGGTTCGCCCCAGACGATGGCAGATTTGGCAGATCTCCCAGCACAGGCTGTCGCGGAAGTGCCGCACGGCATAGGTGGGGCTGCCGGGGCCGGTCAGAATCACGTTCGCCTCGTAAATGGGCCCCATCAGGTCGGGATTGTTGGTGCTGAACGGTCCGTCGGACCGGCGGACCGGCACCGTCGTGACTTGGGGATGGTAATTTTGCAGATGGATTCTCAGGAAGCGGTCGACATCGCGGGCGACTTCCTCGCTGTTGGGTTCGAAGCCGGCCGGGGTTTCCAGGATGGCTACCTGCGGCCTCTGCTCCAAGCGGGCGAAGATCCGGTCGTAAATCCTTTGCATGGATGGCGCCGTCTCGCCGGAACCCAGCAGGACAATGTCTCCGGGTGTCTGCTCACCCATCAGGCGCTCCAAAACCCCGACGACACGGCTTCCAGCAGGACGTTCGCCAGCCGGTCCGGCCTGTGAACATGGATGTCGTGATCCGTGTCCTCGAACCACACCGTGCGGCACCGTGCCAAGTGCTCCTCAGCCATAAGCACCTGCCGACGCTTGTATTCGGTCCGTTCAGGATCATCCGAGGACTCCGCTGGGCAAATCAGAACCGGAATCCGCACCCGGTGATAGTAGTCCGCGGGATCCATCTCCCACAACTTCCGTAGAATGCGCAAATGGTTGTCCAAGGACAGGTTGGGAGACACCGTTCCATCGTCCGCCACCGAGAAGTTGCCCAGCGTGTGCTGAACCCCGGTCGGTGTCCAGTCCGGATGGTTGGACTGAATGGCCTCCCTCATATCTTCCACCTGCCGACCGCGGAAGTCCGGAGGCGAAAGGCGCTCCTTGACCGTTTCCCAGTCGGAACCCAGACTCTTCCGCAGGCTCAGAAAGCCTCCGTCGATGAAACTCACCCCGGACAGGAGGTCGGGGCGTGTGGCAGCCAGGTGCAGGGCCACGTTGCCGCCCCAGCTTTGGCCCAGGAACACGGGTCGCTCAAGCTTCAGGGCCGTGATTACGGCCTCCATGTCCGCGCTGATGCTCTCGAATTCGTATCCACAATCGGGCTTGTCCGACCGACCGTGTCCCCTTTGGTCCACCGTCACCACGGCGTAACCGGCCTCGTGCAGCTTTAGCGCCACCTGTTCCCAGGTTAGGCAGTTGCTGCTTAGGCCGTGGGACATAAGGAAGACAGGGCCATCCTCCGCGTGTGCACAACGCACATGCAGGGAGATTCCCCGGTCCGGCAGGTTAAGGAACCGCGTGTTCAACATGGCAGGGCTGGGTTTCAAAACGGCCGCAAGGCGGTTCAGCGCCCGGGTGCCGGCGGCGGCAAAGCGGCCCACGGCTGTACGCCGCAACGGGCAGCCCAAGCATCCCACAAAGCCGCCAGTTCCCTGACGCGCTCCGGGTACTCACAGGCCAGATCCCGGGTTTCTGTCCTGTCGGCTTCGATGTCGTACAACTCCCAGGGGTCTGGATAGCGGTTCACCAGCTTCCAGCGTCCGCGGCGCACAGCTCGATTGCCTTCATGTTCCCAGTAGAGCACTTCCCGCGCGGATGGACCATCCGGCAGCGTGGGCACAAGCGAGACACCCTCCAACGGTTTGACGGTTTGGCCCTGACGGGTCTCCGGGTAGGAAGAACCGGACCACTCAAGGCACGTCGCCATGATATCCGGCAACTGGCCGGGCTGTTGTCGCCACTGGCCCCGGTCTTCGTGCCGAATGTCCGGTCCGGCAATGATCAGCGGGGTCGCAATGCCACCCTCGTGCACCCAGTGCTTGTACAGGCGGAAGGGCGCGTTGGACACATTCGCCCAGGGGATTCCGTAGCTGGCATAGGTATCCTCCCCGCCCGGCCAGATCTCGGGGCTGTTGCCAAACCGCACAGGTTCCCCTTGCCGGGTGGTGGAGGTGCCTATCTGCTCCCAACCGGTCGCCACGCGTTCCGCCATGGATGAGTCCAGTTCCTCGGCACAGCCTCCGTTGTCGGCCAGGAATACGATCCAGGTGTTGTCGGACTGCCCTGTGTCCTCCAACGCCTGCAGAATGCGGCCGATCCCCTGATCCATGCGGTCAATCTGGGCCGCGTACACCTCCATGCGGCGGCACTCCCATTCCTTGTCGGGGGCTTCCTCCCAAGGCGGAACCCTTGGATCGCGTTCACTGAGCTGCCAGTCCGGGTCCAGGCCCCCCATGTCCCTCAGACGGGCTTGGCGTTGGACCCTTAGTTCATCCCAGCCGGAGTCGAAGCGGCCCTTGTACTTGGCTGCATCCTCCTCGTGGGCGTGGAGCGGCCAGTGCGGTGCCGTGTACGCGACGTATTGAAAAAAGGGCTTGCCTTCGCCCTTCTCGGTGTGCTCCCTGATTTGCCGCGCCGCCTCGTCGGAAATGGCGTCGGTGATGAAATAGTCGTCGCCTTCGGCAGGAATGCGCTCGTTGTTGCGGGTCAGGGTGCGTGGCTGGTAGAAGTTCGCGGCACCCGTGATGATGCCGTAGAAGTCGTCGAATCCCCGTTGACAGGGCCAGTTGTGCCTGGGACTCTCCACAAACCGAGTCACGTGCCACTTGCCGGACATGAACGTGGCGTAGCCGCCGGCCTTCAGGGCCTCGGCAATCGTGACCGATCGGGGACTCAGATCGCCCAGGTACCCATCCAACCCGTGCGTACCCATCATGTGGCCGATGTCCGCCTGATGAGGGTACAGGCCGGTCAGGAGGGACCCGCGGGACGGGCAGCAACGCGCCGTGTTGTAGAACTGGCTGTAGCGGAGGCCCCGGGCCGCCAAGCGGTCCAGGTTGGGGGTGTCCACTTCCCCGCCGTAACAGCCCAAATCCGAGAACCCCATGTCATCGTTGAGGATCAATATGATGTTGGGTTGGTCGGCCATGGTGTCGGCAGTCCTCTCGATGATCGGTCATAGAAGTCTACCTGCCCGTCGTCCCGGCACAGGCACATCCAGCCTGTCAGCACCAAGGAAGTCGTTGTCGATCGGATGGCATCTGCATTGGACGTTTGGATCGCACTCGAGACCTTTGCACCACCAGCCGCCACGGGCGACCAAAGGACCGAGCCCTATTCCCAACGTGGTTGCGTCCCGTCACGCAAGACACGTGTTGTTCCATGACCCGGTCGAAGTCCGGTCCGGCCCAGCCCTCGATGGTGGTACCACACCAGGTCACACGGACAGGAATTGCCTGTCGCCCGCCTCCCAGCCCTCGAGAGAGGCAAGCAGCACGGGAAAGCCTGGCAGGCGGCATTGCACTCTCGCCTCGGACAACATGCGGCACTGCCGCTCAAGTCGGTCCGTGCAGAAGGTGATCAGCATCAGCCGCTGGAACAGTTCCAGGGACTTGGCCCACTTGGACAGATTGCCCATGCGGACCTCCCGTTGGACCTCAACCGGCCATACTCGCTCCTTGTAATACACAGCCAGATCCGGTTCGGAACGAAGGCCCCAGGGATCGGCTGCGCGCTCGGGACAAGGCGGAGGCCTGTCATCCACCGGAATGTCCAGGAACAGGAGATGGTCCCGGGCTTCCAGAATTGCCACGGCATGGCGGACGGATACATGATGTGCCAGGACCCAAGGCAGCTCCGACAGTGCCGGCTCGGCATCGCATCGTTGCCGGTACCAGTCCCTGCCGGCCGAAGTTAGGTCGTACAGCGGCCGCCCCCGGCCCTGACGGAAGTGCCAGCGCAACGGCGCGCCACCCGAGGACGCCGCCCTGATGTACCCCGCCTGCTCCAGCTGCCGCCACTGCACCCGGCATGCACCGCCCGTCCATGCGGCCTGGTCCGGACACGCGGCCCGCGCCAGGCGCCAACTGCGGATGCATCCGGTTGCACCCATGAGCCGAAGCAGACGATAGGCCGGGATCGCGGGCAAGGATCAAGTGGGAGCACAGAGGCCAGTCCAGCAGCAGAACCCTGATTATATATACATTTGTTCAAATGTCAATTAAAGCTTGCGGAGACAAGCAGGTCACACGCCGTTGGCGGCCTATCCGGCCACTTTGATGGCGTACGTGGTCAGCGCTACCGACTCTCCATCGACCTCACCCCACAGAATCATGCTGTAGATGCCGGGACCATGGGTTTGGATGACCCGGTTCAGGTCGGCCTCAATACGGAACAAACCCGCCTCTGCCTGCCAAATGTCGGCGGTCACCAGGGCCACGTCAACTTTCTCGCGGATTAGGAAGCCGTCCCTGATCCGTTGGCTCAGTTGCTCGATCACGGCCCGGTCTTGCGGAAGCTGCAGGTTCGGCTCGGCATCCCACGGTGCCGGACAGCGTTCCCAGTCCATCTCTCGGCTCTCCTCATCCGGCCAATAAAATCCGGAAGGCAAGGGCCGACGGATGTAGACAACCGGCCTTCCGGGTGAATGGCAGTAGGTCTGGGAGACTTGGCCCCGGGTGTAATCGGCCAATGGGGGCTCCCAGGTCACCACGACGTTGGTCCGGTCGTTCAGTGCCACTTCAGGGACTACCTGGCCCGCCATGGCAAACCTGCCTCCCGCCAACGCCGGGAGCTGGCTGAACCGGACATACTCCCCCTCGAACACTTGCGCCACCGCCATGGCATGGCAGCTGTTGGCGATGCCGATGTTCACTTCCCGGTGGTGGGGACGCAGGATGTTGTCCCGATGGCCGGGACTGTCCATGAGGCCCGCCATCACATCATCAAGAGCCTGTTCGGAAACGGGAGGCGCGCAGAATCCCGCCGGGGCGTCCAGGACGCGCCGGAAGGAAAGGTTCTCGGCACTGTAATCGTGGCCTCCGGCCCAGGTGTGACGCATGGACGGAGTCTCCCCGCGCAGATTCCAGTGTGACATGTACCGATTTTCCACCAGGTCCTCCGCGTGCAGCTGGGCGCCCTCGTTGTACGCCATGGCCACTGCTGCCAGACCCCTCGACGAACGCTCGTGGTTGATGAGTTCCAGCATGTGGAGCCGAAGCTCCGCCAACCTTTCCGCCTCGGGTCGCAAATCGGGAAGTCCGTTCCCTGCGGGTTCCGCTGTGACGGAATCACCGGTGGCAGGAGCCGAACCCGTCTCCGGTACGCGATCATTGGAGATGTCTGCGTCGGCACTCTCCGCTGCCGAAGCCCCCGACGCCACCTCGTTGCCCTCATCGGTGACCAGGGAGTGGTAAATCCAGTTGCCGTCATCCAGTTCCAACCACTCCCCGTCGTCGCTTGTGCCCACAACAACGACTTCGGTGCCGACCGAAAGAACCCGCACCACGACAAAATCAGTGCTCGGCCCGGTACGGAGGTTGGCACCGATGTTGACAACCCCGGACCATCCGGCAGGGCCCGATGCCTCCGCCTCCGCCTCTGCTTCCGCCTCCGCCTCCTGGGCCGGGACAATCTCCGGCGGAGTCACAGGCTGTGGCTGCGTACTGTCAGGCCAGCCTGACCCAAGTTCCGAGAAGGTCGCGGGCGGACACTCCCGGAACGCAGCGCTGGCGGCAACGAACGCCGCAAACGCCTGGGGATCAACCGTCAATTGACCGGTGGAGGCATCGTACGTGACCAGCCCCAGCAGGTAGGTGGCCGAATCCGACCCGGCCGGGCCCGCGTATGTTCCCATGTCGGCAAGGCCGACCACACTCTCCATGGGCAGCCACATGATGCCCTGTTGCGGGTCGGCAACCACCAGCCAGTCGGCGGCAATGTTTCGGTCCAGGAGCAATATCCACCGCTGATTGGGACCGGGCAGCCCCCAATCCATCATCCCTGCCAGCGCGATGAGTCCCGGTCGCACCTCACGGCAGATGTGCCGGTCCGGAGACGGCCGGGCCGGGCCGGATTCGGCAACCACAACCGGCTGACGCCCGGAGGTGGCCATCCTGAGTTCACTGTACTTCAGGTACCACGCGGTTGTGATGCCGAACAGGAGCACGATTGCCACCAGAGGCAGGCTGCAACCGCACGAACACGGTCCCGACAAGCACCCCCGCCGGGGCCGGCTGGGAACGTGTCCTGGTGTGACGTACATGGAATGCAACCGGTTGTCGGTGCCTGTGCGAAGTTCAGCGCGCCTGGCGACAATGGCTCTCGATGAGCCCCGCGTCCTCAATCAGGTGACTGCGAAAGAGTAATGTGATCCACCGGATGTCCGCATCGGTTTGCCGACGGCTTGCAATTGCAATCCAACGCGGCCTCGGAGATCTGGTTTGCACGGTTTGCAGAGGTTCATCCGCCTCGACGCATGGCCGTCAAGGCCCGAGCCGCGCCATGAAACCCCGACCACAGAATCCGCGTCGAGAGGCCTGTTCCGAAGGAGTGCAGAAGTTCGTCGACATTGAGTTCCTCGATGGCTGCCAAAGTCCTGCGCAATCCCACCTGCACAAGCTCGCGGGCCGGGCCGGCCTCGGCTTCAAGCCCCCCGCAGACAATGACAGCCATCAACAGATTCCCCAACATGTGTATCCGGTAGGCATGCCACCAGACGTCGTATGCGAGATCGGTACCGACACGCGCCATGGCCTCGCCGTACTCCTCAATCACATCACGCTCAATGGTGCGGCGGACATCCGGCTCCACGTTCGTGGCCAGAAAGTAGGCCATGTCGCGCATGCCCGACCCGATCGAGCACACCTGCCAGTCGATGACGGCCGGCCCCGACGGGTTGTCCGGATCGAAAAACAGGTTGTCCAGACGGTAGTCGCCGTGCGTGAAGGTGAGGGGTGTCAGGGATGCAGTCAGTCGCCAGTACTTCGTCAACGAGCAACCGAGCTCGAGTGCGAGCCGGCTCAGCTGCGGCGAAAAGCACTCCCCAAAGCGCCTCTGGGCCGACGGCAAATACCGCAAGTACATGGCCTGCAGCCGAAGCAACTGCCAACGCGAACTCTTCGCCCAGACCCTTGCGGCAAACCGCTCGTCCCTGAATCGGCCCAGGAACTGAGCATGCAGCGCCGCCACGTTGCGGAGTGCGGTGTGTGCCTGCTCCGCCGTCGCGCCGGCTATCTGGTCCACCTGCACCAGACCAACCAGATCTTCCTGCACCACAACCAAGCCGTCGGTTTCCGGATCGAAGTCGGCGTAGTACAACCGAGGCGTACGCACGGCAACGTCGTCTCCCAAACGCGTGTAGAACGCGTATTCCCGTTCGTGCAGTCCGAGTCGGCGGCTCAGGGTGCGGCTGCGGCGATCGTGTCCCGGAAGTTTCACGATAACGGATGTCGGAGCATCGGGATCCGCGTCGGCATACGCCAAGCGGCAGCGCAGGATTGCTCCCACCAGGCCGTGACCAGCGCCGACTGGGACTGCCGATACCTGGGTCACTGCTGGAAATCCGGCACCACCCGCAGTGAAGGCGCGGTTCAACCAGTCGGGTGTAATGTCGGCGCGGCTGCTGATGAGCTGTGGTTTGGACATGGAGCGGGCCCCTTGATTGCGGCCGCCGCATTGTAGTAGGGACTGCCAACCTTTCCGTTCCGGGGCAAGTTCCCGAACCCGAGCCATCCGGCAAGGCCGGCACGGGTGGACCCGACCCTACCGATCCTCCTCCGCCTGTGGATCGAGCACAACCAGGGACTGATGTATCCATGAACCGCCTTCGGTCTTCAGCCATTGGCCGTCGATGCTGCGGTGGACCACCACGATCTCCGTGCCTGCATCCACCACTTCCCTAACGGCAAAGTTCAGGTTGGGCCCCGCGCGCAGGTTCGCCCTGGCCGACACCGTGCCGGTCCTTGGCTGCAACAGTCCGAAGGCTGCATCGTCGGGTTGCCGAACTGCCGGCGGTTCCAACTGGCCCGGAGAACCTTCCTCCATGGAAGCGGAGTCCTGTAGTGGCTGATCGGCCGGCCCCATCCGGAACCGACCAAAACCCGTGCCGTTCGCCACGAGTTCCTGCAGCTTGGCGGAGTCGCAGCCCCTAAACATCGGGCTGGCAGCCATCACCGCCATGCCGGTGGCCGGAGACATTGTCGGAACCGGGATGGAACCTTCCCCCTCCGGGTGGTCGGCCTCACTGTTGTCCGCTGCAGGAGTAGCTGCAATCCCGGACAGGTAGGCAGTCTCGGGGTTCTGCAGTGCCAGCCAGGCCATGTCTATCCACAAGTACTCCGAACCGTTCGCAACCACCTGCCACGCACCTCCGTTGCGGGTGTCTGCGACGTAGTGCCAATGGATGGCCCGGGCGGCTGTGCCCAGCCGAGTACCCATGAAGGTCCGCAACTGGCGGCAACGGAGACCAACGGGGGAAGCCGGCACACCGCGCGGTTCGCCCACCGCGTTCCGGGCGGTGGTGGCCGGGGGCCCGTTCAACTGCCTGAATTCCCTGTACCAGGCAACTCCAATCGAGGAAAACATCGCCAGCAACACCACCAGGACAGCAACGCTGCAGGTAAGGAATCGCCGGACATGCCCATGCGCTCTCAGGCTAAACAGGATTGTCTTGAGTAGGGTCACCATCGCCTATGCGTCGCTGCAACACAGGAACGTCGTGCCCCAACGCCAAAATCCAACCCCATTGGGCATCCGGAGGCGGAGGGGGCGACGACGGGTACCTGCCATTGTCAAACATCACCGAAACGACACTTCGGCACCGGGTCCTACCGCTCCGGACGCAGCGACGACCACCTTGGCCGGCAACTTGGCCCCATCATCCGCCAAGGATCCTGCGTGAACGAACAGGCCGTCCCGACCGGATGGCGAATGCCAGCCCTGTGTCTATCCCGCACCCACGAAAATGGAGTAGAGCGACAGCGGGATGGCGGTCCCGGAAAAGTCGCCCTGCAGTTCGACCGTATAGATGCCGGGCCCCAAGATATCAATGACTTGACCGAGGTCCGCCTCGATGCGAAACATATCCGGTTCCTCGTGCCAGACATCGGCGGTAGCCACCATGACGTTCACAGTCTCGGTTTGGAGTTCGAAACCCGGTCCCGCCCGGTGTTGCAGCATCTGCTCCACGTCCTCCGGGAACCGCAGCAACGGATCCGTTTCCCTGGGCGACTGGCACCGGACCCATTCCCGTTCGACAATCCGATCCGATCCGAGACGGCCCAAAGTTCCAACAGGAACGAGTTCGAGCACAGGCATCGGCTCAAAGCGGCACCCGGTCTGCCACAGCAGGGACTGGGACGATGCCGTCAGCGGCTGCTCCCATCGAAGCAGGAGGCCCGCACCCTCCCCCAGCGTTGCGCCACCCAGCAGACTGCCCTCCATAACGAGTCTGCCGTCCACCAGTTGGGGGACGGCCGCGAAGCGAACAAACTCGCCTTCGAACAGTTGCACCATGGTCTTAAGGCTGCACCCGGAAGCCAGGCCGATG
>CAZMKQ010000050.1:0-263 GCA_964566955.1 uncultured Caldilineaceae bacterium | reverse complement strand
CCCTGTGATGGGGGTTCAGAAGGGTGCTCCGATGCAGGCTGCTGGCCAACAGCCGATCCGTCATCTCGTCGATGTCGTCCATGGACATTGGCGGCAGGCAGGCCGCATTGTCTGCCGCCGGATACCCCAGGTAGGCAACATTCTCCGCGCTGTAATCGTGTCCGCCGGCCCACGTATGCCGCATGTAGGGGGTTTCCAGTCTCAGGTTCCAGTGGGACACGTAGTGATTGCGCACCATGTCGTAGGCATGGGCCTGCGCGGCC
>CAZMKQ010000049.1:0-28715 GCA_964566955.1 uncultured Caldilineaceae bacterium | reverse complement strand
CTGGAACGACAGCTACCTGCTCAAGGTCCTGTCAAATTAGAATGCGATTGCCCTGCCGTCGGTCCCAGGTCGTCTGCGCCAGGGCCTGGCCCTGTGGGTGAAGGGCACGCTGCTGGCCCACAACGGCTGCCAGGATGCGGTGGCCGCGGCCCTGGAGACGCACGGCGGCTTTGAGACGGTGCGCCGGGACCTGCGGGAGTGGACCTGCGACGATGGCGACCGGATTCTGTCCTGGGGGCCGGAGACGGAGGTGGACGCGGCGGCCTGCTTCCCGGAGTTGCTGCGCTGGGTGCAAGCGTGGTGGACGCCCTGTGAGGAGGCTGCCGACCCGGCATCCCTGGCCCTGGACCCCACCCACCACCGGGACGAGTGGGTGGCCCTGGTGGTGAGCGTGGCCTACCGCCAGCAGGCGCTGCCGGTGGCCTGGCATGTGGTGGCCGCCCAGGCCCGGGAGTCCTGGCGCGCACACTTCGGTCGCCTGCTGCGGCTGTTGGCCCCGGCGGTGCCGGCGGGAACGCGGGTGCATGTCCTGTGCGACCAGGGGCTGGGCAGCCGGGACCTGTGGCGGCAGATTGTGGACCTGGGCTGGCATCCCGTCCTGCGCTATCCGCCCCACATCACCTTCCGCCCGACCGGCGGCGCGCGGGTGCCGGCCCGCGCCTTGGGCGGCGGTCCGGGCACGCTCTGGCTGGGGGCGGGCGCGGCCTTCGGAGCGCAGCCCCTGTCCGGCACCCTGATCGTGCTGCATGCCCAAGGCCACGAGGACCCCTGGCTCCTGTTGACCGACACCCCGCCGGACCGGACCGACGTCGACCTCTACGCCTGCCGCCACTGGATTGAACAGGGCTTCCGGGGCCTCAAGCGGGGCGGCTGGCAGTGGCACCGCACGCGCCGGCGCGACCCCGTGCGCGTGGCCCGGCACCTGCTGGCCCTGGCCGTGGCCTACGGCACCCGCCATGAGGAAGCCCGCATCCGCGGCCTGCGTCCGGGGCAGCTGCGCCGTCCGCCCTCCGATGTCCGACCGGTGCCCCGTCGGCGCCGCCTCAGCCTGCTGCGGCAGGGCGCGGCCTGCCTGCGGCGCCTGCTGGTCCGCAACCGCCTCTGGGCCCGGGTCTGGCTGACCCCGGTGCCGGGCCCCAACCCGGCCTACAGGTCCGGACACCGGGTCCGGGTCGCTACCGATGCCCACCACGGGCTCCCCAACACCCCGGAACACCCCCACAGGACGGGAACCTGCACCTAATGCATCCAGAAAATACCCCTGTCAATGGGGACCCAGGGACAGCCGTCCGCAGTCGAACCGGGGACGACGCGTGAACGAACAACTCACACAGCGGCACCACCAGCGGCGGCACCGGCGCGACCAAGCCACCCGCCAGGCCCGCCGCACGCCAGTGGACACGGCACACACCGTGGCGGGGGAGGACCTGAACACGAAGGCCGGGACGGCCTCTGCCAAGGGCACCTGGCCGGAACCTGAAGCGGAAGGCCGGACAGCACGGCAGCCTGCCGGCGCGCGGCGGGCGCGGCCCAGAACGGAAGCCGGTCAAGGCGAACCCGGCGCATACTTCACAAACATGCAGCCGGTGCGGCCACGTCCGCAGGACCCACCGACCGTCGCAGACACTATTTGTGTGTGGCCTGCGGGTTCCAAGCCAACGCCGACCACCGTCAGGGGTGATCTGGATGCCGGCGCGGACGGGACGTTCTTATGGGATCCGTTCCGGGGCGCGGGACAGGGGCTGCCGCACGGCCAGGGGGCGAGCCCGTGGGGGATCCCCGCAACCCGTGAACCGGATGGGGTGGAAGTTCCGTCAGGCAGGTGTGACCCTTAAGTAACCATGTATGGTGACGGGATGTTCCGGGACAGGGGGCAGGATCGCCGGCGAGGGACGGGAACAGACGCTCCCGGAAGGCTTTCCAGGGGCTGTGCGGAGGGACCGCGGCGGTCTGTGCCGGAGCCTTGCAGGGTGCCGCAAGCACTGGTGCGCGGCCACTGGCGGGAACCCTCTGGATGGGAGAATGGCCTGCACCGTACCCTGGACGTGCAATTCCGGGAGGACGACTGCTGCCTGCCGCGGGGCCATGCCCCCGCCGTGATGGCCATCCTCAGACGGTCCCCCCTGAACATGGTGCGCACGGTTCAGCAGAATTTCAGACCGGATTTGTCCATTGGACTGCTGCGGGACAAGATCGGGCGCAACCCTGTCCTGCTGGCCCCAATCCTGGCCTGAACGCGACTTTCCGGTTGTCCTGCCATCCACCATGGGCTGTGAATTCCCTTCGCTGCCAATTCTCACACGCTCTGATCCGGTTGGTTCCCGGCAACACCGAGATGTCCACTGTAATTCAGTTGCCACACCGGTTTGTGCATCCTCCTCAAAACCCCCTTCGAATACCGGGTGAACCAGTCCACTGCAACTTCCGAGCGAGACCGATTCCGACTACAAGCATCAGCTACGACAGAAGTTTCAGAAATTTCCAGTTTCTGGACAATCGCGCCGAACCTTGCCAAGGCTACGCACTGGCCGCCAGACGACAGCTCATCGTGTATTCCACAGGAACAACAAGCCATGTGGCGATCCCTTCACCAACGCGTCGACCTGCTCGCGGTCAGATCGCTCCTCAAGCGGAGTGAAGACCGACCACAACTCATCGTACATGGCTTGAAGGCGATCGCGCAATGGGAGCTCCAACCCGCCCTTCCCGGCCACCAGCGCAAGCAACTTCACGATGAGAATGGTGTGCGCACGGGCACGTAGTTTTGCCGGAAACGCGAGTATCGCCAGTGCGGTCTGCTCAGCCTCAACGCTTGTGCCCAACGACAGCCATAGGTATCCCCAGTATATGAGTGTGTCGAAGTCGTATCTTCTTCCCTCTTCAAATCGACCGGATGCGATGGAAGCCAGTTCAGTGACGAATATCTCGTCCCAGTGAGGTCCTGTACCCCCATCCCCAATACGCTCGATTCTGAGCCTGCTTTGATCGACCACTGCCCACAAGATACGCGCCCCCACTGCTGGGTGTCTAGCAAGATCCAGTAGCCACTGCATGCGTGCATCTCCAAACTCAACGGCGTAACGGACTACATACTCAGCCTTGTTCGATGACGCAGGATGTTTGGATACATATGGTTGCGCGTAATGGCAGTGGTCGAAGAATGTCTCAGTGAGGGAGATCACAACTGCCGGATCGATTCTCCTACCAAGTTCCCCAAGCGATGAAATGGCATGGAACGCCAAGAGAAACCAGTGTCGAGCGATGTGCTCGGCCGTGTTGAACGTTTGGCGATCCTCCTGGTCGTCTGCATCCCAGGCACTCAGGGGCAGTTGCCGGCAACAGTTCACGACCCATTCCTGAAGGTCACGGGTTCGATCCGCGACCGCGAGACAAGCCCCTAAATTGACATTCCGCTCCTGACGTTCCCAATCCTTCTCATCCAGCATTGGTATGTTGTGCTTCAGCACTTGTGCGATGTAGGCTTCGTGACTGTAGAGAGCCTCCTGGGCGATTTGGGCCGCGTACTTCGGTGCCGATCCGCGCAGAGCCCAAGCAAAGGCACCCAAATGCCGCGTCCATGTCTCGCGAGGAGCGGTACGAAGTCCCCTGCTTAGGCTTTCTGTCAGATCGCTGGACCAAGACTGGAGAGCCAAATGCACGAGAGCCTCGATGCATGCTGTCTCAAGCTGCTGGACGCGGGCCGGTTTGCCATTGCCCTGCGATGCTAGGGAGCTCGGCGCAGTACCGAGCAATTCACCTATCCACCGGACGCACTCCGGCGGGTTCAACCGCAACAAGCTGTCGACCAATCCAGTCAGGAGGTTTGCAGCCGCCTTGTCGAGATCGTCGCAAGAAGGACGGAGTTCCGTAGACCACTGATGAGTAGCATCATCGTGCCCTGTGAAGGGACGGATGTCTCTGTCCCAGCGAACATCGTAGTCCAAACAGTTGACGGTTTCGAGCGAGAGCACAATTGCGATTGCAGTCTGTGCAGGGCACGAATCGGCTTGAATCCAATCCAAGGTCGCTTGATGGTTCGAGCGCCGGGCATCCCGGATCGCGCAGATTGCTGCTCTGGCCTGCACAACCGGATGCTCAATACTCTCGACCACGTGGTTGAGCAGATTCGGACGCAGCATCATCGACAGGTCAATCAGATTCCCGACAACAGCATGCAATCCAAAGACTAAGCGGAGGTCCTGAACCAGGAGATTCTGGAAAGTTTCGACCTTTACTTCGAGAGAGAAGGCATCCTCAGGGATTTCGACTTTGGCAACATCGAGATCCGAGCCAAAGATACTGCTCGCATCGAGAACCCTGTTTCGGTTGCACGCTGTTTTTAGGTTTTCGAGTGTCGCATCTACAAAGCCGTCGATTGCAGAGGGGGACCAGTCGGCCTGAATCAGGCTAGCCGCCAGGTTGGCATCAATGGAACCGATTGCCCACACTGCAGTCTCCGACCAATCCACTTCCTTGAGTTCTTCTACAATGACAGTCGCCACCGGACCTTCCATCTCGGACCGGAGCCAATGGCGACTCCCGTGCAATTCGAACCACCCTTGAATTTCGCGCGTAACCGCCCGTTGGTCGGTGACCGGGACGAAACTCTCGACTATCGAACGAATGAGTTCATGAGAAGACCGTCCCGTGAGTGGGGACTCACCGTTGCCGAAGATGCGCCAAACCACACTTCTCGCTTGATCGGATACAGACGGCGTGAAACCACTACCCTGTGACATCAGCACAATTCCTCCACATAAGCTTCCGCTGTGCCGGACTTAAGGTCCATCTCCCAAAACCGTTCCGCATCAGCATGGTAAACACCCTCGGACTGACTTGAAAATGTGACTCCATCACCGGCCCAGCCGCTGACCGAGTTTGTGATGAGCACCTCGCGTTTGGGTGTAATCAGGAAACGATCGTGAAATGCCGGTCTTCCGTCACCATGCCTGGTGAAGATCCGAACCTTTACATGGGAAGTTAACGATTTGGGACAGCTCAACCACCACTGAGGTAGACCTCCACCCGCCCTATCTTTGCCGCACAGTAGGTGAAGCGGAGCCCCCACCGTAGCCTCAAAAACACTGAGCCAAAACTTGATTGCATTCGGCTTCTTCACTGAACCCAACATGTAGGGATCAGCGAAGTAGATTGGCAATGGTGGCTCGCGGTCCATTGCAAGGATCCCAAGAACATGATCAACCGCCTTCTCCCACTGGCCGAACCTGAAACGGACGAGGTCTCCCTTTCTCCGAGCCGAGGACTCCCGCCAATGGCTAAGGTGATCAAGCCATTCCTGCCGGATTCTCCTGTCGAATTCGGGGTCTTGGTCATCGGCGGGTACTCTGATGGTGGAAACATGGTGATACGGATTGACCTCGTGAGAGAAGCGACGCTTCCGGTCCTGCAGGTGCAGTGTAGGTCCCATCTGTAGGTTCAGTTGTATAGGAGGGGGCTCCAACATCAAGTTCCCACCCATCCGATCGACACACTGGCCGTCGGTACCCCGGAACACTGCAAACCCGACGCTGTCAACCTCTGACGCGAGCGGGATCAGTGTCTTGCCGGGGATGATGTCAATCTGCTGCCGGTGTACTTCATCGCCGCTGTAGCTTGCCCACACTGTTCCGCTATGAGATCCCGATGTGCAGTCATTGGCTTCCACGTCGAGAGTGAGCGTCCGGTCACGATGCACCACAAGATCGCAGGTGAGCGCGTCCTCGGCACGTGCAATCATGAGGTTGCCAACTTTGTTCGAGTGACCAACCAGCGGGAATCCCAGCCGCGCCAATTGCGGTTGCCTTTGGCTCAAGAATGGTTCCAATTCCTCCCGCCAATGCTGCCGAGGCCCGGACAAAAAGCTCCAGTACTCGTGAATCTCCGCGCTGTGTCTCCTGAACGGCGAAAGCAGGGAGTGGTCGTGTGTTGGCCGTCTATCGCGATACGCCCAGTGACGACGGGACTTGGCTTCCAAGGCATATTGGACTTTGAGACCCTTGACGTGCAGGAACCCCGAATCCAGGATGCCCTTGATGATGGGTTCGTAGCCTTGCCAAGACACGTCACAGGAGAGTAGATGCAGATCACCTGTGAGCTCCTCGATCCGCCAATCCCCGTTGGGCTCACACCACCAAGGTCCCATTGCGTCCTTACGGCGGTGCCGTACCAATGTAAAGAGGTTCCGATGTGGCCCATCCGGGTCTGTCCAGACCAGTACGGTGATCCGAAACGTGCGATCCGGCATGGGTGACAGGGCCGTCACGGCATGACCGGGCGACCGGAATCGGATGCCTCGCTCCTGGGCCCACCGGTGCGCTTCATTGACATTGACAAACACCCGGCTCCCCTCCTTGACCACAGCCAGATGTTTCCGGTGAATGTGCTGACGGATGTATGTCTCGGTCCGATCCACAGCAACAGCCAACTCTGCAATCGTTAGGTGCATGACAGTCAGTCCTAGTGGCGGAGTGGTGTAACGGCTTGTTGAGAATTGTAATTTACAAACGTAATTATACATCATTTCCAGGCGATCGGCCCAATCCGACGGAGACAAGCGGCGCTCCTGGCCCCCAACACATCCCGTGACAACACGTCGCAGTTGGTACAGCGCATGCTGGTATGGGGGACAGCCTCAACGCAGCATGCTGGCCATCGTGGACCCGGGGAACGGGTACCCAAGGACCATCCGCTACGGCAGATTAAGGAAGTGGCCGATGCGGCCCTGGAACGGCTCTCACCGGAGTTCGACCGCATGTACGCGCGCGTGGGCCGCGCCTTCGTCCCGCCCGAGCGGCTGTTGAAAGCCTGCCTGCTGATCGCCCTCTACCCGGTGCGCAGCGAGCGCGCCTTCTGCGAGGAACCGGGTACAACCTACTCTGCCGCTGGTTCCTGGACATGGACCTGATGGAGCACAGCTGCGATGCCACCGTCTTCACCAAGAACCGGCAGCGGCTGATGGCGCACGATGTGGGCCGGGCCCTGTTCAACGAAGTGGTGTGGACGGCCGACGGGGAGGGACTGCTGTCGGACGAGCACTCGGCGTGGACGGGACCCTGAGCGAGGCCGCGGCCAGCCCAGGAGCTTCCGGCCCAGGGACGAGCCGGCACCGCCCGTCATGGACGACGATCCGGGCAACCCGTCGGTGGACTTCCGGAGGGAACGCCGGTACCACGAGACCCATGCCTGCACCACGGATCCCGAGGCGCGTCTGCTGTGCAAGGGGCCGGGCCAGGAAGCCCGGCTGGCGTTCCCGGGCCACGCCCTGACGGGAACCGCCACGGCCTGCTGATGGACTTCACCGTCGGCCATGCCACCGGCACGGCCGAGCGGGAGGCGGGGCCGGAGCTCCTGGACGGGGTGCGGAAGCGGGGCTACCGCCCGCGCACACTGGGGGCCGACCGCGGCTACGACACCCAGGACTGTGTCAAGGACATCCGGGCGCAGCGGATGACCCCGCATGTGGCCCGGAAGAAGCACTCGGCCATCAACGGGCGCACGACGCGCCATGCCGGCTATGGGGTGAGCCTGCGCCTCCGCAAGCGGGTGGAGGAGGTCTGTGGCTGGATGAAGACGGTGGGCGGCCTGCGGCGCACCCGCTACCGGGGCCGGGAGCGTACCGGGCTGGCCGGCTACCTGGTGGCCACGGCCTACAACCCGGTGCGCATGGCCCACCTGCCATCCGCACCGGAGGCCGAGCCCGTGCCGTCCGGGTGACCCGCCGAGGACTTCACGTGCCCAAAAGGGGCACCACCGGGCCGCATCGTCCCGGTAGTGCGGGTGTACCGACCCCAACAGGACATTCCAGGGGCCCTCAACACCGTTCCTGCATCCCGAGATTGTGGTCGGCACCCTCCCAAACCCATTCTTCGGCAGCCTGCCAATGGAGTCCAACCGGGGTGCGATCTTCACACCGAGGTCCGGCGGCGGGAGAACAACCAGCGTGTCGATCATGAACCGAGCCGGCATTCGCAAGATGTACGCGGGTTGGCTCTGCGTCCTGGCGGACGGGGGCTGTCGAGAGTTCCTGAACAGGCGCAACAGGAACTCCCTGATCCCGGTATCCGGCACCTTGCCGTGATCTGAAGGCAAGCCCCGGTACCATGTGGGTTTCGGGCTCGATCCCGCCGGACCGGAACTGGTCCAGGCAGTTGTCCCAGGTTTGCGTCATCACGCGCCGCCCGGGCAGGAACGCCGTCCGGTTGCAGGCCCGACCGTTGGGATCCCCGACGGCGTGGGCCAACCGGTGCTCAATGAAGTCGGACCGGAAGCCCGGTACCTCATCCAGAAGCGTGCGCGCCATCGCGCGGAACCCGTGCATCGTCATCCGCTCCTTCGGGATGTCCAACGCCCGGAACGCGCTCCAAGGCTGCCACCTCCGTCGGCAGCGGGCTCCAACTGCAACAAGCACAACCGCAGTATTGGGTGCCGTAACGGTGCATCGGCCCATGGAGCCGGTTGAGATTGGCAGCCTCTGCTCGATTGTTTGTGGATGTGGCCCTCCCATCGCGCCCGTCAGTCGCCGTTGCGGCGGCACCATCTCGGCGACAGGGAGGCCCTTGAGGCCGAAGTCCGGGAGTGGTTGAAGGTGCGCCGGGCAACGGCCGATGAAGGTCCATCCGCTTTCCGGGCCTTCTCCTTAATCGACAGCCCCCAGGAAGGCGCCTTCGTCACGCAGGTCGTTGCTGTCCGTCCATCCCACCTGCCGCAACTTGGGATGGTACGCCACGAGCTTCACGGCAGGTCCGGTGTCTGTCCGGTGCTTCAGCAACAACTTGGGGGCACGCTGGTCAGTCGGCTCTCATGCAAGTGGTCCGGAAGTTTCCGCTGTCGTGTCTGTTCTCACGGGCAGATGCAATCGGTCATGATGTCTCCGTTGGCTGTCTTGGTGCTGCAGCATGAGCAAGCTGCTTCCCATCCTCAATATGATGCTTCGGGACCCGGTCCCCTGACAGCCAAACCCCGTGCCCATGGCGGGCGAGGCTTGACTTTCAACGCAGTATCCGTGTGCGATGTCAAGACATGGAAGGTTCCGACGGCCCCTGCCCCTTTGGCAACCAAGGTGTTCCTCGGCGGGCCACCGCCTTCAAATGCAGAAGTGGTTTGCGCATGACCGCAACCAGGGCGACCTTGCCTGTTTGGCCTCATCGCCGCAGGCCCCGATGGAAGCGTTGGTGGATGCCTGCCTGTCGAATCACGGACAGGGCCACCATGTACAGTGCGTGGCACACGGCGGCCCGACCGCCCCGGATCGACCGCCGACCTCGTTTGCGGCCACGGTCCCGCGACCACGGCGCGAGCCCCACCCGCGAAGTCAAGGCCTTGCTGTCCCGTTGGCCCCCTGCGGGCAGAAAGGCTCCCCCGGACCGAGGGCAAGCTCCGCTTCAAGGCCAAGCACTGCACGAGACCGGGGTGCATGATCCCCGACAAGGTGCGGATCCGGGACGGCTGCCGGGACGGGCCCCAGGCAGGAGGCGGCGGCCGGAGGGCCGTGTCCCCTATGCGGGTTGCGGGGTGTTGGGGCGTTCCCATCCGGATGGAAGGGACGGAGCCGTACCCGCAGTGGCATGCCCATGTCGGCCATGCAGGGCCGGCGGACCCGGTGCAGCAGTCCGCACGGGACGGAGCCCTCGGCCTGGACCGCAACGTCGGGCAGGCCACCGACCGCGACGGCACCGTGTACGCGCGGCCCGACACAAAGCAGCCGGTGGCGCAGTGCCCGCGGTGGGAGGGGTGATCCGGGCCGCCGGCAGGGTTGGGGTCCCAGGGACCGCCGACCGCAGTCGAACCGGGGACGGCGCGTGAACGGACAACCCACACAGCGGCACCGCCCGCGGCGGCACCGGCGCGACCAGGCCACCCGCCAGGCCCACCGCACGTCGGCGGACACGGAACACACCGTAGTCGTGGAGGACCTGAACACGAAGGCCGGGACGGCTCCGCCAAGGGCACAGGGGCGGAACCCGGCCGGAACCTGAAGCGGAAGGCCGAACGGCACCGCAGCCTTCCGGCGCGCGGCGGGTGCGGACCGGAACAGAAGCCGACCCCCAAGGTCGGGGAGCCGGTCACGGCGAACCCGGCGCCTACTTCACAAACATGCAGCCGGTGCGGCCACATCCGCAGGACCCACCGACCGTCGCAGACACTATTTGTGTGTGGCCTGCGGGTTCCAGGCCAACGCCGGCCACCGTGGGGGGTGATCTGGATTTCGGCGCGGGTGGGGCGTTCCGTGTGGGGTCCGTTCCGGGGCGCGGGACAGGGGCTGCCGCACGGCAGGGGGGCGAGCCCGTGGGGGATCCCCGCGACCCGTGAACCGGATGGGGTGGAAGTTCCGTCAGGCAGACATGACCCTTAACACTACAGACGTAAGTAGATGTGGCACTAGACCTTGTTCAACCTGGACCACATTGAGCCGCAGCCGCCCTGACTCCACGGGCCAAATCCGAGCGAATTCGCCGTTGCCACTCCCATGCAGACCATCCGCCATCCCGTTCCGGCCACCGTGACGCGCGCCCGTGCCCATGTTTGTATCGAACTCTGTTCAGTCACTAGCGTATACTGGTCACATGGAACATCATCAATTAGGGTGTCCCTATTGCCCTATATTCTAACGGTAAGTCAACTACCATTTGAGAGGATGTCCACATGTCGGCACGATCTACACGACACCACGAGATTCCTAAATGGCTCTTAAAGCGTTTTTGCCAAGACCCTTGTGAAGGGATCTGGATAGGTTTCAAGGATACCCACGAAGTTAAATTGGTCGGCCTCAACGGTGCGTTCTTTCGACGAGATGGGAACACGAGAACTAGCTATCAGAATCTCGATGACGGGACGTTTCAGGAGGTGAAGTCCGACCAAGAAGAGGTTGTTCTTGCCCAATTCGACGCTAAAGCAGATCGCGCAACCCGTGAGTTGATTGCATTTGCAAGGCAAAGGAGAGAGGACAGTTCAGTTGTCCCTAGATTTTCTCTAGAGACAGTAGAGATTTGCAAGCAACTTATCATTGCACAATCCCGTAGAACACGGGAATCCCAGGACAGGATGGGCCTAAGCAAAAATAAATATGAACAGTACCTGGATCTATTTTTCAAACGAGCTGAAGAAGTTGGGCACGTGCTGCCTTCCAGGGAAAGTCTTCTTGAAGATCCTGGTGTGATTAAAATATTCGATGTTATCGCGCATAACACCAGAGCAAAATTTGCATCCGGCAATCATCCAATACTTGTCAACAAGGAGAAACAGTTCTTAGCTTCTATGGGTTTGCAAGTGGCAGTACTCGCGCAGACAACCCCTAAGTTTGTCATCGGGAGTCATGGTACTACGATCGTAGAAACAACGGGAAGGAAACATGCTTGGCTCCCAATAACTCCGGATATCGCTATTTCACTCTCGGGCCAACCTAGAGCCATAAGCGTTGGTATCCACATCCCTGAATTCGTTGAGTGTCACAATCGTGCAGCACTCTCGGGCAGTGCGAGAATTGCAGGTTGGTCCAAAGAACAGATTCAGGAGTTACTGGCACTGCTGAATTGATCTAACAACTGTTGAAAACCGTGCCTGGTTAGGATATATCTACTTGGTAAAGGTGGACTCTCCGATACGCTGTCGTCTGAATTTCCAACGCAGCATCTGGCCTAGAAGTCCAAACGGAAAGGGGTTTTTCGGGGGCCTTGCGTCCGGCGCAGGGCGGTGGACGGTGTTCCGGGCGGCGGCCCACGGGTGGTTTCCCGGATCGGTGCTGTGGGCAGACCCCACAGCACCCCTCAGGCAAGGGCCTGGCAGGCTGCTGAAAGACGCGGCTGGCTGGAATCTTGGCATCTAGGAACGGATGTGCTCGCCGATGCGCGGTCCTCCCAATCCCCAACGCAGCATGTTGGTCATTGTGGTCCCGGGGAACAGGTTCCCTAGGACCATCCGCCGTAGCGGATGGTCCCAATCCACCGAAAGGCTAAGGGACGTGGCGTGATGAAGAGGTGAGAAAGTGCTCCCGGCCTCGAGGATAATGGTTTTCGACCAAGGAAACCATCCTGAAACAAGGAGCACCCAACGGATGCTACCACTGGAGCGCCCCGACCGCATCCAGGTCGCCTTCGACGACCACCGCCTGGTGTCCAACGCCGGACTGCTGCTGCCGCTGACCCTGGCCCATCATCTGGGTCTGGGACCCCTGGTGGACCGCCATGTGGACCTGGGGGATGCGCCGGGTCGGGCGCATGCCGGAGACAAGCTGTTGACGCTGGTGGCATCGGCGCTGGCCGGTGGCGACTGCATTGACGATGCCGACGCACTGCGCGCGGGCGGGACCGCGCGGGTGATGGGCTGCACGGTCAAGGCGCCGTCCACGCTGGGGACCTTCCTGTGCAGTTTCCGTTGGGGCCACGTGCGCCAGTTGGATCGAGTGAGCCGCGAGGTGCTGGCCCGGGCCTAGGCGGCGGGGGCCGGGCCCGGCGACGGGCCGTTGACCATCGACCTGGATTCCACGGTCTGCGAGACCTATGGACTGGGCAAGGAGGGGGCCCGCCACCACAACTACGCGGGCCAGCGGGGCTATCACCCGTTGCTGGCGGTGGCCGCCGGCACCGGCGACGTGCTGATGGCCCGCCTGCGCCAGGGCCGGGCCCACACGGCGCGCGGCGCGGCCCACTTCCTGCGGGAAACCCTCAGCCGGGTGCGCCAGGCCGGTGCCACGGGCCCCCTCACCGTGCGGGCCGACAGTGGTTTCTACACCCACGGCATCGTTGCCCTCTGCCGCGACTGGAACGTCCGCTTCTCCATCACCATTCGCCAGCACCCGGCCTTGCGCCAGCGCATCGAGGCCATCCCCGAGGAGGACTGGACCCCCATCCCCTACGGGAGGGAAGGGGCCGCGGACGTGGCCGAGACCACCTACACCCCCTTTGCCGACAAGGCCGACGCGGCCCCCGTGCGCCTGATCGTGCGGCGGGTGAAGCCCACGCCCGGCTCCCAGCTGGCCCTGTTCACCGACTACAGCCATCACACCTTCATCACCGACCGCGAGGGCGACACGCTGGCACTCGAGGCCGACCATCGCCGCCAACGCCGCCTGGCTGGCGGTCCAGGTCCTGGCCCACAATCTGGCCCGCTGGACCGGACGCCTCGGGCTGGGCCAGCCGCTGACGACCACCAAGACCCTCCGGCGACGCTTCTTCGCCCTGGCCGGACGCATCACCCGCAAGGCCCGCCGTCTCACCTTGCATCTCCCCCAGGCCTGGCCTTGGCAAAATCCGTTCCGTTCCGCCCTGGCACGATTGCGCGCCCTGCCGCTCCCTTCCTGATCGCGCCACCAATTTGCCCCCCCATCGCCTGGCTCAGGTCCGCCAAGCCGGTCCCGGCGCGTCTCCGGCTGCTATCCGCTCGCCAATCTTGGCTGTTGCCGGTGTCGCAGCACGTCCAACACCCCCTCCCAGCGTCGGCACACCCGGCACCCGTCACCATCCGTTGGGCTCAAACCCCTGCCCGCCAGCCTCCCAACCTTCACTCCTCGGATCACCAGCCCCACCGCATCCCCTTCGGTGGATCTGGGTACATATCCCCGACCGTTACCGCAAACTCGGCAATCACGAAGCCGTGGTTGAAGATCTGATCAATGGCGGCTCACTGCGTTACGCCATTCATCAACGTCTGCAGGAGACGACAGAAGGGATACGACGTTGGCCGCAAGGAGGGTTTCTGGATGGCAATGTGTTTGATCTGGGCCGTCTCATCCCGGCCATGGCCCTGCCCAAGGAGCATGTCGAGGCTGTGGCGGAGGATGCCGCCAATTGTGTGAAGGCAGCCGCCGAGCGGTGGGAAAGCGGCCTGCCCCAAAAGGCTCAGAACGAGGTGGGCGTTCTGATGCGGCAACAAACCCTCCTGAGCGGTCTGCACACGACGGCGCTCATGTGGCTGAACGCCATGATCGTGCAACAACGCCTGTTCCTGCAGGAATCACCCGCCGTGAAAGCGGGGCCGCTGACCACCTGTACCGACTTGTCCGATCAGATTCGGGTTTGGAAGGACATTCTCGCTGAGAACTGGCGCTCCATTTTCAAGCCGGCCGTCCAAGCCCTGGAACTTGCCCGTCAACACAGTCCCGCCGCGGCTCAGGAGGCCATCCGCGTACTCACCCAGGCCGTGGAAAGCATTGAAACCGCCCCCCTTGGCATGCACATGAATGTCGGTGCCGAACTGTACCCGAAACTGTCGGACGACCGAAAGGAAGCGGCTGCGTTCTACACCCAGTCGGCCACCGCGGAACTGCTGGCCGCCCTCACCATTCGACAGCGCGATCTGACGGCGGACCAATAGGCCGGCGATGTGTTTGCCAACCACCGTCTGGCCGATCTTGCCTGCGGCACGGGGACCTTGTTGCGGGCCGGCTACCGCCGCATCGAGGCCCTTCACAACCATTCCAACACTCAATTGGGCAAAGATTCTAAAAATGGGGAGGGTACTGCATGTCTCGGCGATGGAGCGCGGTATTGTTGGAGCCGACGTGAGTCCCAACGCGGCCCACTTGACTGCCTCGTCCCTGGCCGCGATTGGACAGGGAGACGCCTACGGCGACACACAAATCGGTTGGGTGGAGGTGGGGCGCGACACCGGTCTGACCGGCTCCCTGGAATATCTGGCCACGGCAGAGATCGCGGACCTGTTCGGGGAATGGGCGGGCACTTCCACCGGGCGCGACGACAATTCCCTGTCGCTGTTCGTGCCTGACGCGAGCATTACCTGGATCCTGATGAACCCGCCGTATTCGCGCACGCGCGGCGGTCAGAGCACCTTCGACATCGCGGGACTTGGAGAGCAGGAACGCAAGGCCTGCCAGCGTCGATGGAAGAGACTGACCAAGAAAGAACCCGTCAACAACATTGCGGGCATGGCCCCATCATTCCTGGCCCTGGCACGCCGCAAGGTGCGGCCGGGCGGGCGCATCGGCTTTGTTCTGCCCTTGACCGCGGCCTTTGCCGATTCCTGGGCCGTCACAAGAGAAATGATCCTGCGGGACTTCAAGGATGTGACGGCCATTGCCGTGGCGGGGGGCAAGGCCCTTGGCGACACGGCCCTGTCCGCAGATACCGGCATGGAGGAAATGCTTCTGGTGGGCACCCGACGCAGCCGCGAACCGTCCGTGTCGGAACCGCGAGTGCGCTGCGTCACGCTGCACCAAGCCTTCACTCGCGTCGGCGAGGCGGGTGAATTGGCGCGTACCGTCAAACGGGCTGTGGCGGGAATGACATCCTCGTCGCGGCTGGCTCCGGTCATGGCCGGCGCGGAGGAGGTGGGACAGGCCCTGCTGTATGCACCGCCCACGGCCGACGGCACCTGGATGCCGCTTGGCGTAACACGCATGGACTTGGCACTGGCCGCGGATGCGCTGACGCGCGGGCAACTGGTTGGCCTGGGCAGCCTGACGGAACCCATCGACCTGCCGGTGGCGATGACGCAACTGGACCAGGTGTTCACAGTAGGTCCCACGCACGACCTCATTGGCCATCCTGCCGGTGGCGATGGCAGGGGCGCGTTTGCATTCCACGCCGTGACGAAACGGGACGATGCCGACGGGGAGTTGCGATCCCTATGGGATGCGCAGGGTAGGAAACAGCGGCGTTTGGTCATACAACCCACACACAAGGCATTTGGCTTCATTGGGGATCTGAACAAGCTGCAAACCAGAATGTACAAATTCCGCGGCACCTTGCACTACGCGCGCAACATGCGCTGGACATCGCAAGCCCTCCTTGCCGCGACGACTGCCAACAACGTGATGGGGGGAAGGTCATGGACAACCTTGAAGCACCGCGATGCGCGGGTCCGGTCGGTCGGTGCCTTGTGGATAAATTCCATCTTTGGTTTGGTCACCCATTGGACACAGGGCCAGCGTCAGCAAACGGGGCGGGCACCAATCCAGATTGGGGGCTTGCGAAGGATTCCATGCCCGCTCTTCGATGCACTGGACGACCGCGCGCTGGACGCTGCGGGCGCGGCCTTCGCGCAGCTCAGGAACCGCACGCTGCGGCCGGCGTGCCAAGCCCACGCCGACCCGGCCCGGCAAGCCATCGACGAAGCGGTGGTGAAGATTCTCGGCTTGCCGGAAGCGGCCTTGCCGTTCGCCGCCGCTTTGCGCCTACTCTGGGGCCGGGAACCTTCGGTGCATGGTGGCAACCAGCAGGCTGTCGCCTTGCTCGATGCCGAACAGGGAGACAAGGGCGAAGCGTAGCTTCTCGAAGGGCGCCTGGCTTCGGCCCATTGATGGCACAGTGTCCATGATGCCCAAAGAAGGGTAGGCCGCCATACACCGCCGCCAGTTCGACAAGACCGAATGCCGGGAGGTGTCCCGGCAGGCTCAGTGGGTCCGGGAACCGGCTCGGAAATCATCGGAGGACGGAAACACCGCCTTGACGTGATGACACAAACAGAACCCAACAGGCAGATGGAACACTGCTCATGACATCCCATTGCGCATGCCCCATTTGGGAGGCCACTCCTTCCGTGCAGGACATTCCCGAAGTGGGGATCCGCCCCACCTCACCGCGCGCCGGCGGCCGCTTTGTGTTGAAGCAGTCCGGCGCGGCCTGCCTGCACCGCCTGTCCGACAGGCAAAAGGCCAATCTCAGCTACTGGCTCTACCGCCACAACCTCGAATATCGACTGTTCGATGAACAGCCGTCGGGCGGGGATCCGCCGGTCCTAAACCAGGAGTGGGTGGAAGGCTATCGGGATCGCATACCTTCGGCTTCGGAGCGCATGCCGACCTTCCTACGGGAATTGATCCGCTGTGACGATGCCGGCCAGAAACCCCATGAAGAATTGCAGAAGGCAGCCGGCGGTTGCCGGCACGACCAGGACTTGAAGGAGCTTCGGCTGTACGCAATGGGTAGGGAGTGGTTGCGGGGAGGAGGAAATCCGGATTCCCCCTCTTTCCCTCATCCGGACCTCATCGACCTTGACCTTGGCGCACGTATCCATGTGGAGGAGCAACTCGGCGAACAGGGCCGAGGCCAGCAGGCGTTTGTGGCGATGTGGTTCGACGACAGACTGGACAAGGTGTACGACTGCGGGATCAAATCCGCCATTGAGGCCGCCGGCTACGAGGCCCGCAGAATCGACCAAACGGATTTCGTAGGCGGGGTAGTCGATGAGATTATGGCCGAGATCCGCAAGTCGCGGTTCGTCGTAGCCGACTTCACGACCAGCCAAGAATCAGGGGCGCGAGGCGGGGTTTACTTTGAGGCGGGCTTTGCCTACGGGCTTAACATTCCCGTATTCATCACCTGTCACAAGGATCGTACGGAAGCCGTCCACTTCGACATAGGCCGCCTCAACCGTCTGGAATGGGAAACATCGGGGGATCTGCGGGAGAAACTCAAAAACCGCATCGAGGCCGTCCTGGGCCGCGGACCGGTCCAGCCGCCCGTTGATGGCGGCAGGAGCGGCCAGGAACCGCCTGTCGGGAGAGAATCCCTGTGGTCGACTGCATCGATCTTCCCGAACGCGACCGGTTGACCCACCTGTTGGGTCGGCTGCGCGCCTGCGAGTCGCTCGACGACGTGCCGCTCGAACTGCTGGCGGAGTCGCAACCCGACACGCGACCCTCGGTCAAGCTCGTCGCGCGCTATCCCGATTGCCGACAGGCGTTCAGGGTCAAGGCTTCGATACGCGCCGTCTTCGTCCCCGCGTGGAGGGTTGGTTTGGCGATTGCATTGACCGGGCTCGCAAAATCAACCGACTTGACCGCGTGGCTGTTGTCCATCATTGCCTGGCCCTGGCTTGCACACATCGCTTCATGGTTTCTGGAGCCGGTCGTGATGTTCATTGTCGGCCTAGTGTCGGGATTGGTGTGGTTGCTCTACGCAGTGACGATCCGGATGGAACTGTGGTCGATTTCCAAAGGCGACCTGATCGTGGATCTCGATGAGTTGCACACCACCGTACCCGCCGGCTTCAATCTGGTGCAATGGCAAGATGTCTACACGGTTGTCCGGCACCGTAACCGCCGCGCGTGGGTGGCGTTGGAGAATGGGGATACTCTGGACCTGTGGCTCCCCACGCCCGATGTCCAAGACACCCTGGTGAACCTCATGCGGGAACTGATCCGCCTACACCACCGGGAGCGGCACGGAATGGTCGGTCCAAAGGCGCAGGCATCCCTGCCGGGTGCAGCCTGAAACCGGCATTGGGAAGTACTTGAAGCCCTGATCCACAAAACCCCTCCGGAGACGGGATTTCCGACCGCACCCGGTCTGTCGTCGTCGGTAGTGGCAGCACCGGGCCGTCCAGGCATAGTGCCGCTTCCAGGCCAGCCAGTGGGTACAAGGTGGGCACGAGGCACCGCCACACCCCCACAGCAGTCGGCTAACGGCCGCAGGGCTCAGCCCGACCCCAGCCCGCAGGACCGTTCGAAGGCCGCCAGGCTGCCCGCGGACCTTTTTTACCCGGGGTGCCGCGTCCGGCAGCGTCGGGTTGCGAAGCACCCATGGTCCTTGCCGACCGTGTCCATGCGTGGTGCGACCTGACCAGCCTGGTCCGGGTCGAGTGCGAACGGCGCATCGGCGACCGGGTCGCGACCGACGTCCTCGTCTTCATTTCCAGCCTGCCGCCCAAGGCCCGGCTCCCGTTACAGGACGTGCGCAGCCACCGGACCATCGAAAACGCCCACCACCGGGTCCTGGATGTGGACTTCGGCGAGGACGACAGCCGCATCCGCACGGGATACTCCGCCCACAACAGGGCCATCCCAGGCGCATCGCCCACAACCTCCTGCGGCAGGACCGCACCCTGAAGGTGGGCATCGCCCACCAGTGGCGGGCGGCGGGTTGGGACAAGGACCATCTGTGCCGCCCGGTTGGCCTTGACCCCAAACCCATTTGGATGCAATCGCCCTGGCTGGGTACGCTCCAGGGTCTGGGTCCGGCTCTTCTCGTCGACGCACAGGACCATGGCATGCCCGGGCGGGTTGAGATTAAGCCCGACGATGTCACGGACCTTCTCGACGAAGAAGAGATCGGTGGAGAGTTGGAAGCGTACTGCCTCGGCACCGGCATGGCCGTGGACGAGTGGCTGACGGAGATTGGCGGAAGCCCGGACTGCAAGCGCAAGCTGTTCCGGAACCGGATGGAGTGCATTGGGCAGCGGGAGGTTGCGCACCTGCCGATTGTCCACAGGGACCGTCTGTCCCGCTTCGGATGCGATTGGTTCCGAACCCTGTGCCAAGCAGCATGGCTGCACCCTTACCGTTGTCAACCAGGAAGGCCTGTCGCCGCAGGCCGAGCCGGTCGAGAACCCGACGGTGGTGATGGACGCGTTCGCCTGTCGGCGGCCGGGCCTGCGGTCCTGCCGCAGGCAGATCAAGGATGCGGCCGACGGCTCGGGCCAAGCCCGCCAAGGTCACGCGCATCCTGCACAGCCAGAGCCTGCACAAGGCCAAGTCCGAGCGCCGGGAACACATCGCGGAACGGGCCGACGCGTAGCAGGGATGCAGGGGCCTGTCCACGACGCCACAGACTACCCTCGACATCCGCGACGCATGGATGCCACCGGGTACGACCGGCACGGCCGGCCGTGCCGGGGCGCGCCACGCAGCCGGACGCCCCGGGCGACATCCACGCCTACCGGGAAGCGGCCAGGATCCCCGTTATGCCAATCCAGTGTGCTACCGACGCATGGCTCTGTCGTCGGACCAAGGCGAGTCTCCTGCAACCCGCAGGACCGCGGTTGCCTTGGCCACCAACACTGGCTCCCGTTGTCTCCGAGGCAACGGGAGCCGTGATCAACCCATAGGGTCCCGGGAATACGGGATTGCTATCCGTCCCGGGGGTCTTGGGGGGCATGTCCCTGCCGGTGCCGCAGGACCTGGAGCCGTGCGATCTCCGCCTCTGCTTGCCGCGCCCGTATGGCTTCCCGGTCTGCCCGTGAGGCTTACCTCGCGTGGGTAGGCCCGGTCAGGGGTGGATAGGCTAGGGCCGGCCAGGGGAGTGCAGCAATCCACAACCGGTTCCATAACACCGGGTTACAGCACACAACCCCGGATGGCAGCAAGCCGTTGCCATCCCCGCCAGGCATGCGAGTCCGACCGGCTCCGGACGCGCGGCAGGACACGGACACCGGACTTCCATGCCCCACGGCCCCGCGGCCACGGCACAGACCGCGGAGACTGTCCGGCGCACGGTGTGCATGCGCCTGCATCCGGGTAACGCGGCGACGGACATCCGGCCCGCGGCCCTCGCGGCGCAGGCCGGTACGTGTCGAACTCCATGCCGGCCGTCCGCGAACGCCGGCATGGGCTGTGGCGTGCGTACAACAGCGGCCCCAGCCGTCGAGGTTTGCGTTCACTCCGGACAGGCGGTGTACGGTCCTGCGCAACGCTCCCGCGCAGGCGCGGCCCAGGACCATCCGTTTGCCTGTGGGCGCGACAGCCTGAAGTACCCGGCCGACGCCGGCCAGCGGTACCCCAGATTCCCCGGACCGGGGACAAGCCCCATTTCCAAGGCCCAGCCCTGCACGGGGCCGGGGTGCACGATCCCCGCCAAGGTGCGGATCCGGGACGGCCGCCGGTACGGGCCCCAGGCGGGTTGGCGGCGGCCGGAGGGCAGTGCCCCCTATGCGGGTTGCCGGGGGGGAGCGTTCGCATCCGGATGGAAGGTACGGAGCCGTACCCGCAGTGGCAGGCCCATGTCGGCCATGCAGTGCCGGCGGACCCGGTGAAGCAGCCCGCACGGGACGGAGCCCTCGGCCTGGACCGCAACGTCGGGCAGGCCACCGGCCGCGACGGCACCGTGTACGCGCTGCCCGACACGGAGCGGCTGGACGCGCAGTGCCCGCGGCTGGCGGGCGATCTGCGCCGCCGGCAGGGTTTGGGGTCCCAGGGACCGCTGTCTACAGTCGAACCGGGGACGACGCGTGAACGGGCCACGCGCGCAGCGGCACCGCCAGCGGCGGCACCGGCGCGACCATGCCTCCCGCCAGGCCCGCCGCACGTCGGCGGACACGGCGCATGCCGTGGTGGGAGAGGACCTGAACACGAAGGCCGTGACGGCCTCCGCCAAGGGCACGGAGGCGAAACCCGGCCGGAACGTGAAGCAGAAGGCCGGACGGCACCGCAGCCTTCCGGCGCGCGGTGGGAGCGGCCCGGAACGGAAGCCGGCCCACAGGCCGGGGAACCGGTCACGGTGAACCCGGCGCATACATCGCAGACGTGCAGCAGGTGCGGCCACGTCCGCAGGACCCACCGACCGTCACAGACAATGTTTAGGGGCCTGCGGGTTCCAGGCCAACGCCGACCACGGTGGGGGTGATCTGCATTCCGGCGCGGACAGGACTTTCGTATGTGTCCATTCCAGCCCGCGGGACAGGGGCTGCCGCACGGCCAGGGGGCAATGCCGTGGGGAATCCCCGCGCCCCGTGAACCGGATGGGCCGATGGCTCAGTCAGGCATGTGTGACCCTTAAGTAACATGTATGGCGACGGGGTGTTCCGCCCAAGGGGGAGGATCCCGGCGAGGGGCGGGAACAGGCGCTCCCGGAAGGCCTTCCAGGGGCTGTGCGGAGGGACCGCGGCGGTCCGTGCCGGAGCCTTGCAGGGTGCCGCAAGGTGTTCTTGCTCCGCAGATTGTGATACAAGAAGTGGAACAGGTAGTCCTCCAGGCGTTGGCGGAAAGCACCCCTCACGTCCCCGGCCGCCAGGGCCGCCTTCAGGTCGGGGACCAGCTGTGTGTGCTGGTCGGACGGATACCGCTCCCGGTCCAGGATGTCGCGGGTCCAAGACCCGGCCACTTCCAGGTTGGGAAGTTCAGGTAGGCAGAGGTTCTGTCAACGCCGAAAGCGCTCCTGATGGGTTGTGTCCAACACCATGGTAGGGAGCCCCGCAGTCCGTGCCCCGCCACCAACAACTACGAGATTGAAACAGTGCCGCTGAACAGTGGCCTTTTGTCAGAACTTGGTGTCCCAAGGCAATCGCATTCCAATTTGGGTTGCGCCGACTCTGGGTAGGATGAGAGTCTTCGTTCCATCCAGAAGATTCCCCTCATGGCCGGCCCTACTCCTGTCTTCCTGGAATCCCTGCTCACCGCGGTCAACGATCCCCGGCGCCCCCAAGCCCGACGCCATTCCCTAAAGGCAATCCTCCTGATTGCCACCATGGCCATCATCTGCGGTGCCGACAACTGGACCGAGGTCGAGTTCTTTGGCCATCAGAAGCAGGCCTGGCTGGAGACCTTCCTGGAACTGCCGCACGGCATTCCCTCGCACGACACCTACGGCCGGGTCTTTGCCCTGCTTGGTATCCGCTGGCTTACCAGCCATCCACAAATGATGTGCTAGAATGCAACAATAGTGCAACAATCTAGCTTTTCTAGGAAAAGGAGTATCATTCCAACAAGGAACAACTTATGTCCGAACCCGCGAAGACAGAGGTGAGCATTCGAGACTACGGCCCGATTGACCGGGCTGATGTCCAGCTTCGCCCATTAACCGTATTTGTAGGGCCAAGCAATACTGGCAAAACTTACTTGGCGACGTTAATATATGCGCTTCATCGCATCTTTTCTGGATTCAACCAATTACCATTTGTAAGGTTCCAACCATATCGCCCAGGCTACCCCCTATTGGGGAGACGAAGTTACCGCAACGCTGTTTTGACAGATAAAGACTATGAATTTTTCGCTGATTTAATTCCCGATCCACACCATACTGCGTACAACGATCTACCGCCTTGCATCAAACACCACATTGAACAAGACACCAAAAGAAATCTCCTTTCCAACCTGTTGACTTCAGAATTATCTAGATTATACGATATCGACACACTGTCAGATCTCACAAACGCACACAATTCGGCAAATTCAGCGTCAATTGCAGTATCGATTTACAATAGAATGCAGAACTCACCGGATGATCAACAAGAGATGCTCCTGTGGAAAGTAACCGGAACGATTAGCGACTCCGAGCTCCAAACAAATTTGTCGTTTTCAGATGGCCCGATCTACATTTCTGGTTCGATTGACCCTGAAGATTTTGAATATCTTCAGCAATATATTACTGAAGAAAGGAAAATCAGATCGGACAAGCAAATCGGATCAGATATGTTGCTTGACCATTTATTCAACCGAATCGTCCCGGATTCGGGTTCAAAGAATTCATGGTTTTTGCCTGCTGCGAGAAGTGGCATTATGCAGTCACACTTGGTTATTTCCAGTGCTATCGTCGGGATGTCCACACGAGGTGGATTACAGCCTTTGCCGGAAATACCAACGCTGCCTGGAGCAATATCGGACTTTCTTTCCAATTTACTCTTGCTCAGGAACAGACGTGTTGGAAGAAGAGTTCATTCCAAACATCGCCACATCCAGAATGGGCATGATGTCGTGGATCTCATTGCCCAGTCTATGCTAGATGGAGATGTCAAGCTACAACACAATAATGCCAACTCGTACCCTGAATTTGTATATTCTCCACGCGGCTATCCGGTTGACCTTCCGTTAAACCGAGCTTCCGCCATGGTAGCAGAGTTGGCACCTTTGGTCCTGTTCCTGAGGGACAAGGTACACACTGGTGACCTGCTGGTCATTGAGGAACCTGAAGCCCATCTCCATCCCGCTGCGCAAACTCACATGGCGAACGCGATTGCACGCATTGTTCGGATGGGAGTGGATGTTGTAGTTACTACACACAGCGACTGGATGATCCAGGCTCTAGGCAACTTGGTGCGTAAGGGAGAATTGCAGGCAAAACATGATTACGCTGGTCCAACAGGGAGCCAAGACGACTGGCTGTTAGCGGAAGAGATGGGAGTCTGGGGTTTCAAGCACGAAACACCCCGAGGATCAGTCGTTAATGAGATTCCATTTGACTGGGTCGATGGCGTTGATCCGCCAGAGTTTAATGATGTAGTAGATCAACTTTACAATGACACTGCATCATTATACAATAAACACCAAGAGTCCAAAATCGGAGGTGAGATCGATGGAGCATCAAACTCGTAGTTCACTAATCGATATTATCGGTGAAGACAACTTGTGCGATCGGTGCCAAGGTTCCGGCTGCAGAGCGTCTCTTTCTGGCTTTACCAGGAACAAAATCATCGTAGATGCAGACAAGGCAATCGACAGCAAGACCAGGGGTTCCAAACGATGTGATTGTATCCTATTCGATCAATGTGATGGGAACAGTGTATTGGTTGTGATTCCTATGGAGTTGAAGAGCGGGCAATGGGATCCCGAAGATGTTGTACAACAGCTTCAAGCTGGTGCTGAGTACGTGAATGCAGTGATGCGACAATTGTCGTCGGTTAGACCTGTCTCTGCAACTTATGTCCCGGTCCTCGTGCACAAAGGCAAAGCACAACGCAAGGCAACGGCAAAATATTTTTTGAAAAACCAAATCAAATTCAAATCTGCTAAGCAGCAGGTAGTGATGAAGATGATCCAAACTTCCAAGTGTGGTGTTGAAGGTGATGTGGCAAAACATGCCACCACGTCATGAAGTAGTAGAGTGTTACGGCGTAACTGTTCAGCAACTGTGTTGAAAGTCAAGGCTCGCCAGCCATGATCGCCTCGTCCCTCGCCAACCGCATTGCCCATCTCAACGCCGACCCCGTGCTGGTCAGGTATCCGGTCGTGGCAGTGGGGGAAGGAACTGGTTAACTGGCTGGGGGTTCTGGAGTTGCCCTCGGCGGCGTGTCCAAGCCGCCGAGAACCCGAGTACACCGACTTCGCCATCCGGCGAGTGGTCACCTCCCGCGACGGCCTGCCCGGCCTCGACGTCTGGCTCGCGTTGCGCCGCCAGCCCGGGTCGGACGGGTTCAAGGTGTTCTCTGCCATGCCCCGACCGCATCACGCCGGCCCAGTTGGCGCGCTTGACGAGCACACGCTGGGCCATCGAGATCTGCTTCCAGGAAGGCAAGCAGCTGCTGGGTCTGGGCGACTACGAAGGCCGCAGTTGGCAGGGCTGGCATCGCCACACGACCCTGTGTATGCTCCTGCACTTTTTCCTGCGGCAGGGCCAGCTGGGGCTCAAAAAAAACAGCCCGGCCTGACCCTGTACCAACTGGCGGAGGCCCTGAAGGCCGTGCCAGCCCTGGGGCGTCAACGGCTGCAGCACGGCCGCGCCGGCTGGCCGGGGTCCTGGACCGTCTGTAGGGCTGCGCGGTCCGCAATGCCGCAGCCGCCCGTTCCCACGAACGACGCCACCGCGCGGAACAGCCACCCTAACCTCTCGTTGCAGTACTGCGGTCGGCTGGGCAAGGTGGCCAACTGCCAGGCGGGGGTGTTCGTGGCCTACGCCGGGCAGGGCGGGACCACACTGGTGCACCGGCGGCTGTTCCTGACCGAGGCCTACGCGGCGCGCCGGCAGCGCTGCGGCGTGCCCGAGGATGCGACCTTCCGGACCAAGCCGCAGCTGGCCCTGGGGATGCTGGCCGAACTGGTGGCCGCCGGTTCGCTGCCGACGCGCTGGGTATCCTGCAACGAGGGCTACGGTTGGTCAGGGGACTTCCTGGACGGAGTCGCGGCCCTGAGGCTGGGCTACATGGCGGAGGTGCCGGTCGACACGCGCCTGTGGCCGGAGCGACCGTTGACCGTGGTGTTGCGCCGCCGGCCCGGGTCGGACGGGCTCAAAGTGTTCCTCTGCCATGCCCCCCAACCGCATCACGCCGACCCGGCTGGCACGTCTGACGAGCACGCACTGGGCGATCGAGACCTGCTTCCAAGAAGGCAAACAGCTGCTGGGTCTGGGCGACTACGAGGGCCGCAGCTGGCAGGGCTGGCATCGCCACACGACCCTGTGCATGCTCCTACACTTTTTCCTGCGGCAGGGCCAGCTGGGGCTCAGAAAAAGAGAACTATAGCCCCTGTTACCCTGCGGGCATCGGCCGGAGGAAGATCCGATGTCCAGGCCCCAACTGTTCGACCGCTTCTCCGACGATGCCGCGGCAGAACGCTGTTTGGTCCGGCAGCACTGGCCGGACGGCGTGTGCTGTCCGATCTGCGACACGGAGGATGTCCAGGCACGCCCGACACGCAAACCCCAGCCCTACCGCTGCCGCGTCTGCCGCCGGGACTTCTACTATAACCGTCATGCACGGCTCCCATCTGGGCTGCCGCGTCTGGGACATCGCCCTGCTACCCGGTCCGGACCGGGTAGTGGTCCAGGACCGGCTCCAGGAAGGCGTCCCAGAACGCGTCCGTCGTTCGGGCAGGAGCAACACCGCATTCAACTTCGATGTGGCCAACGTCCAAAATGAGAGCGGAGACCCGAAGTCGTCCCAACACCAAGTGAATCAACCGGTTCGATCCGATCCGGCTGAATCAATGTCCCCTGTAATCGCCCAGATGGCCGGATTCGAGAGTTCCGCGACTTGCAACACCTCCGGAGAATCGGACATTCCGGGCGGAGTCAAACCATGCTTCCGCACCGGTTCCTTCACTCCCCACATGAAAGGCCACATCCACCGACGTGGGAGTCGGTGGCCACCGGCTCGAACTTGAAGGGGCGGTCACCAGGGATTGCGGCCGGTTCAGTATCCGTGCCAACGGCGTCCGCGTTTGGCACTGCGCCGCGGCACCACGACCGCGGCCACAATGACCAGCAGCACACCGCCGATGGCAAATCCGTACCAGATCCAGCGCTCGGATTCCGGCAGCGAAGGCGCAGCCATGCCCAGCACCGTCAGGAATCCAGCCAACTTCCAGATTACGTCTTTCATTTCCCTTTCCTTTTGCCAGGTCCCGCGTCCCCGATCGACCCGCACGGCCGAAACCTGGCCGCGCACTGTCATGTTACGCCACCCGCTCCCGCTGGGTTGCAGGGATGGCCGATTGCCGCAATGGCTCGTACTTCCGTTCACGGTCCGGCTTCGGTGCCAGCCGTTCCACGCTGATTCGACGTGGCTCCTGCGATGGTTTCAGCTTGGAGCGCGCTACGAATGTCGCACCCGGAAAATGCATCCGGGACCACCTGCATTTCAATCCACCACCCGGTCGGTCGCCGGATCGCGCGGACCGCGTTCAAATACCTCCACAATGAGTTCCTGGAGCTGCTTCCGCAAGTCCGGCACATCCTTCCACTCTATGCGGTTGAGGTGGTTCACGTCGAAGTGCACGGTGTCCTTGCGGTCCTGACGAACGGTGTAGATCACCGGAATGTCGAGTGCGTGGGCGTAACCCGCCTCGTAGTACACGCCCCCGGGGGCACCAGTTGACCTACGAGAACGCCTGCGCCTATGTGGCCTCGTAGTACACGCCCCCGGGGGCACCACTTTCAGCTCTGCCGGTCAAATCGGCCACGACAAACCGCGACTTGCCAATTTCGGCCACGATTTTGTCGGCCACCGGGCCCACGTAATGCTCGCGGTCGATCCGGAGGGGTTTGTAGCCGGCGGCACATATGGCAGGTTCGATTCCCCTCTCGTATGCCTCAAGCATGCTGTCATCGAACCACATGGCCACAAACACCTGCTCGCGGACGTCTTGCTCATGGAATCGCTTGTCCGCCTCGCGGGGTTGATCGTCCACGTAGACGCGTGCGGAATGGTTGACGCGCTTCATGGACCTGAAACCTCTCTCCGTTCTAACTCCCAGCCACCCCTGCTCGGCGGCGTGCTTCTCAAGTTCTTTTCGGTCATTGCTGTTACGGCAATCCCCAGCCGCCATCTTCAGATCCGAGGTGGGTTGGCGTTCTTCTGGATCGGCGTCCCAGTCGCGGATCGATTCACGCAGGAAATTCAGCATCCGATCTTCGGCCGAGGGCTCACGATCCCGGTGGCCTTCCACCCAATCCTTGTCCAGCTTGAGCACGCGATCCCGGTGGTCGTTCATCCAATTTTTGAACCGTCCACGCACCTGCAGGTCCTGGCTTGACAGTTCATCGAGCAGACGGCTGTCAAGGTTATGTTGGTAAATCCAGTAGCTCAGGTTGACCTTTTGCCCGACGGTCAGCGACTTCTGCTCGTCGAATGACGATTCCCAATCGAGTAGAGCCGCGCCGTCCTTCATCAACAGGAAGGGGCCGCCAGCACGTGACGAGTAGTATCGACTGCCATCAGCAAGAATATTTTGCTCGACAGATGGGAATTGAAAGGTGACAATCTTCAGCCCATCCCAAATGGGGCAGGTTGGGTTGTTGTATGCATCAGAAGCCAATACGAGGCAGGGTAAACGCAAAGTCGCGGGGTGGGGGTGAATCGCAGGGCAAACGCAAAGTCGCGATCAGGCCAGGATGGGGACCAGAATCCACGGGTGGTGTCCGATCTGGTCGTGCCGTGACCCGATGGACAAATCCGGTCTGAAATTCTGCTGAACCGTCCCCATCATGTTCAACGCAGTCCGTCGCAAGATGTCCATCTCGGCGGGAGCATTCCCTTTGTACATGCGTTATATGTACGGAATTGTCTTGATATTCGGATTGATCCGTTCTGTACGAATCGCTCAAGTCAAGGCCGCGGGACTGGACCCGAACACCCCCGATTCACCCTCCCCACGCGACTTTGCGTTTGCCCTGGGGTGAATCGGGGCTGTCCGCGACCGGTGCCGGCGGTGGCCTGTGCACAACCGGCACAGAACAAATTCATTGTATATTGGGATTAATACGGTACGGATAATCGGTACCGGCTGCCGGTGCCATGCCTTGTGCGACCAAGAGGGCCGCCGTGCATCCTAGGGGGTACCTATATCCTCTCAGGACTCCCGGCAACCCTCATGGACTACATTGTCGCATGCCACGACC
>CAZMKQ010000048.1:0-28997 GCA_964566955.1 uncultured Caldilineaceae bacterium | reverse complement strand
TGTGCCCATCACGGAGCGGGCGCGCGGCTTGATCCGTTGTCAAGTCCACCGCATCGAGACTTTCATTGGCTGCGGACTCCGAGTCCGCAGTCCCACCAACTTTGTCTCCAGCCATCCGGTTGCTCATATCCAACCTGTCCAAAACCAAGTCGAGTGTGTTGCCGACAATCAAAACGGTTTGTTCCGGTACAAAAACCCTATCACCCCTTACTGCGCATGTGACTTCGCCAATGTCCTCGAGACACACCGCGCTCTTTTCGGCAACCCTGGAGGTTCCCGCACCACAGCATAAGCCGCGGCCTCGTGCGTACTGGAATGAACCTTGTCCACAATTGAATCCCGCTTGGGATACAGACCATGGATTGATGACGCACTGGAGGCGCTTGGGGCTGAGGGGATCAGGATGTCCAATTCACTCCGGCAATTTTGGCATTCATTGCCATGCGAACGTATGATTGAAATTTCAGGTCGGCAATCCGGATGTTGAGTCCTTGGAATTGACCGGCCACCGTCCAACAGAACAGTCCCGGCCATCGGGAGCCGGGGAAGCCAACTTCAGTGAGGGCCACCGTGTCGCAGTCATCGGAATCCGCACCGTCTCCCTTCTCCCACGACTTGACGGCCAAGTCCATCTTCGCGGAACCGGAGGCAGCCAGGGACTTGACTGCCTTTCTGGCGGCACGCGAGTGTCCCGAACTGCAAGGCTGGACGCCCGTGCGCCTGGTGGCCGGGTCGGCCGTCACGGCCGACCCGGAACGCCACCCACCCCAGGCCGAGGGATACCGGGACCTGGTCTGGGAACTGGCGCGCGGCGACCACGATGTGGAGCGGATGCTGTTGCATCTGGAGTTCCAGTCGCGGCGCGACGCCGACATGTCGGAACGCATGTTCCTGTATGCCCTGCGGATGAGCCCCAGCCTGCGCGGGCTGGAGGTCTGCGGAGTGGTGGTCAACACCGGCGTCGACCGCTTCGGAAAGTGGTGGAGCCCGGTGCAGACGGTGACCGGTGTGCGCCGGTACGGCTTCCGGACGGGCGCGCTGCTGGAGATCCACGACCATGCGGTGCCGGGCTTGGAGGGCGGCGCACACGCGCTGCCGTCGGACAACCTGGCCTCGGGCTTCGTGGCATTGGCGCGGGTGCAGGCGGAGATGGTGCGGGGTCGGCGGGCGGCGGCAGCCCTGGTGCTGCCGGTGCTGCGGGATCTGATCCTGCCGCGGGCGTTGGGGACCGCGCCGTCGCTGCGTCGGGCCCTGGGAGCCTGGTTCAAGACCTGTTTCGACGGACTGTTGGCGGATCAACCCGACCTGCGCGCGGCGTTGCGTAGAATCACCTACATTGAGGAGGCGGAGGAAGTCATGTACACATTCGGGCAATACGTGGAAGACGAGAAGAAGGATGCCGAGGCCCGGGGCAAGAAGGAGGTCCTGCTTGCGTTCATCCGGCAGGTGTGGGGCGAGGCGGAGGCGGACCAGTGTGCGAGGGAACTGGATGCGGCTGAACTCGACGATCTGCCCAACATCTCGGACCTGCTGGCGGATCAGGCAGCCGGCCGTCGCCCGCGCCTGGGTACCAATGGCCGCACCGGCTCCGCGGCTTGAGCTGCACGGCCACTCCCAACCGGACAGTATCGGACTTGCCAACCCGCGCGGGTTCCATCCGGCCTCCGATGCCTCCGGGCAAACCCGCTCGACATAAGGTCGTAAGCCAACCTGTCCGCGCGAGACATTCGGGCGGAACGAGCCCGGGGATTCGGACGAGTTGGGAGGCAGTGATCCTCTTGGCTTCCGGACGGAGATGTCGTTGAGGAGCCGCGACTATCAGAGGCTGCGGCTACCGGGCTGTTCGGACACCGGACCTGCGCTCGACACATTGAGTTGGAAGGTCATCGATTCGACCTGTACTGCCAGGTTCCCGTCTCATTGGGATGGCGACGGAAAGTCGACCAAACCCTCAAACCAAGGTTTGCAACAGCCAGTCCTGCAGGCCGCTGAACCGCACGATGGAGTAGCAGATCACCACGATCAGAAGCCAGCGCATCCAGACCTTTGCCATGTCGCTTCCGGTCATGAAACGGGCCGCCAGCCAGGCGCCGATGCTCTGGCCCACTGCCAGGATCAGACCAAGATACCACCACAGGCGCACGCCTTGAGCCATGAATACGGCCATGGCGGCCAGGGTGAACACCAAGACGGCCACCAGTTTGAGGATGTTGCCCTTGACCATCGTCGAACCGGCGACCAGCACCATGCCGGACAGGATGAACAACCCCACTCCCGCCTGAATAAACCCGCCATAGACTCCAATCAACGCGAACAGGAGCAGTTGGGGCAGCGACGGCCGGATGCCGGTCACAGGTTCGGGCTGTTCCCGCAGCCACTTCTCCGGTTTCCACAGGATGGTGATCAGCACCACGGCAAGAACGACCACAATCACCCAGTTGGTGACCTGCTCCGACAGTTCGGCGGCAATGGCGGCTCCGCCGACGGAACCCACCACCATGGCGCCGGTCAGCCACCAGTCGCGGCCGTCCATGTCCAGCGCCTTGCGGCTGCGCAGCGTGATCACCGCCGCGATGTTCTGGAACGCCACACCGATGCGGTTGGTGGCGTTGGCTTCGTGGGCCGGCACGCCCAGGAAGACCAGCATCGGCAGCGTGATGGTGGATCCTGAGCCGGCCAGCGTATTGATGATGCCGGCCAAAATGCCGGCAACGATGGCCAGGCCGGCCTTGAGCAGGGAAAGATCCTCCATCGGTGTTTTCCGCGTCCGGGTGCCGGTCAGGTCGGCACCGTATCCGCGCGCCGGGCTTAGAAATCGGGCGCGAGCCGGGCAAGCCGGTCTACGAACCCATGCAACTGGTCGTCGGCGGCCGCGAAGCTGATGCGGATGTGCTGTTCTCCGGCCTCGCCGAAAGCGCTGCCGGGAGTGGTGGCCATATGGACTTCGTCCAGGAGAAAGTTCGCCAGTTCAAGGCTGCTGCGTGGCGTGTGCGGGAAGCGCATGAACAGGTAGAAGGCCCCTTGCGGCGCGAATGCCTCCACACCGTCCAATTCGTCGAGGGCGTCCAACAGGAAGGTGCGGCGCCGGGTGTAGGCGGCGGCCATCTCGGACACGCATTCCTGGGGACCGTTCAGGGCCGCGACACCGGCCGCCATGGTGAAGCTGGCGGCGGATGTGACGGAGTTCGTCATGTAGCTGCGACCGTTGCGGATGGCGTCCGGAGGTCCCCAAATCCAAGCCAGCCGCCAGCCGGTCATGGCATAGGCCTTGCTGAACCCGTTGACGATGAACGTACGTTCGGCCATGTCCGGCAGTGTGGCCGGCGACACGTGGGTGTGATTGTCGTACAGGATGTGCTCGTAGATTTCGTCGCTGAGCAGGTACAGGTCGTGGTCGCGGCACACCTCCGCGACGGCCTGTATCGATGCCATGGACATGACATAGCCGGTGGGATTGTTCGGCGAATTGAGCATGACCAGCTTGGTTTTCTCGGTCACCGCCGCCTCCAGGGCGGACTTGTGAACCGCGAAATCGTCGCCGTGATCGAGGGCCACGTGCACCGGCACTCCTCCCGTGAGGCGCACCATGGGGTCGTAGCTGACCCAGACCGGATCGAGGATCAACACCTCGTCGCCCGGGTTCAGGATGGACATCAGAACCACGTACAGGGCCCACTTGCCTCCCGGCGTGGCAATGATGCAGTCCGGAGTCGCCTCGACCCCGTTCTCCCGCGCCAGCTTGGCGCAGATGGCCTCCAGCAGTTCCGGGGACCCGTGCGACGTGGGATAGTGCGTGTCCCCGCTGCGGATGGCGTCGAAGGCCGCTTCCTGGATATGGACCGGCGTGTCGAAGTCCGGGTCGCCGCCGGCCAGGTTGATGACATCGTGGCCGGCCAGGGACAGTTCCCGCCCCTTCTGCATCATGGCCGCCGTGGGGGACGGCGGCATCGAAGACAGTAGACGTGACAGTTCGCGCATGTTGGTCAACCGGGTTGGATTAGTTCAGGGTGGCAACGTAGGCCTGGCAAAAATACTCGATGGTGGCCGCGGTCAGGCCGGCCACGTTGATGCGGCCCGTGGACATGAAGTAGATGCCCTGGTCCGCCCGCATGCGGGCGTTGGCCTCCGCGTCGATGCCGGTCAGGGAAAAGAGTCCGTACTGGCGCGTGATGAACGAAAAGTCCCGGTCGGCTCCGTGCTGGTGCATGGACTCGGCCAACAGGCTGCGCATTTCGTTGATGCGGTCGCGCATGGCGGCGAGTTCGACCGTCCAGGCCGCGCGCAGGTCCCGGTCCGCCAGGATGCTCGACACAATCCGGGCGCCGTGGGCGGGCGGGCTGGACCACAGCGAACGGGCATGCACCTTCAACTGGCTCAGCATGGCGTCGGATGCCGGACCGAAGCCGAAGGCGGTCAAGGCGCCCGTTCGTTCGTTGTACAGGCCGAAGTTCTTGGAATAGGAACTGGCAATCAGGGTTGGCAGGTCGGCATCGGCTAGCACGCGCACCCCGGCCGCATCAAGGTCCAGGCTCCTGCCGAATCCCTGGTAGGCCAAATCCACCAATACCTGGAAGCCGTGTTCCCGGGCCAATCCGGCCAGGCGTTGCCAGTCGTCCGGCTCCAGGTCCAGGCCGGTCGGGTTGTGACAGCACCCGTGCACCAACACCACGTCGCCGGCCGGAACCGCGGCCCATGCTGCGAACATCTTCTCCCGCAGGAGCGAGTGGGTTTCGGTATCGAGGTACGGATACGTGCGCACCGCCAAGCCGGCCTGCTGTGCAATCTGCGCGTGGTTGGTCCAGGTTGGATCGCTCAGCCACACCGTGGCGTCCGGCCTGTTCTTGGCCACCAGTTCACAGGCCAGGCGCAGGGCGCCCGTTCCTCCCGGGGTGTGCAGTGTGATGCTGTCCGGGGCAGCCACCAAGGCGTGATCCACACCCAGCAGGAGGCCGCGCACCGCTTCACCGAAGTCGGGGGTGCCGTCGATCGGCAGATAGTTCTTGGTGTTCTCGTCCGCCAGGATGCGCTGCTCGGCGGTTTTGACCGTGTCCAGCACCGGAATGTGGCCGGCGGCATCCTTGTAGACCCCCACGCCCAGGTTCAGCTTCTGCGGATTCGGGTCCGCGTTGCACGCGGTGGTGAGGTTGTAGATCGGATCGGGCGGGGCTGCCTGGATGCCGGTGAAGATGTGCATGAGGCTGTGCGATGTGCCAATGGGTCAGGGGATCAATATGGAGATCGGGTGCGTGGAAGCCGGGCAAAGGAGGGAGTACAAAGTCCTGAAGTCTGACACAACACTCCTCGGGGTACATCCCTCGGGGGGATGGCACGGTTTCGGATTGTGGTTGTCCCGGGCACGGTCAAGACAGGAAGAGCGGGTTTGCGGACGGTGTGCCAAACGCTCCCATCATTCCGGATCCTGCTCCATCCTACTCCCGTCATACATGGAAATCGAAGTTGCCAATGTTGGCACGGTCGGTTCCGGCAGGATGCATCGGCTGCCGATCCATGCGTACCGGCGCGTTTCAAATGGGGTACAGGTTGTCTCAAAGTGTGAGCAGGGCCCCATCGATTGCCGGGCAAGCCTGTGGGGACGAGGACCCGTCCGTAGGTTTGAGCCGGTTCCAGCCCATGTTGAAGGCTGATTGGCAGGGATGCGCATACCCGCTGGTGGACGGCCCGTTGTCGCGTTCGCACGCCACTTTCGGAATTCACGGCCGGATCAGGCCATGCGAGGGAGGCGGCAACCATTCGGTTAGGAGGTTGTGGAAACGGGCGCGGTTCAGGCTCAGGAGGAGATCCTGTTCAACGGACATCCAGGCCGCCGCGCCATGCCGCGACCAGCGTTTGCTGTCAGGTGTCCGGTCACGTGTCGGGTGTGGCGGCGGATCGTGGGTGGTCGCGCAGGGATACCTACAACAGGGAACACCATTCATCCGGTGCCCGCAACGCGTTCCTAATGCGCCGCAAATGGTCTGCCGGGGGGCCGTCCCTGCGCCAGACGGTTTCAATTTGGTCAAGTTGTGTCGACTCGAGTTCATCTCCCAGAAACTCGTGCAGCGCGGCAACCGCCATGTCCGTTCTTTCCAGAGTCCGGCCCCGTGCTTCGCCTCGGGCCTCACCGATGGCTTCGCCTTCCTGCCGGCCTTCCTGCCGGCTTTCCTGACTAATGCGGTCCCGTTCGTCCTGTGCGTCGGTTTCGGTGTCGCGCCAGCGGCCCTGGACCGCGTCCCACCACTGGAACCGCGGCGCGTAGGCCCCCGCGGTCAGCCGGACGTGCCTGTCGCACTCCGCGCTCCAAAAGGCCGGTACGTCCGCTCCGTGTCCGTCCTCCATCTCCCCATCGGCCGGTACCGGTGCATAGCCTCCCGTCTCCGTCAACCGGAACACCTGCAGCTCCACGGGCGAACTTGGATTGCGGATGCCGCCCACATCGCAGATCCAGTACTCGGCCACGCCCAGCAGCGCGTACAGCCGCATCTTGACCCCGTAGTCCCGTACCACGGAGGAGGCCGACAGGATCTCGACCACCAGCTCTGGCGGCGGCGCGCCCTCGTGCACGCGCAGGGCGCAGTCCGGACGGTTCCGATGCTCGCCTTCCGGCAACTCGTAGGTCGGCGGAAACACCATCAGATCCGGTTTCACGTAGCTGCTGCGGTTGCCTCGTTGGGTCCGGAGCTTCAGGCGTTCCGCGACGGAGCCGGGAAAATAGGTGCGCCCTTGGGACTCCGCGCGGTTGCCGAGCAGCTTGCGGAGGAGGGTCAGCATGGTCCCCTCGAGCATCGTTCGGCGGTCGTCGATGGGTTCCAAAACGCCGTCCTCGTCGTATTCCGCGAACTCGATGCCATCGCCGGCGTGGTCTGGATCGGTGGTCCAGTCGTCCTCGTACTCGTGACCGGGGTCGTACCCGTAGTCCGGGTCGAAATAGACCAGGCGCTCGAGGTCGGCGCGCCAGGCCTGCGGGTGGGCCCGCCGCCAGGCGGCCCGTTCCGCGCGCGCCTCCCGCGTCATGTACGGCTCGGCATCGCGGGGCAGTTCCCGCACGTGTCCGTTGGACGCGGCCTGCGTCCGTTCCAGTTCCCGAACCGCCGTGGCCATGCTCTGGCTCCTGTTTGTGTCGCAACTCCATTCTACCCGGCTACCTGCCTGTCGCCGGGGACGGTTCTCCAGCAGACACCAACGCGGTGTCGGGGCAGTCGCAACCGCAGCGCAATTCCATTCCCGCTTGCCAAGGGCTCCCCGACAAGCTTGGGCAAGTTCAGTACATGTGGGACTGGACCGAGGCACTGACCAGGCGCCGGATGTCGAAGATGGCCTCTCCGACTTCATGACCAATCAGGTCCAAATTGCCGACAACGGCGATGCGTTCGGCCACGTGATGCAGTTCACGGGCGGAGAGCAGTTCCTTGAAGATGTCGCAGGCATCCGCCAGACCGATCAGCATCGCGTCGCGCGGGTCGGGGATTTCATCGGAGAAGAGCACGCGCAGGATGCGCATCTTCACTTCGCGTTCAACCTTGCCGTCGATGATGGGGTAGCGGCGGGCGCGGAAGACCCACAGGAAGCGTCCCTCCGACTGTTCCAGGATGCCGTGCTCCACCAGTCGGGCGAGTGCCCTTTCCCGGATGGACTGGGCATTCTGCGCAATGTGGTCCAGCCAGAAGCGGGTATCGTGCGGATCCCCAGCCGCGATTTCGGCCAAGGCGGGATCCAGGATGGAAGCGCCCACCGGCGTGGAGTCGACCAGGATGAGACGTTGGGGATCCGTATCGATGCGGTTCTCAAGTGCCAGATCCATCAATACACCGCCGGCGATGGCGTAGTCCAGCACCCAACTGGGAACGTGAGCCGTGCGTCCATCATCGTGTATCAGGAGCAGGAGGATTTCCTCAACGAACCGCAACATGATTTTCGTCCTTGTCCCGTTTGGGTTTGCCAATGCCGCAGGAACGATCGGTGCGGGCCAAGGGCACTCGAACGGACCGCGGAGTGTGCCGGCTACCGGCCAGTCTGTCGGTGCAGTGAGTCTAGCACTGGCGAGGGTGGAGGACAGGTCCTTCCGTTCGGTACTGCGACGGCCGGCGTCGGGTCGGTGGGCTGTTTCCGGGAAGCCGTATCCGGGTACCTATAGTTATTGGCTTGTGCTTTGATGCACATCCGATGCGGCCCAGTGGGAGGAATCTACACATGCAGGAACAAAACCCAAGCGACTTGCTTGTGCGGGGAGCTGATCTGGTGGCCACGATGGATGCGGATCGTCGAGAGATTCCAGGTGGATGGGTCTCGGCAACCGACGGATTTGTCACTGCGGTGGGCGAACCCGGGCAGGAACCGGGGGCACGGGATGTGATTGATGCCTCCGGGTGCCTGGTCACGCCCGGGCTGATCAACACCCACCATCACATGTTCCAGAACCTGACGCGCGCCTTCGCACCGGCCCTTGGCGGCAGCCTCTTCGACTGGTTGCGGGTGCTGTATCCCGTCTGGTCGCGGCTGGACGAGGAGGCGGCGCATGTCTCGGCTTGGATCGGCCTGTGTGAACTGGCATTGGGCGGCTGCACGACCACCACCGATCACCTATACGTGTTTCCGTCGGGCGCGGGCGACCTGATTGGTGCCGAAATTGCGGCCGCCGCCCAACTCGGCATGCGGTTCCATCCCACCCGCGGCTCGATGAGCCTGTCGGTCAAGGATGGTGGTCTGCCGCCGGACGACGTGGTGCAGGACGCGGACGAAATCCTGGCCGAATCGGAACGGCTGGTGGCCACGCATCACGATCCTGCCCCCGGTGCCATGATTCGGGTGGCACTGGCGCCCTGTTCGCCGTTTTCGGTGACCACGGAATTGATGACGCAGACGGCTGCCATGGCGGAGCGGCTGGATGTGCGGCTGCACACCCATCTGGCGGAGGACCCGGATGAAGACGAGTTCTGTCTGCGAATCTTCGGGTGTCGTCCGGTTGAATACCTGGAACGTGTCGGATGGGCCAAGGATCGAACCTGGGTGGCACATTGTGTGCATCCCAACGCACGGGAGATCCGCATGCTCGGAGCCTGGGGCGTCGGTGTGGCCCATTGTCCGAGTTCCAATCAGATTCTGGGTACGGGCCTTGCCCCGGTGCGCGAATTCATCGACGCGGGTGTGCCGGTAGGCCTCGGATGCGACGGCTCCGCGTCAGCGGACAGCGCTTCGCTCTGGCTTGAGACGCGCACGGCCTTGTTGCTGGCCCGGTTGCGCGGCGGGCCGGGTGCCTTTGGTGCCCGGGATGCCTTGGAGCTTGCCACCCTTGGAGGTGCGGCCTGCTTGGGACGCGACGATATCGGTTCGCTGGCTCCGGGACAGGCCGCCGACCTGACGGTGTGGTCTCTGCAGGGCATCCCGTTCGCGGGCGCGGTGTCGGATCCGGTTGAGGCCTGGCTGCGCTGCGGACCCGTGGCGGCTCGCGACACTGTGGTGGCTGGCAAGGCGATCGTGCGAGACGGTTGCCTTACCGTACCCGGTGTCGAGGAATACTTGGCACGGCATCGTCGGATCGCGTCCGAATGGCTGGCCGCGGCCGCTGTTTGAGGTTGGGCGTGTGCCCTTCAGGAGGCGGAGGATGTGGCAATTCGGCCGGTGGATGGGCTTTGTCCGTGGCACCATCGTTCTGTTTGAAGTTGTGCGCCAACTGTCGAGGCGCGCTGCCCATCACGAAAATACATCCATGTTGAAACCGGCTGCCTTGGCGTTGTTCTGCGTGGTGTTTGTGGTCGGTTGTGCCGGCATGTCCGAGGAGGTGTTGACTGCCGAACTGGTTCGGCAGTCAGATGTTGTCAGCACCCCCACCCCCGAGACACCAGTTAGTGCCGTCGCCGTTTCGGGGACCGTTCGCGCTCCAGAGTCGGACAACGCCCGCGGCGAGGCCGAGGCCGCTGCTGCCGCGGCACTCGACTTCCTTTCCCGGCTGGACGTACGACAGCGCGAAGCAGCCGTGTTGTCGTACGACAGTGATCTGATCAGGAACTGGTCCAACCTGCCGCCGGGAGTCCTTCGGTTTGAACGGAATGGCGTCCGTGTCGGTGATCTCGACAAGATTCAACAGGAGGCCCTGCACGACTTCCTGGCCACAGGCATGAGTCCATACGGCTATGACATGGTTACTGCGGTGTTGGCGGCGGAAGGTGTGCTGGAAGAGTCTGCGCGCGCCCGGCGAGTGGGTTGGAATGCCGACAACTACTGGCTGGCCTTCTTTGGCGAACCTTCTCGCATGGACGCATGGCGCTGGCAGTTCGGCGGCCATCACCTGGCGATCAACATGAGTGTGCGCGATGGGCGCATCACGATGTCACCGACGTTTCTCGGTATTGAACCCGCGAGGTTTACGGATGCCGAGGGCACCCATGAACCGTTCACGGACAGGATTGATGCCGGATTGGCGGTGATCAACAGTCTGGACGGCGATGCCAGGGAATCTGCGGTGCTCAATAGGCGGCCTGATGACCTGCGGAGCGGTACCGCTCCGATCGGCATTGTTCCTTTCGAGGGTGCACCTGTGGATTCGTTCCTGCCGGCACAGCAGCAAGCCGTGATGGATGCGGTGGCCCTATGGGTGGAACTCATGCCGGAACACAGTGCCCAGGCGCGTTTGGCGGAGATTGAGGATGGACTTCAGAACACCTACTTTGGTTGGTATGGACCGACAGATGGCACCGGTGCCATCCACTACGTCATTCATGGGGACACGGTACTGATCGAGTTCTCCATTCAGGATCCACTGGGAGCCGATACAGGCCACATCCACTCGATCTACCGCGATCCGACCAACGAATACGGCATCCGGTAACGGAACGAGAGCAGCTTGTCGGTCTCTGAACAGGGCAAGGACGCCAACACAACCAAAATGTGAATCCGTCCCGGAATATGCAGGATGCAATTGACTACGATGAGGATTGCCGCGCCAAGGTGCAAAAGGGAACCTTGGCGCTGGCGGGAGGCGCGCGCAACCGCAATCTGGGACACATCGATCTTGACAATAGTCCACTGCGCATGCCGTTGGCCCCAAGTTGGCCAAGTACACTGAGCCTGGGAGCCACTGCGTTGAGAGTAAAGCCCCTTGTATAGTCTGAGGGGGAGGCTGGCTAGGTTGTTGAATACGCGTTTCACCGGAGCGGCGGACTGCATCGGCGGTCCGTCAAACATACTTCCGTGCACTGTTTGTGACGGGTGACCCTACACCGTGAACACCTCGATGTTGCGGACGGAGTTCGGATCCCCGTCGCAGTCAAAGCCGCAAGTGTGGCCGCGCTTGGTCCGTTCCGACAGCAGCAGGGCGGCCTGCGCGGTATCGCAGGCACTGCCGGTCATGGCACTCGGATACCGGCAGCTCACCTTCACAAGCCCGGTGCCGTGCCAGGCGCATTGGCACTCCAACATGCGGATGGAATCAGCCATGTCCGCCATGGGCCAACAGTTTGCAGTACAGCTTCTCCCTGCGCTTGGATTGCGCAGCAACCCGCCTCCTCCCTACCATTGAACACCCCTTTTCCACTGCAATCGAGGATTGGCTCTCATGACCCGTTTCATCGCTGCCTATGACACCGAAATGGCTGGAGACTGCCTTGAGGCCTGTGTCCGAATTCGGGAGGTTCATGTCCAATTCGACGTACCGGCCACGTTCTTTATTGTGGGGGCCCGTCTGGAAGAGGAAGGCAAGGCCTACCACACGCTTTTGGGTGACGTGCCTTCCTTTGAAATCGCGTCCCACACCTATTCCCACCAGATGCTGCGCGACCATCCTTTTTGCGGTCCCGCGCCGGCCAGGGCGACGCGTCTGGAAGAACTGCGGCTGGGCAAAGAATGGGTGGAGCAGACTTTCGGCCGCCCCTGTGTCGGTCTGCGTCCCGGCTGCGGGTTCGCCAATGGGCTGCGCGGGGATCCTTGGCTGATCGAATCCGTCGTGGAAACGGGTTTCCAGTATGTCAGCTCCGTCCTGTGGGGACCCGAGACATCATTGCCCGCGCTGCTGGAAGCGCCTTTCACCTATGCTGAAGACGGGTTTCCCGGGTTGTGGGAATTGCCGGGACATGGATGGCACGAGAATCTGCTCAAAGCCCATAATCTGACGGATAAAATGCAGCGCATACTCGCTTGGCCGCCCGCCTATCCCGAAACCATTCCGGCCCGGCCCGTTGCCACACCCGAGGAAGAGTTCGCCATCCATCGCATGTTCATTGACCGGGCCGTGGCCATGAACCTTCCCTATGTCTCGCTGATTCTGCATCCGTGGTCCCTGGCCCGGTTCGATCCCGAGATGAAGATGCTTGAACTGCTTTTCACCCATCTCCAGGCACACAACATTTCCCTCACCACGTATCAAACCGAATGGGAACGGACGGTGCAGGCAAGCGCTACCCCGTAGGGGCTTTCCTACTCTCCCACTCCTTGCAGAGGTACAGTCCCATGGCGAAGCAAACATTGGCCCTGAATGGCGGACCGAAAGCGGTCTCACAAATCGTGGGCCGGCCCCAGCCCAAGATTGGCGTGGACGAGTTCATGTCCATTGCCCAGCGTTTTGGGTTCTCGGGTGCGGTTCAGGAAGAAATCCGCGCCGTCATTTCCAATGAGGATCTGGGTCCGGGCCCCAACCTGGCCCGGTACGCCACAGCCCGTCCCTCCCGGACCAAGGGGGAAGCCTTTGAGGCCTTGGCGCGCCGGCTGTTCGGTGTGCCGTTCGCCTTGGGGGTCAGCTCCGGCACCGCCGCCCTGCACAGCGCTTTCGTGGCGGTCGGGGTGGGACCGGGCACAGAGGTGATCTGCCCGGCCATCGGCTTCTACGCCACTGCGGCGGCGGTGGTGCAGTCGAAGGGCGTGCCTGTCTTCTGCGATGTCGATGAATCGCTGGGGATCGATCCCACCCAAATCGAAGCCCTGATCACGCCCCGTACCGTGGCCATTGCCCCGACCCACGTCATGGGCAGTGTCTGTGACATGGGTTCCGTCATGGAGATCGCCCGCAACCACGGTCTCAAGGTCGTGGAGGACTGTGCCCAGTCTCCCGGCGGCCGATTCCACTCCCAATGGGTGGGCACCTTCGGCGATCTGGGGTGCTTCAGCATTTCCTGCTACAAGATTGTCGGCGGCGGCGAAGGCGGTCTGGTTTTGACCGGTGACAGACGACTGTGGGAAAGGGCCAACCAGCTGGCGGAATGCGGCGGGCTCTGGCGGCCGGACCGCTTCGCGCTTCCGAGGTACGAAGGTGAGCTGTTTTCGGGCACCAATTACCGGATGTCCGAACTGGAAGCCGCCGTGGATGTCGTCCAGTTGGAGAAGCTGCCCCGCATCGTTGACCGCCACCATACGGTCAAGATGTCCATTCTGCACGGACTGAAGACGTACCGGGAGATCACGCCGCAGAAGCTCAACGATCCCGACGGCGAGATTGGCTACCTACTGCGGTTCTTCCCCGAATCCACGGCTCTGGGCCGGAAGGTGGTCGAGGCGCTCAACGCGGAAGGCATTCCCTGTGGCATACGGGGGACAAATGCGCCTCCGGACTGGCACATCTACTCGGACATGTACCCCATCACCACGCAGTCCGGAACCATGGCCTCCGATCGTCCCTTCGCACATGCTGCCGATGGTGGGGCCACATATGCCCGAGGCGCCTGTCCCGTGGCGGACGATCTGTTTGCCCGTTGTGTGACCATTTCCCTGGATCAATGGTGGGCTCCCGGGGACTGCGATGCCATTGCGGCAGGAATCAACAAAGTCTTGTTGGCATACTGCACGGAAGATTCTGCCGGCAGGCCCTGGATCTGATCTCGCGGTATGCGTGGAGCCCTTCTCCTGTCTCTGCTGCCGGAGTGTTTCTGCACTTGGTTGTTCAGGCCTCGGTACAACCGAAGAACTGTTGTGGAGTTGGCTGGCGGTCGCGCAGTACCGCTGGCGCCCCTCCTGAATCGGGACCGCGGACTTGGCCGGGCACTCCCCACCTGTGTGTCAATGGTTGGGAAGGATCACGGTCGCATTGGGCTCCGCCACTGCCGGACGACGGGCGCGACTTGGCCAGTCTGACTCGGGGCGAGTGCGAACGTCGCTGTGGCGACCGGCACCCGCTTCTTCATTTCCAGCTCGCCTCCGAAGCCATGTTGCCGCAAGCGGTGCAAAAGCATTGGAGCAGCCCAAATGCCCGCCATTGAGTCATGGACGTTGCCTTGGACGAGGACGACAGCCGCATTCGCACGGGTTATGCTGCCACCACACGACCATCTCCGGTCCATCGCCCGCCAGCGGCCGGCGGCGGTCTGGGTCAAGGATTGCCTGTGCCGCCCGAGTGGCCTCAGCCCCAAACCCATTGAGATGCAATCGCCCTGCCGTCGTAATCCGAATTGACAGAAAGACTTCCCTCAACTACACTGCGGTCCGGGATCTTCATTCCCATTCCAGTCTCAGGCATGTTCATATTGTGTTCATGTCGCCATATTTATTTCTAATATAATCAGGGGTTTGGCATTGTGTTGAATGAAAAACGTCAATTTCACCATGTTTCCCGCCGTTCGTTTCTGCGCCTGTCCGCTACACTGGGCACGTTTGCCGGTTTGACGGCGTTGGCCGGTTGCGCCGCGCCGGGTGCCCCGGCCGAGGGTGAAGCAGGGGCGGATACCTGGGATGTGCTGTATTGGAAGCCACCCCACAGTGCCAAGGCGGCCGAGGTGTGGGAGCCGTTGCTGCAGCGGTTCATGGATGCCAATCCCGGCATCACCGTGGATCATCAGGTCATCCCCTGGGGCAATGTGGACGAACAGTTCACGGCCGCCTTCGCCGGTGGATCACCGCCCGATGTCTTCTACCTTCCTGACGAGTGGTACCCCAAATACGTGCAGCAGGGCCAAATCCTGGATCTGACTGATCGGATCATTGATTGGGAAGAGAACTACCTTGAGTCCGCTTGGGAGATCGCCACTTACAAGGGCAGCACATGGGGATCCCCCTTCCTTGGGGTGGTGCAGGGCTGGCTGTGCAACATGAACCTCTTCCAGGAAAAGGGCCTGGATTCCGTCCCCACCAACTGGGAGGAGTTCCGCCAGGCTGCCCAGGTGATGACCGACATTGATGCCGGCACCTATGGGATCGACGTGCCTGCCAGTTCGACCAACTGGGTGACCATGATTCCCCTGCTGGCGGCGGGCGGCGCCAGGCTCCTGAGCGACGACCTGACCGAGGTCACCGCCAATACGGAAGGCGGCCGCGCGGCCTTCACGGCACTGCTGGAAGACATTACCTATGCGGATCAGTCCAGCATTCCGGTGGGCTTCACGGGCGACCAGCGCCGGGACCTGAGACTGGGAGGGCAGGTCGGGATGGTATGGCAGGAGAATTCGGCCATCAAGGCCCAGTGGCGCACCGAAGCCCCGGATCTGGAGCTGGACATCATTCCGATGCTGCAGTTGACCGATGACGGGCAGAACGCGGCCTGGGCCAATGTGGGCTTCATGTTCATGGCCTCCAGTTCCGCCGGCAATGACGGCGCGTTCACGTTTCTCGAGTATCTCTCCACCGACGAAATTCAGGTGGACTATGTGCAGAAGAGCGTCGATCTACTGCCTCTGAAGAAAGACATCGCACCGCTCGACGACATTGATCCCATCGTGGCCGAAATGGTCTCCTGGCTGGGCAAGGGTTACGGTGTGGGCACGCAGATCAGCATTCGGTGGCGCGACGCGACCAACTCGCTGGTCCAGGAGTCCCATGCTGTCATGAGCGGCATCAAGACGTCGGAGGAAGCCCTCGCTGATGTCGAAGCGACCGTGAACCCGATTCTGGACGGCGAATAACCCCAAGCGCCTGCATGATTCCAGGCTGGCGGCATGGATGGGGTGCCGCCAGCCTGGCAGGCCGTGGGGATTGCAGTCCAATCCTGGTTTCCCATGCGGTGGAAGCGGTGTTCAAGGCGCGCCAACAGCGGGCGGCGCCAAGTTCATCCTGTCTCCGGTCACCGTGCCAGGAACAGGGTGGGGAGCGTTTACCCCTCCGGCCTGTCCCACAGGCCCTCTCGGCCCAGGATGTAGTTGTATGAGCCTCTCGTCTCCGGCCACTGCCCGGTACCGGACCTGGCGCAAGGTGCGCCGGTCCCTTTTCTGGTATCTGTTGCTGTCGCCCAGCCTGTTGATCATTTTTGGCTTCTCCACCGTTCCCCTGTTCTGGAGCATCTACTACTCGTTGACCAAGGGCAGCATGCTGGGCCCAAAGACCTTTGTGGGCTTTGCCAACTACGTGCGGGCTGCCAGCCACCCCATCTTTCTGCGCACGCTGCAGAACACGGCCCTCTATGCCGTGATGACGGTGCCCACCGTCATTGTGCTTTCCATCGTAGTCGCCATCATCATCTTTCAGGTGCCCAAGGGCCAGGGCTTCTTCCGCGGCACATTTTATTTTCCGCTCATTACCCCGGTGGTGATCGCGGCCAACATCTGGGCCTACATCGTCAATCGGGATTTCGGTCCCCTGAACCACATTCTGGGCTGGTTCGGTGTGCCGGGCATTGACTGGCTCGGAAATCCCACCTATGCCATCCCCGCCATCGTGATGATGGAAATCTGGCGTGGGTTTGGGTTCTACGTCATCATCCTGTTTGCCGCGCTGCAGGCCATACCGCGCGAGATGTACGAGGCGGCGCGCATCGACGGTGCCCAATTCTGGCGCATCATCCGCAGCATAACCTTGCCCCTGTTGCGGCCGGCCCTGGGGTTCTGCTTCATCATGGCCACCATTTTCAACTTCCAGCTGTTCGACGCCGTCTATGTCCTGACCAAGGGCGGACCCGCCTGGTCCACCTCCACGGTTAGCTGGTATGTGTACCAGCAGGCTTTCGAGGCGGACAACATCGGCTTCGCCAGCACCATGGGAGTGGTGCTCCTGATCGTAATCCTGACCCTGTCCCTGATGCAGCTTCGTTTTTTCCGCACCGACATCGAATATTGACGCATGGTCGTCCGTAAGCCCGTTCGCCAGGCAGGTGAAGCCCGGTTCGCCAGCACCATGCCGGCATCCGGTCCACCCGCATCGCGGTCCGGTTCCGCTCCGTGGAGCAGGCCTCCACTGCATGACCTTCCAGAGGAGGACCGGAGCCGGCCATGACCACAAGCTTCGGCAGCATGCGCACCCGGCGCGCCACCCGTTTGTGGCAGATCGGGTTTTATGCCGTGATGATCACCATGTCGGTGGTGACGGTGGTGCCATTCCTGTTCATGGCATCCACGTCCTTCACGAAGTCATTCACCATGATGACGTACCCGCCCACCCTGATTCCGGACAATCCGTCCCTGGACAACTACGTCGAGATTATCTTCCGGTTTCAAAAGGGTCTGTTTCCCCGCTGGTTCTTCAACACCATGTTCACCACCGCCCTGATTACGGCGGGCAGCCTGCTCCTAAACACCTTGTCCGGGTACATCTTCGCCAAGAAGGAGTTTTACGGCCGCGACCTGGTGTTCGCCCTGCTCCTCGCCACCATGATGGTACCGGTGGCGGTGGTCCTGCTGCCTTCCTTCCAGATCGTCCGTGCGTTCCGCCTGTTCAACACCTACTGGGCCCTCATCATCCCTGCCTTGGCAACGCCCTTCGGCATATTCCTGATGCGGCAGTACATCACCAGTTTGCCCACAGCCCTGATTGAAGTGGCCAACATTGACGGAGCCAGCGAGCTCAGGATTTTTTGGTCCATCATCATACCCCTGTCCAAACCCGGCATGGCGGCCTTGGGCATCTTCACCGTGATGAATGCCTGGAATGCCTTCCTCTGGCCCCTGATTGTCCTGCGCGCGAACGAAATGCGCACGCTGGTCGTGGGACTGGCCACGGTTCAGAGCGAATTCAACATCAACTACGGTCTGGTTATGGCCGGGTCCGTGCTGACCGTGCTGCCCCTTCTGATCCTGTACCTGATTTTCCAGCCCTACTTTGTGGAAGGGCTACGCATGGGTTATGGGAAATAGCGGATGCCGGCAAATTCAGTCAGGGGCGCGCAAGAACGGGACCATGCGTTGAAGATACATCATTTTGGAAGTCTTGGGCCACAGGGCATTCACATGTAGGTGTTGACCCTGGGACAGTTTTTTGAGCCGGTTTTGGTCCTTCCATGGCGGCATGTCCGAGGGCGGTGCCTGTTGTGGTGGATGTGGCTGTACAGGAGCCCCGTCAGGGCCCCTGGGCGTCTGTGGTTTAGCGTCGTTTTTTGGCCTCCCACCAAATCTGGGGGGCTGCCAATGGGCCTCGGTGAAGCAGGGCTGAATGGTATTGCCAGGCCTGGATGCCCAACCGTGCCAATGCCGGCAGGTCCCGACCGGCCATGATCCCCCCGCAGGCCACGATATCCACCTTATGGCCGTGGATGTGTTTCAAGGTGGCCAGGGCGACCTGGGCCTTGCGTGCCAAGGGAGCAAGGGCCTTGCCGCTCAAGAAATTCGGTGAGCCATCCGGGTGGTATTGGAAAAGGACATCGGTCGCGATGATGGCCCTGACGTTGCATTCGTCGCACAGTTTCAGGAGTTCCCAATAACGGGTTGCCGGCAGCCCGGGACTCACCTTGAACCAAAGCGGGGTGTCGGCAGGCATGGTTCGACTGGCCGCTGCCACGAGGTCATCGACGGTGGCATCCAACTCCGGGTCCATCATGAGGTGTGCGAGGTTCAGGGTGATCCAGGATGGGTTGAGGTCTGCGGCGAAGATGATCTCCAGGGACTCGGTGATCTCCTGTCTCATTTCTTCGCCATCACCCGGTACCGGAGGGGGCGAGATGTTGAGTCCGTAGGTGGAAGGAAGGTCCGATCGATGCAAGGACAAATAGGCTGTCGCGGCGCGGACACCGGGGTTGCCGGAGGCGCCGGGGGCGAGTCGGGGCCAGCGGTTGAACGATCCGAACTCCACCGGCCCAGCCAACAAGGGCAGCGTGCGCCAGCCCGGCAGGAACGAGGCGGGGCGGTCTACATGGTCCAGAGCCTCGTTCTCACTGGCATAGCCCCCGCCCTTGATCCACCCCCCCGCCAGCATGAAAGGTTGGGGTAGTTGGACGCCTCCCGCCTGAACGGGAGCCTGAGGCAGCAGCAAAGAACCAAGGCCGCGACACAAGCGGAGCAGGTCGGGGCGCTGGTCCACGGGGGCCAGGTAGTCCCACAGAAGCTTGGTCCGGAAGGTTTCCTCCTCGCCAGGTTTTGGTCGCCCCGAACTCGAGTAGGCCGCCCGGTAGGCATCCAGGAGGATTGGGGCCAGTGGGTTGCGAAGGGTGGACAACATCAGTGACTGGATCGTAGTCAAGAGGGCGTGCGAATATGCGAGGGTCCGGATGCCTTGGGGCAGGTTAGCACCTTGATTGTTGCCTGCGCGGTGGATGTGGTGGGCGGAGGGACGAAGGCAAGGAACGGATCCGGTACCGATACAACCTCTGTACGAAGCCCCGCTGCAACAACTCCGTCTCGGCCAACGGCACCCCGACCAAGGCCAGGTCGTGCCTGTACCGAACAGCTGTGTTGTGACCCCGAAACTCCTCGTACTCCTGTTTCAAGTGCTCGTCCCGGGCCTTGCCAAACAGATGTTGCAGAACCGTAACCCCAAAGTGTGTTACCAACCGCCTCTCGGGGGGCGCGGCTCGCGTGGAAGCGGTGTGCGGTCGGTCCCCGGATCGTCGTCTGGTTCGCCAGGCAGCAACAAGGAGTGCCATGCAGCAGGTGTTTCCTGCACCTTCAGAATGCAGTCAACCGCATCCATTGGCGGGCCGTATCGGTGCCAGACTGCCTCGATTCGATTCAGGTCTGTTGGGGCCAGCGTGCGGGACAGAAGGCTGCGCATCATGGCGACGGCCATGTTTGTCCGTTCCTGTACGGCCTGGTCTCGTTCCTGGGTGATTCGATCGTTGTCCCGTATGACTCGGTCCCGTTCCCGCACGATCCGGTCCTGCTCGACTTCGGCATCCGTTTCGTGGTCGCGCCAGCGGTTCCGTTCCGGGTCCCACCACTGAAAGCGTGGTGTCGGCCGATACTCTTCGGGTTTTTCGCTGAATGCCTCCCGCGGATCCGGCATCATGCGGATGTAGGTGCCGAACACGTCGCTCCAGTGTTCGTCCGGATCCGCATCGCTCTCCTTGGGCTCGGGATCGATCTGCCGGTAGACTCCGTCCTCCAGCTGGAACATCAACAGTTCCCGAGGCGACCGTCTTCGGTGCTTGCCGCCGAGGTCGTACACCAGGTACTCGCGGATGCCCAGATCCGCATACAACCGCAGCTTGTCTTCCAAGTCCCGCTGCATGCCGCCGAAGGACAGGATTTCCAGGGCCAGGGCCGGTGGGGGATCCCCCCGGTCCAGCCGGAGGGCGCGGGCCCGTCCGGTGGCCATGCCCAGCATCCCCGCCTGCGGCAGCACCATCAGGTCCGGATGGACCCGGCGCACCACACCATCCGCCGCCCGGTAGTGGACGGCCGTTTCGCATTCCACACAACTGCCCAGCTTGTCGTCGGTGGTGTCGAAGGCGGTGAGCTGGATGACGCGGGCTCGCTTGTCGGGCACGTCCATCACCCCGTCTGCGTCGAAGCGGAAGAGGCGTACGCTGTCGGTGCCGTAGTTGGGGTCGGTGGTCCAGTCCCAGGCATATTCGTGGTCGGGGTCGTAGGGGTACTCGGCGGTGTAGTGGTACAGATCCTGGAGTTCGTGTTGCCAAGCCTCGGGGTCCGCCCGACGGCGGACGGCGCGCGCCACCCGGGCCGCGCGGGTCATGGTGGGATCGATGAAGTAGCGGGGCTCCGGAGCGCGTCCGTTGGCTTCCGCCGTTGCCGGCGGCTGTGTCCGTTCTGCGATTCCAGCCGCATCCATGGCCGCCTCCCGTTGCAGGCCGCTTTGCACGGTTCCATTCTACCCGGTCGCAAGTGGTTGGCCGAGGAACGTTACCCGATCCGCCTGGCGTAGGTCGTGTGAGGGGCTGTCTTAAGGATTGAAGGAGCCGTGCTCTCCCACCGCCAACAGGTTTTGCCAGGCCACATCAGCTCTTCAACGAAGTCTCCGCCTTGACCGACAGTGAACGCTGTAAGGCTTGGCAAGGATGATGGCTGGGTACCGGAGGTGTCCTCAAAAGAAGCCGTGGAGGACTTCACCCGCAAACTATGCCTTACCCATTAAGGACAGGTGTTTTTCCCGTCAGTATCGTCACCGGAGCATTCGCCGTTGTCACTGCCTTCATGCCTGTAACCGGACTCGCATGGTTCACGGGTATTCCATGCACGATAAACCTCCAACACACGGGTGCCCTCAGTTTTGCAATAGGATGCGATCTCATCCCAAGACGGGAACAATCCTCCTGTATCGAGAGACTGGAACCGATGCCAGTGCAATCGGATCTGGCGTGTGTCCTTGGGTGTGGGGAGAACAAGACGAAGCCCCAATTCCTCCAGAAAGGCGATGGGTCGTTCGGAACCATCGTGCGACCATGGACCCGAGAGCGGAAGCTAAAATTGCCTTGCAGGAGCCAAGGCCTGTTCCAAACTGGCATCTTCCAAACTCATGGCCAGAAAAACATAGTCAACGTAGTCCCGGGCCATGTTGCGTGTCATCAGCAGACGGCTCTTGAGGAGCAGGGTGTCGCGAAGGATGGGGAGACGAATCGTCAAAGCCTGCGGAGTGGTGACTTGGGTGGTTTCCACCTGCATGGAACCGGAAGCGACGGTGGGGTATTGCGCCACCCCCACCATGACACCATCCAGATGTCCCAGAATCAGATGGGGCCTACGTATCCGTGCCGTGATCCATCCGGGCAGTGCCTCCAGCCTATCCAGCACCTCGTCGAACCTGTGTTCCAGATCCGGCATGTAGTGATCGGCATCATGATGATGTGCGTGTCCCGCCCATAAGGCCGCCGCTGTCCCACCGACCACATAGACGCCGTCCAAGGTGCGCTGCAGTCGTTCTGTAGCCTGCAGGACGCGCAGCCAGTGCTGCGGATCAGTCGGAATGGCCAGAGGTGCGGGCAAGATCCAGGAACTCGTGATATTCCGGGCCTGCCCAGGGATGATCCAGCAGGCCGGGTGCCAGGGCCAACACTTCGGAGCGCACCACGGGATCGGTGCGGACGGCATCGCGCAAGCGCGCCAGAGCCTCTTCGTCGCCTTTCTCAATGATGCGGGTGATGACGTGAGGCGACCGCATGCCGTCGGTTACCTCCAGTACCGGTACCAGGGACGGTATGGCGTATTCCTTGGGTATGCCCGGCACATCCACCACCTTCTGCATGGGGGGCATGTGCAATTCGCGGGTAATGCCGTGACGACGGGTAAAGGATCGCAGGTTCGAGGCCGTCCACAGCCGTCCCCGCACCGTCCTTGACCCCAGTTGGTTCAGCCTCCGTGCCGCTTCCACATAGGTACATTCATGCCAGTTGACCATCATCAACCCACCATGTGTGTAGGTGATGTGGGTGGGAGCTCCAATATCCAATGCCGGATAATGAATACGCGCCGTTTCCCGTGTCTGCGATTTTGACGGGCGGGACGCATTGTGATCGGTCATGCTCTTGCCCAATACCGGTTGCCAACACGGCTTCCCAAGCATTGTATCAGGCAGGGGTGACGGGTCGCCTCCAACAACGGCGTGCACTCGGGGCAATTACAGGACCGTTCGACGGGACCCGCCAGGGTCCTGTTCGTTCCAGCCCAGTCTCCTTGTTTGCGCTCGGTTTCTCCTGGTGCATTAGGTTGCGCACAATGCATTACAGCAGGAACATGATGTGGCTACGACTCGTCCTTCTGGGAAGGCCATGTCAGGGATCTGGTGGAGGCCATTCTCGCCTCCGGAGCCAGGGCGATTGCATCTAAATTGGGTGTGCCAACGGGGTGGGGTGCCACGTGGCTACAATGGGCGGTTCCGGATTCAGCCTGCGGGGACCCCACCTCATGGACGGCCCGATGCCCTCGTTCCTGGTCGAGATCCTGGATATCCCGGGGATCCGCGGGTGGATGGACGAAACGGTACCCCCTGACGGACATTCCGGTGTCCGTCATCTACGGCACCGACAGTTTCGTGATCATCGCCCTCTTCGGTCGGCTCCACGAGGAGTGGTTGCGCACCTTCCCGGGCTGCCGCACGGGATCTCCTTGCACGATACGCCGGGGTGGGTCTGCGCGCGGCTGGACGCGACCGGGTTCGAAGAGGGCTTTCGGGACTGGGTGCAGGATGCCTTTGAACTGACCGAGGACTAGGTCGTACCCATCGCCGGCAAGAGCGGGCGCGGGTCCCACGACTGGTGAGGTTTGATCTCGAATACAGTATCTGTGTTCGAGATCAAGCTATGGAAGGTTCAGATGGCCACGCCTCCTGTGGCAACCAAGGTCTCCACAACCGCTTGGAGGACATGTTCGCCCTGGAACTTCGCCGGCTGTCCCAACGACTACGTCGATACGGTTGGGATGGACCATGGCCGCATCGAACCCCGCTGCTGCTGGACGACCGGCGACCCCGACCGCGAGTGTTGTGACCTGGTCAGTCTGGTCTGTATCGAGTCCGAACGCCGCTTCGGTGATCGGGTCACGACCGATGTACGCATCTTCATTTCCAGCATGCCTCCCAATTTCCTCACCGCGTCTCTACCCGGAATGTTCGAGATTGAGAGCAAGAAGTGCCGCGAGCGCATTGTTCTCGGAGTCAGGGGACCATTCAAAAGCATCCACGACCGCGGTGTTGTTCATGGGCACGGGACCACTATGCGAACCGTGCGTTATAGAGCTTGGCCCGAGTGTTCTGCTTAAGTTAATCCGCGGCGTTGGGATTGCGCGGCTCCGGCTGTTTGGGGTAGTCCGTACAGGCTCGTCAACCCATTTCACTCTTTCGGGTGGGTCAGCCAGCGGTTGTATTGTGCGACCAGGTTTCTGGCAGTACCCACGATTGCAATGGTGCGATGGTTTGTGACGTAGTCAATAGTTGGCCGAGAGGTTCCGGACCCTCCCAAGGCCCCGTTCGCCCCTGCCAGACCGGAACACACCACTTAATTCACAAAGGAAATACCCTTGTCAAGGGCAGGGACTCCGTCGCGGGATACCTACTTGCGGCTGGTCTACCGGCTGGACTCCGAAACGACCATGAAGACAGCCCTGCTGCTGGACGGGACCTGCCTGCTCGGCCTGCGCAACTGATCCTGGCCCTGGACGGCCCCTGCATCCGGTGAGTGCCTTCCCGGTATGGAGGGATTGCCCCTGGCCCAGGAACCAATAGCAACAAGATCACGGCCATCCTCCGCCTGCTCGACTGCATGGTTCTGAAGGGGACCGTGGTCACGCTCGATACCGCCGGCTGCCAGACCGCCATCGTGCAGGACCTGTGGGTCGCGGAGGCCAACCATGTGCCGGTCCCAAGTGCAGCCATCTCCACTTGCACGCGGAGATGGCCGCGGCCTTCGCCGATGTCGAGCGGGGCACCTTCACACCTAAGGCGCAGGATCGCCGAGAGGCCGTCGAGCACAACAGCGGTCGCACCGGGCGGTACACCGGCACGATCGCCTCTCTGCAAATGGGTGGTGGACCTTGCCCTGTGGCCGGGATTTTGTCGAATCGGAGCCACAGGACCGTGGTCTCGCGGCAGGTTGCCAGCCGTCCTATGGAGAGGAGGGTTTGCGCGGGGGTGTCAAGTGGTCGGGGCCGTGGTCGTCATCGAATTCGTCTGGCAGCAACAAGGTACGCCACGCGTCGGGTGCCTCCCGCACCGCCAAGATGCGCGCGACCGCATCCGTCGGCGGACCATCCTCCTGCCAGCGCGCGATGATCCGTGCCCGGAGGTCCGCGTCCAGTTGCGCAGGTAGGAGTTGGTGGAGTAGATCGACAAGCCGGTTCCGTTCCTGCGCGGCTTGGTCCCGTTCCTGCGCGGCTTGGTCCCGTTCCTGCACGGCTTGGTCCCGTTCCTGCGCGACCCGATCCCGTTCCTGCACGACCCGATCCTGTTCGTGTTCGGCATCGGTCTGACGGTCGCGCCAGCGTTCCTGTTCCTCGTCCCACCACTGGAAGCGTGGAGGCGGTCTTTGTTCCTCGGGCAGTTCGCTGAACTTCTCCTGCGGATCCGGCATCATGCGGATGTACGCGCTAAACACGTCGCTCCAATGCACGTCCGGATCCAAGGCGGTCTCCTTGGGCGCAGGATCAACCTTGTGGTAGAGCCCGCCTTCAAGCCGGTACAGCAGCAGTTCCCGAGGCGATCTCCGCCGACGCTTGCCCCCGAGGTCGTACACCAGATACTCGCGGACTCCCAGGTCCGCGTACAACTGCCGCTTGTCTTCCAGGTCCCGCTGCAGGCCGCCATACGACAGAATCTCCAGTATGAGTGCCGGCGGAGGCGCTCCCTGGTCGAGCCGGAGGGCGCGGTCCGGGCTGGTCGCCATGCCCAGCAACCCGACCTGCGGCAGCACCATCAGGTCGGGAAGGACCCAGCGCACGACATTGTCCGGTGCCAGGTAGTGGACACTCGTCTCGACCTCCACGCAGTCGCCCAACTTATCGAAGGTCGTGTTGCGCGCGGTGCGCTGGATTTCCCGTGCTCGGATATCGGCCATAATCCTTATACCGTCCGCGTCGAAACGGCAGCGGTGGAGGCCGTCGATGCCGTAGTCGGGGTCGGTGGTCCAGTCCGGTTCATATTCATGGCCGGGATCGTAGGGGTATTCGGGGGTGTAGTAGTACAGGGCTTCAAGTTCGCACCGCCACGCTTCAGGCGCCGCCCGGCGCCAGGCGGCGCGTGCCTCGCGGGCCGCGCGCGTCATGGTGGGGTCGGCAAGGGGGTGCGGCTCCGGCGCGCGTCCGTTGGCTTCCGCCGTTGCCGGCGGCCGTGTTCGTTCCGCAATTCCAGCCGCATCCATCGCCGCCTCCCTGCGTGTGTCAATGCCTGATTCTACCCCGGCTGGAATTGGTTGGCCGGAAAACATCGTCCGAGCCCCAGGCTACAGGGCTGGAGTGGGTGTTTGTAGGCCAAGGCTGTACGGAACAGTTCCATTCCCCGTTCCCAAATGCTTTCAATTCTGCGACGGAAGGTGGGACTCTTGGAAGTCTGGAGGCCGGTTCGTTGGTGTCTGTAGACCGCTGCATCGGTTGGCGTACGGGCATGTCCGCAGTGGCCTACCGACGACTTTGCGGAGGACTTGATTCGCGCGGATTCGTCGGAGGGGCGTTGTCGGGTTTGTCCAGTAGTAGCAAGGTGCGCCATTCGGAAGGTGTTTGCTGCACAGCCAGGAGGCGGTCCACCGCATCGGCTGGCGGCCCGTGTTGCCGCCAGTTCGAGGCAACTTGGTCCCGGTCCGACGGTGTCAGGTCCTTGGCGAGCAGCGTGTGCAACGCGTTGACAGCCATCCTGGTTTCGCCTTCCAGCAGGCCTTGCAATCGGATTTCGTGCTTTTCCTGTTCCTGCCGCAGTTGCGCGTCGGTCTCTCGATCGCGCCAACGGGCTTCCGTGGCGTCCCACCACTGGAAGCGTGGAGGCGGTCTTTGTTCCTCGGGCAGTTCGCTGAACTTCTCCTGCGGATCCGGCATCATGCGAATGTACGTGCCGAACACATCACTCCAATGCACGTCCGGATCCGAGGCGGTCTTCTTGGGCTCAGGATCAACCTTGCGGTAAATCCCGCCTTCAAGCCGGTACAGCAACAGTTCACGAGGCGCTCCTCGCCGACGCTTGCCCCCGAGGTCGTACACCAAGTACTCTCGGACTCCCAGATCCGCGTACAGCTGCCGCTTGTCCTCCAGGTCCCGCTGCATGCCGCCATACGGCAGGATCTCCAGTATTAGTGCCGGCGGGGGCGCTCCCCGGTCGAGCCGGAGGGCGCGGTCCGGGCTGGTTGCCATGCCCAGCAATCCGACCTGTGGCAGCACCATCAGGTCGGGAAGGACCCAGCGCACGACATTGTCGGACGCCAGATAGTGGACACTCGTCTCGACCTCCACGCAGTCGCCCAACTTGTCAAAGGTCGTGTTGTGCGCGGTACGCTGGATTTCCCGTGCTCGGGTATCGGACATGATTTCCATGCCATCCGCGTCGAAACGGCAGTGGTGGATGCCGTCAATGCCGTAGTCGGGGTCGGTGGTCCAGTCCGGTTCATATTCATGGCCGGGATCGTAGGAGTATTCGGGGGTGTAGTGGTACAGGGCCTCAAGTTCGCACCGCCACGCTTCAGGCACCGTCCGGCGCCGAGCGGCGCGTTCCTCGCGTGCCGCGCGTGTCATGGCGGGTTCGGCAAAGGGGTGCGGCTCCGGTGCGCGTCCGTTGGCTTCTGCCGTTGCCGGCGGCCGGGTCTGTTCCGCAATTCCAGCCGCATCCATCGCCGCCTCCCTGCGTGCGTCAATGCCTGATTCTATCCCGGCTGGAATTGGTTGGCCGGGAAACATCGTCCAATCCCCAGGCTACAGAGCTGGAGTGGGTGTTTGTGGGCCAAGGCTGTACGGAACAGTTCCATCCCCCGTTCCCAAGTTCCACAGTGGCAGCGGTTTTGGCATACCGAAGGTGTTGCCCGCGGTTTCGGAGCCCCAATGTCTCCTGTCGCCTCCCCCAGCCTTGGCAGTGGAGAACCGGGGCCTGTACAGGGTGTTGGCGGAGTAGGTTCTCAGGCTGCAGACATGGCCGAACGCACAATCGCTACACGCCCGTTCCGCATGATGCATGACCAGAGTGGGCATGCTGTCCGGGTATTGACGCTGTTCCTGCACGCGATTGCAGACGGCAAGGTATGGGCTGTCCCAGTGGTCTGGAGAGGTGCCCAACCGTGCAGGCAAGGCATCCTGCAAGGCTAGGTCAGGCTACTACCAGCATCTCTTCCCCGTCCTCCAGCAGGCGGTCTCGGTCCCGAACGTGGTTTCGCCATTCATCTGCATCGTGGGCGAGTTTGTTCGTAAGGGCATCCCGCATGGGCGGGTACGCCCCCAGCATCAGGCTCTCGAGCCAAGTCCTGCGAAACAATCCATGAACCGACAGGGTGGATGGCCCCTCCTCGACCCACCCGGAACGGCTCGTCTTGCCGTCGCCCATGGCCCTCCAGCCGGTAGCTTTTCAGGTGCGGGGGGCATCTCGTCATAGCCATTGTGGGAGGGGCGGCCTGGCACAGGCTCGCCCAGATGGGGATCAGCGTCCCAGTCTTCCTGCACGTCCACGTGCTCGAACGGATAGCACCAGACCACCAAGTCGGGGCTGCCCGGGGAGGCTCCGATCCGGATTTCAAACTTGTAGCCGGTCTTGGCATTATCAAGCACCACCGACTTCAGTGTTTCAACCTGCGTCATTGGCTTCGGGGTCATGTATGCCTCATGTTGGTTGACCGCGGGAGTATAGCGAGTAGGGTTCAGAGGCGTGACGGGAGGATGAATTGAAGAGCGAAAAGTCCCGCACAGAGAAACGCACGGGATCTGCGTATCCGTGCCGTGCTTCCAGCCTGTCCAGCACCTCGTCGAACTAAGCGTCTGGCCCGAATAAATTTGGAGGTTGAAGTTGTGCGTTGACCTGCGCGAAGGCGGCATCCGCGGCGACCCGCATCTGGCGGGTGGAGGTGAAGGTGCGGTGGGGCATGGCCTGGTGCTTGACCCGGCCGAAGACCCGCTCGATATCGTTCAGTTCGGGGCTGTAGGCCGGCAGGTACCAGAGATGGATGCCCAGGGCCCGCAACTCCGGCTGGGCCGCCTTGACCTTTTTGCTCTTGTGGATGGAGGCATGGTCCAGGACCACCACGCGCGGCCGTTGGCCATCGCCGGGCAGGGCCTGGCGCAGCACGTCCACGAAGTGTTCGGCGCGCCAGGTGAAGGGGGCCGTCCACCAGGTCAGGGCCGTCTCCACCTGTGTGCCGGGAGCCGCCAGCACCGCCATCGTGTTCACGCGCCGGCCTTGGGGGTTCTCGTAGGGGACGACCGGTCGCACGCCGCGCCGGGCCCAGGTGTAGGTGGGGGGCAGGGAGGGGCTGAAGCCGGTTTCATCCAGGAAAAAGAGGTCAAGGGTGCCAGCCAGGGCTTTTTTTTGAAGTCCGCCAG
>CAZMKQ010000047.1:0-29212 GCA_964566955.1 uncultured Caldilineaceae bacterium | reverse complement strand
CACCAGGGCAACCAACCACAGCTGCACGAGGCCGTGGTCGAAACCTTCGCCGTCGAACAAGCCGAGGGGTTCGAGGGCTGCGACCACGACTTCCACCAGACCGTGAACAAGAACCATGGCCGCATCGAGACGTGCCATTGCCGGGTCATCGGGACACCGGAGTACATCCGGTACGTGGCCCCCGACGGGGCCTGGCCCGACCTGCGCCGCCTAGTCATGCTCAAGGCCCAATGGCGGCAGGGGAATCAGGTCATCTCGGAGACCCACTACTACATCTCCAGTCGGCCGGCGGATGCGCGGGCCCTGCTGCAGGCCGTGCGCAGCCACTGGGGCATTGAGAATGCCCTCCACTGGATCCTGGACATGAACCTTCCGGGCGGACACAAGCCGCATCCGCACCGGCCACGCCGCCCACAACCTCTCGATCCTGCGACGGATGGCCCCTCAATCTACCGCGCCGCGAGACCACCGCCTCGGGCGGCATCGCCGCCCAGCGCAACCGGCTGGAATGACGGCTACCTGCTCAAGGTCCTGTCCAATTGGAATGCGATTGCCCTGGGTACCTCACAGCACCGTTGCAACTGCCCTGACAGGCGTCGAGATTGGACAGGTGGACCAACACTGCTGGGAGTATTTCCGGCCGATACGGGGATGGTTTCAGAAAATCGGACTGGTCGAGTTCAGCCCGGTTAGAGAGTTGGCATCCTTCAAACTCGGTTCGACGTAGTCTGCAAGTCATTGCCTGGACACCGTGTTGAATGTCCAACCTCGGCCACTGCGGACAGAGACAGAGTTCGGCTGCCAATAATTCAGGGCGGCGCCCCAGTGTCAGTCGCCGACCACAACCAACCACACCACTCCCGACCAGCAGCCGTCCGAAGAATCTCACAACTGCGCAGAACCGGTAGCACCAAGTCGATCCGGCACTGCGTTCAGGTGATCAAGGAACCATAGCCGCCAGGCATGATCGCGGTCACACCTGGCGGTTTATGTCGAGTATGGACAGGATGCCGATTGGATAACCTTCAAAGCTGCCTTGCCTACTGCCCATCAACTCGCTGACTGGATGTCTAGTAGGCAAGGGGATAGCTCTCTTGAAATCGCAATTTGGGTGGTCCTTCGTGTGCCTCCCTTGATCATCTGGTGGGTTGGTCCTTGGGGAACCCGGACATTGAGAATTTGTACAGCGAGTGTGATGGCGCGGCCAAGACGTCACGCCTCCCGCACTACAAGGGACTGTGCCGTTCCTATGGTGACTTCGGTCTTCAAGGTGAGCTGGTCGCCCTTGCACTCAAACGGAACCGGTTGTCCGTCAACAGCCACCACGGGATCATTCAGTCCGTCGAGAACGGGTATCTGCAGATAGCGCAGGGGAAGGTCGCCGTGGAGCACACGCAACCGGCAGCCATTGGCATCCAGTTCGACCGTGCCCCATCCCCGGTCCAATGACCAGAAGCTCCGAAACGGCTCCTGGTCTTCAACCACCGGATTGAACCCGACCAAACCCTTGGACATGTCGAACCTGAACCCCGAGTAGGCGTTGAGCAAGGCGTAGGACGCCATACTGCGTGCGTAGTTGTTGCCGCATTCGAACTCGTTCCACGGATTGCGTTTGGCACCGTCGTACCGGTCCCGAATGGCTTGCACACATTCCAGGCCTTCATCGACCAGGCCTACCATGATCATGTGGGTTGCCGCGGCATATTCGAACCCGTTCATGGTCTCCTGTGAATAAGGAGCGGGTATCAATGGCTTGTAGGTGTCTTCCGGCCAGGCACAGATGACCAAACCACCTTCGTCGTTGAGGCAGTAGATGCGGCACGGGTTGTACACCTGGCTCATGTCCGGAATGAAGTTGTGCCGATAAATCGCCGCGCACGCCGACTTCACCTGCACCGGATCGAACAGGTCGCCAAGGCCGTACAGCGAGGCGTGCCACTGGCCCAGCACCTGGTCGATGCTGCTCCCTTCCCCAATCTGGTACTTGATTTCCTCGTGTTCGCTGTTCCAGTACGCTTCCAGCGCGGATCCGCCGCGCAGCGTGTCATCTTCGCCGCCGAAACTCTCTAGCAACGCCCTGTCTCCCAGATCAACCTGCTGGATGTAGAACTCGCCGTTGAACAGGTGCTCGTCAACCCAAGTCTTGCCTTTCTCGAACATGCCCAGACAGTCTTCCGCAAATCCATCCTCGCCAAGATGGCGTGCCATCTCGGATGCTGCCTTAAGGGCGCCCAGATAGAATCCTGTCAGCCAAGCATTCGGCCCGAACAGCTCCATGTCCAGCGTGTGGTGCTGACGACCGGTCAGCACTCCGGACCGATCCGGATCCCACCGGTCCGGGTTGTTTTCGCTCCAGACGTATTCGAGCGACCGCCGTACCGCCGGCCACAATTCCCGCAGCCAGTCGTCGTCACCGCAGATCTTCCAGTCGCGGTAGGTTTTCATGACACCGCCGAGCTGGCCGTCGCTGCAGGGGCGGAAATTCCAGGCGGGGGTCCCAAGTGGAAGTTGGATCCTGAAAGGCATGCCGCCGTCCGGTTGCAGGTTGTACTTGTAGTCTGCGGTTCGCATAGACCGTTCCAGCTCGGGAAACAGGAATGCAAGCGCCTGCTGGTAGTTCCACACGTGCGTGCAGCTGCCTTCGCAGCACCCCTCGTCCGGATGCAGTCCCTCCCAGCCGTAGAACGTGCCGTCCTCGAGACGCAGGGCGGTGGGAGACTTCAGAATGGCCAGGTTGGCCGAAACGGCGTCCAGGGCAACGGGCGGTAGCGTCGAACCAAACAAGGCACTCCTGAACGTGTCTGTTTCCGTGTAAAGCCGCGACCAGTCCTCCAGTGCGTATCGCGCCGTATCCACGGAACTGTGCCACCGCATGGCGTAGTGATTCTTCCAAGTACCTCGGATTTCTTCCGAATGCCAATAGTCCTCACAGTTGGGGAAGTTCCAGCTGATTACGAAACGGACCCGACGACTTGATCCGGGCTCAACCTTGAAGCGGACAGCCAACAGTCCACTGTCCTGATCATCCAGGCGCGCCCCGTGCCCCCTGGCAGACGAATCCGCATACGTCCGATTTGCGAAGGGCCCCGGAGTCTCGAGGTCCTTCCAGTAGATTTCCAGATTGTCGAACCAGGTACCCCGAAACCAGTACTCCTGCCAACTCACCTCCATGTCGTCATTGTTGCCGGCATCCGTGGCCAGAGCCATGTCGCCAAAGGCCGGATCTTCGGATTGGACACCATCGCCCGACAGCTTGAGCACAGTCCCCCACGGGGTCGATTCGACCCGATTTCGCGTAGGTTTGGCCAAAGGGTTGGATAGGACCCCAACCAACGAATAGGTGAGTTCCCCATCGGTCGGGTTCTGAACGTTGAACTCGAAGAATGCCGCCGGCAACCCGGAATCGTCGGCATCGGTTGGAATGAACGGGTTGAACGCGGTCATCCGTACCTTGCCGGGAAAGGAGTCGTCGACAAAGTCCAGTTCGGCAATCGGAAACTTTCCGGTAAAGTCCACCGCCGCAAAGTGAGGAAGTCCCGTCAGGTACTCGCGGCGGGGACCCCACCCGAACGTGCCGAACTTGCCCCCGTGCAGTTCTCCCTGATAGGGAGCCGCCAGGTTGCCGTGCAGAATTCGTGCGTCCACCACCTCGTCGCAGTTCTCCGCCCTAATGGCGAAATGGGAGAAGCCGTTGACACTCCCCTTGTTTGGGCGGTTGAAAATTTCCCAGTCAATCAGGCGCCCATTGCCCGCCAACCCGATGCATCCGGTGCCAATGCCTCCCAGCGGAAAGCTAATCTGGTTGGTGTGCTCACCTCGGTACAGGAACGGATCCATGTTGATTGTGTCCTTGGTTGTTGGTCTGCGACCACGTGGCAGATTCGGTGCCGGTCCATCAGCCGGCACCGCACACGCGACGGGAAACTTCAGGTACGCTCGAATTCAGCCTCCACTACTGCCAAGCCGTTGCCCGCAATGAACAGGCCGTACACGGTGGGCAGGAGCAGGACCAGCCCCACACTGGCGTAGGCAATGCCCATGCCGAACAACACCCCCATGGCCAACAGACCCATGCTGTTGGCCGGGTTCCGGCTCGACAAAATCAGCGCGTCACGGATGCAGGCAACCGTTCCCAGGTCGCGCTGGACCAGGTTGGGATACGCATAGAGGATCAGGGTTGCAGCCACCGCCAAGGCAAACAAGTTGACGGCCACCGACAGCCAGACGCTTGCAGGAACAGCAACGTGCACTTCCAGCGCGGGCAGCAAGGCAAGCAGCAGGGCGGCAGGAATCGCCGGCAACAACCCGAGGAGACAACTCCGACCCCAGTGGCGACGAAACGCCTGCCAAAATTGCGCGCCATCGGCCGACCGTTGCTGCAGCAACCGCGTCTCATACGCAAGCAGGCCGCTCCAGCCCGGCCCCACGGTGACAACGGCTGCCGCCAAGGCCGGAACCAACCACCCAAAGGCAAAGAGGGCGAACGCAGGCAGGCTTACAAGGTTGAACAACAGGGCACCCCGCAACAGTTGCGGCAGGTTCTCCCACAACGCGCGGACCGTCCGGCCCAGATAGGTGTTGGCGTTGATGCCGTGGTCCAGCGGGGTCATCCCTTCATGCCGGTGATGGAGGCCCCCTGGACAATCCAGCGTTGGGCAAACAGGAAGAACACCAGAATCGGGAAGATGGAAATCATGATCCCCGCCAGGACCTCCGACTGGTTGCCGGAACCCATGTATCCCCGGAGGGTGGCAATGGCGATTGGAAACGTGTACAGGTCCCAATCCCGCAGGAACAGCAGCGGCCCCACAAAGTTGTTCCAGGATCCCAGGAAGGTGAATATGCCCAGGGCCGATAGGGCCGGGCCGGTCAGCGGCAGCAGGATTTGCCAGTAGGTCCGGAAGTACGTGGCACCGTCGATTTTCGCGGCGTTGATGAGTTCCTCCGGCAGCGACTTGAAGTGCTGCCGCAGCAGGAACACCCCGAACGCACTGGTGATGCTGGGCAGAATCAGCGCCCAGTGGGTATTGATGAGTTCCATCTCCTTGATCAGGATAAACGATGGAATCAGGGTTACGGTGGCCGGTACCATCAGGGAGGCCAGAAACAGGCCGAAGAGGAAATCGCGGCCCCTGAACTGAAGCCGGCCGAAGGCAAAGCCAGCCATGGAACAGGTGAGCAGCTGCGCTGCCGTAACGATTAGGGCAATCTTGAGGCTGTTCCAGAAGAACAGCAGGAACTGAATGTCCGGCGAGGTGATAACCGTCAGATAGTTCTGCCAGTGAAACGCGGTGGGCCAGAAGTCGGGCGGCAGGTCGAACGAATTCTTGGGATCGCGCAACGAGGTCGAAAACATCCAGGTGAGGGGCGCGATTTCGATCAGGGCAATGCCCACCAGCAACACCCATAGGATCGACTCGCGCAGGTAGTGCCACGGCGAGTGTCCTTCCCGCCGCCGGACCGGAGCGGACTCTCCGTTCTTGCTCAAGGTCGCTGCCACGTCCGAAAACCTAACACCTGGTTGGCTACTCGTAGTGCACCCAGCGACGGGCCACCCAGAACTGGAGCAGCGTGAGGGTAATCAGAACGGTGAACAGGGTGAACGACACGGCGGACGCATAACCCATTTCAAAGCCGCGGAATGCCTTCTCGTAGATGTACATTGTGATCGTGCGCGAAGCATCGCCGGGACCGCCCGATGTCAGAACCCAAACATTGTCGAAGATCTGGAACGCTCCGATCAGGGAAATGACGACGGCAAAGAACGCGGTAGGGGATATGAGTGGCAGGGTCACATTGCGGAATTGTTGAAGCCGCCCGGCCCCGTCAATGCGCGCGGCTTCGTAGTAGACGGTTGGAATTCCCTGCAACCCCGCCAAGTAGATGACCATCAGGAACCCGCAACTTTTCCAGACGTCGTAGATCGTGGCGGAAATCAGCGCCCACCGGGAACTGCTGAGCCAAGGCACCGGATCGACGCCGATCTGGCCGAGCAGAAAATTCACCACGCCGCGGTCCTGCGTCAGGAGGAACCGCCACACGACCGCTAGGGAAGCGGTGGTGGTGAGTACGGGGAAGAAGATGGATGTGCGGAGGAGGTAGCGGAGAATCCAGGGCATCGACCGGTTGAGGCCGACCGCCAGGAGCAGCCCCAGCACGTTGTTCAGGAACGTGACACCGGCCACCAGTTGAACCGTGTTCCGGTAGACGATCAGCAGTCTGGGATCGCCGAACAGGCGGCCGACGTTGGACCCGCTTGCCCACGTGGGCGGGGTCAACAGGTCATAGTTCAGAAAGATCAATACGAGAGACGCGATGATCGGCAGCGCCGTGAAGCCGAGCAGGCCAATCAGGGCCGGCGCCGTAAACAGGTAGCCCGCCAACGCTTCGCGTGCGGCAATGCCCCAATCGGCGATGGATATGCGCCGTCTCCAACCTCTCGGTGCAGACAGGTCCGCTGTCGCCATGGAATTGGGAGTCAGGTTGCCCTGGGGAACCCAATCTTCCCGGGACGGATCTGGAGTCCGTCCCGGGAAAATCGGGTCCGAGCCGGGAATGAGGTGGAAAGCTAGCTCTGCAGCTTTGCCATTTCGGGGACGAGTTCGTCGTGGGCTGCCTGCATGGCTTCCTCGACGCTCTTCTCGCCGTTCCAAATCGTCGCGTAGTTGCGATTCAGAATCGGTTCAACAATGTTGAAGTTGGGCGGGGAGGGTACCGTGGCCGCATAGTCCAACGTTTCGTAGAACAGCGCGGTGTTGGCCGGACCGAAGTCGGCGAACAACGGCATTTCCGCCACCGAGCGGAGGGCGGGGATGTTGCCGCCCAGCTGCACCATGTCCATCGAGGCTTCGGTGCCGGACAGAAGCTTGACCACTTCCCAGGCCGCGTCCGGATTCTCGCTGGAGGTGGAGATACCCCAGCCATCCGTACCGGCCACGGTGCGGATGGGACCCGCCTGGTGGGGCTGGTACTGAATGTCGTAGGTGTTGAAATCGGCCTCCAGGGATCCTCCGATGCACCAGCGGCCGCAGGTGCGCATCACCAGATTGCCGGCATGGAACTGGGCCCACTCATCCCAACCTTCCGGGTTGGGCGCCACTTTGTGTACCAGGATCAGATCCGCCAGGAATTGGAGTGTCTCGAGCACCTTGGGATCGAGAACGTTCGATTCGAGCCAATCCTCGCTCAACGGTGACACATCGTTATTGAAGTACCAAGCCGCCATCCCGAACATGCCACCACCCCAGAAGGAATAGGCAAACCGGTCGTCGGCTCCGCCGCTGACCCTTGCCACCGCCAGGCTGGTTTCCAGGAAGTCGTCCCAGTTCCAGTCGTTTGCGGGGGGTTCCAGGCCCACTTCCTCGAACACGGCCGTGTTGTAGTACATGACCATGTTGTTCCACGAGAACGGGTATTCCATCTGCTGCCCGTTGACCTGCAGCATCTCGCGCAGCGTGACGTGCACATCGTTCATGAGGATCTCTTCGGCCTCGGGATCCGCCTGGACGAAACCGTCCAGCGGAACCAGAACGTTCTTGGCCGCCAGGAGGCCCAGGCCCTCGATCGCGATCATGATCACGTCAATTTGCTCACCGCCCGCGATGCGGGTCAGAAGCGTGTCGGAATAGCCGTCCCAGCCGCCTTCGCCCCAGCCGTTGGCATTGACTTCCAAGGCAATGTCGGGCAGGTACTCCAGCGATCGCTCGATTGAGTTGTCAAACGTATTCACGGGCATCGACGTGGTCGCAATGATGTCAACCGGTTCTTGGGACGCAGCTTCGGCATCGCCGGATGATGCTCCGTCGGGGGCCACACAAGCCGCCAACACCGCGCCCGTAATGCCCAGACCGGACAGTCGCAGCATGTCTCTTCTGGATACGCCATGAGTTGAATGTTGCAAGGTCATATTTCTGTCAGAACTCCCTGTTGCCAGATTCCAAACCAACCGGAACGATTGACCTGAGCTCGATTATAGTCTGGTGTGCTGTCGGCGGCTGCCTCCAAGGCTTGGAAATTGACCCGCGGGAAGCAGCCTCGTCCTGGGGTCCAGGACAGATTTTGGCCGCCCGGTATCAGGCTGGAATGCCGTTCCGGTCCCAAACCAACCGGCTGGATCGGGTCGATTGGCAGTGAAATCAACTTCCGGTCAGGAACCCGAAACATCTCCCGACGTTGAGATGCCCGTGACCCTCTCAAGTCCGGAATAGGCCACCGCTCCAAACCGAATGTCCAGCACTTCGCCAGGTTCCATAATGCGCGTCGCGGCGTGCTCCTGGGCCTCGGCCAAGTGATGGTATGGCGCTGTCCACGGTTCGAGGGCGATGTTGTAGGTGCGGCCGTACCAGGGATGAACCACGCTGCCCCGGTACACCTGCCAGAACCAGATCGAGTTGAATATTTCGGTCGGCCAGTACATGCCGAAGCCCACCTTCCGCGCCTGGTTCGTCAATCCGTACCATCCCGCTTCGAGATCAAACAGGAATGCCAGGTCGTGGGATTTGGTTTCCGGGCCAGGAATGCGACTCAGGTCGATGGTGCTACCGTCCCTGCCCTTAACAAACGGCCAGGTGTAGTTCTCGCCCGATTCCAGCCGCGTGGTGGGTTCCGCCTCGACCACGCGCACCTTGGCACCCGGCACATCGACCACGCAGCTGCTGTCGAGAAACGGCGCGCCAAACGCCGGGTGGTGGCCCCACAATATCTCGAAGGGCACGTCACCCTCGTTCGTCACAATTTCGTGAAACTGCAGGTTGGCCTGCCACCGGTGCAGGGTAACCACCTTCTCGATGCGCAGCGGCGAACGATAGGTGCGGACATCGAACTTCACCGAAATGCACTCGGGAGTGTCCAGCAGGACTTGCATGTTCCAAGGCATCAGCGGGATTTCGCCGTGCAACCCGAACTCTCCGGCCGCGAACGTGGTTGGGTACCCGCCCACCGGGAAGCACTCCTGCCAGCCGCCGAAGTAGTAGTCCAGGAAAGGCCCATCGGCCCGCGGATTCGAAGGGACAAAGTTGCGCGTGGCGCGTACCCCCAGGGGCGACCGCCACATGAAGTCCGTGTCGGTGGGCTTGTGCAGGAATTCGAAGATGTCGGTGCCCTTGTCCACCAGGATGGTGACGCGCAGAAGTTCGTTCTCCATCACCAGGGACTTCAAGTCCCGGTAGGTCATCTCGGTCAGGCGGCAACCAAAGTTGCGCTCATGCGTGTAGACGGGTTCCAGCACGGCAAACTCCTTGAGTCCAGGTGGCGACCGTTCGACGGTCAGTTGACAAAGCCGATGTCGGCCAGGTACCTGCGATTGCGCTGCGCACTTTCGAACGGCGAACCCAGTCCGGCCACGACGTCCTGCTCGACGGTGACATAGCCCGTGTACCCATTGCGGAGCAGCCAGTCGCGCACGGCGGGGAAGTCCACATCCCCCTGACCCAACTCGCAGAACACGCCCTTGGCCACAGCTTCGAAGTAATCGAGGCCCTCCGCGGCCACGTCGGCGGCGATCCGCGAGCTCCAGTCCTTGAAGTGGACATAGCCGATGCGGGAAGCCAGACGGTCCATGGTTGCCAGAACCGTATTGGCACTGCCGGCGCCCAACGCGAAGTGCCCGGTGTCAAACACGAGGTTCACGTGGTCGCCCACGTGTTCCAGCAGCCGATCAATTTCGCGCGGTGTTTCGAGCCAGCCAGCAGCGTGGAAGTGCACCACCGACGCGATGCCGGCCTCGTCCCGCGCCGCGACGGCAATCCGGTCGATCGTCTCGCCCAGTACCGGCCAGAGGTCGTCCTCCAGTTCCATGTCGGGCGTAATGCGCCCGGCATTGCGAATCCGCATCGGATCAGAACCGTTGTCGGCGGCGATCACCAGGAACGGCGCATGTTGCTGGTGGTTCAAGTCCGCCACGGCGCGCAGTTGCCGGGCAATCATCAGGTTGTGTTTGACGATTTCGGCCCGTTGCGCCGCCTTTTCGAGCCGAGTACCGACGTAGGCACCGGTCATGTCGAGGGAACGCTCCGCCAGCACGGCGGCCAGATGGTGCGGATCCGTTGGGAAAAACCCCCAGTCTCCAAGCTCCGTGCCCGTGTAACCGGCCTCCGCCAGGTCGTCAAGCATGGTGTCCCATGAAATCCGATCGTCCTTCAGGGAGCCGAACTCCAAGGTCCCCCAACTACACGGGGCATTGCCGATTCTGATCTGATCCAAGCGTGATTCCATGCCTCTGTATCCCGGTTTGACCGTCAGGAATTTGCCTTAATCTGGGGAACGTCCACCCAGCCGCCGCTGGCCCAGGATTGGGACGCGGCATGTTGGGCTTCCGCCACGCGCAAGGCATCGTGCACCGACGGCGCGTGCGGCTTTCCTTCATGGATGTTCCGCACAAAGTGGAACGCCTCCAATGCCTTCAGATCGTCGTAACCCAGAGAAATGCCGGCACCCGGCTGGAACCAGGCAAAGTCGGGGTGCTCGGGTCCTGCCAGTATCCGAGCGTACCCGTCGTGCGGGTCCGGTTCCCGGCCGATGGCGTTCTTGTCGGTGGGCCGGTAAACCTCCAGTTCGTTCATCCGTTCGAAATCCCAGCGGAGGGCGCCGCGGTCTCCGTGCAGGTCGAAGGCAAACTCGCACTTGGGGCCGTACATCACGCGGCACGCCTCGAGCACGCCGCGGGCACCGGATGCGTACTCCGCCAGGACGGCCACGAAGTCCTCGTTGGTCACAGGACCGGCCGGATCCTCCGGAGCCCCCAATGTGAAGTGCGTTCCCTTGCCCGGAACCGGCAAGGGCCGGCTGGGAACAAATGTGTGGCGCATGGCACAGAGGCGCACAACTGGACCCGCGAGGAAGTTGGACATGTCCAGCACGTGCGACATCAGGTCGCCCAACGAGCCGTACCCCGCCTTGTCGCGTTCAAATCGCCAACTCAGTTGACTGAGCGGATTGTGGCCGTACATGGCAAAGAACCGGCCTCGAAAATGCGTGAGCTTGCCCAAGGCACCCGACTGTTGCAGTTGCCGGGCATACTGCACGAGGGGAGCCCAGCGATAGTTGAATCCGACACACGATTGCACGGATGCCCGGACAACCGCTGCCGCGATCGCCCGCGTATCCTCGACACTGAGACCGACCGGCTTTTCGCACAGAAGGTGCTTGCCGGCTGCAGCCACAACCTCGGCCACGGTCCGATGCAGTTGATTTGGCACCGCAATCGTGACAATGTCCACGCCCGGATGGGTCGCGACCGTGTGCCAATCCGTCGAACAATCCTCGAAGCCGAACCGTTGGCGGGACTGTTCGGCCCGGTCCGCATCCTCATCCGCACAAATCACCAGACGGACATCGAGTCCGGACTTCCAAAACCGTTCGGGGATCTGTTTGAAGGCCCGGCTGTGGGTCTCACCCATCCAGCCCATGCCGATCACCCCAATTCCGTAGGACGCCATGGTTGTGTGGACCGCCTGTTTGCCAGCCGCTCGGACGCAGGGGACTAGGAACCGGGTTTTGCCACGACTTTGACCGCGGCTCCGGTGCGGCACAGGTCCAGGCCCTCCGCGAGGTCGGCCAAGGGCATCGTCAGGTTGAGACCGGACGGCTGCAGCATGCCATCCTCCAGCAGTTGAATGGCCTGCGGGAAGGTGCCCACACCCACGAAGGTCCCAAAGATCCGGAGTTCGCGTTCGGTCAACCGACTCTGGTTGACTGTTGGGGTGAGGGAGTTCAGCCCAAAGCAGCAGATCTGGCCCATCATGGCCGCCAGGTCCACCGCAGTACCGAGCTGCCCGCCCACGGCATCGACGATCAGGTCGACTCCATGGCCATCGGTCTCTTCGCCGACCACCTCCGCCAGGCTTTCCGCCGTGACGTTGACAGTCCTCTCCACACCAGCAGCCCGGACCTGTTCCAGCCTGGTGTCCGCCAGGTCGGCGACAATCACCGGCAGGCCTCGGGACTTGAGCATCAGGGCGTGGAGGACCCCGATGGGACCGGCACCAATGACCAATGCCGTGTCCGTGTCGTTAACCTCGAACTGGTTGAAGCCCCCCAGGACGCAGGACAGCGGCTCAATCCACACCGCGTCGCCCAGAGGCAAGTCCGGCGCAATCGGCAGCAGAGCCTTGTCGGGTGCCAGCACGTACCTTGCAAACCCACCGTCCCGGTGGATCCCGATGGTATGGAAGTTCGCGCAGTGATTGGTCCGTCCCCTGAGACATTGCGGACACGGTTCCAGGTTCTGTTCCCGGCAGTACAGGTTGGGGGCCAACACAACCCTGTCCCCCTCCTGCACGGAAGTGGCCGCGGACCCAAGTTCCACCACATGCGCGGCCAGTTCGTGTCCAAGCACCACGCCGGGATCGGCTGGATGGCCGGGAGGATCCTTCACGATTTGAAGGTCGGTGCCGCAAACTCCACAGGCCTCGACCTCAAGCTTGACCCAATCCGGCGGAACCGTGTCCAGCGACGGATCCGGACGGTCCTCGACGATGAATTGTCCGGGAGCGGCAAACACGCCTGCCCGCATGATGCCTCCTTGTAGATCGGCTACCAGCGTTCGACCACGACCTTGGTCTGCGTGTAGAACTCCACACCGTGCCGCGACTGCGCATGGAGATCGCCAAAGAAGCTCTCGTTCCAACCGCTGAACGGGAAGAATGCCATGGGCGCGGCCACGCCGATGTTGATGCCGATGTTCCCGGCATCGGCGCGGTGGCGGAACTCGCGGGCCGCCTTGCCGTCCCGCGTGAACAGGCAGGCCATGTTGCCGAAGGCCCGATCGTTGACCCAATCGATGGCCTGATCCAAATCATCGGCCCGCATCAGGCTGAGAACGGGGCCAAAAATCTCATCCCGGGCCACTGGCATGCCGGGTTCCGCGTTGAGAATGGTCGGATGGATCCAGTGTCCGGCCGGGTGTCCGTCCACGCTGCGGCCGCGGCCGTCCACCACGAAGCGTCCGTTTCCGTCGTCGGCCTGTGCCAGGATTCCCTCTATGCGCTGGCGGCTCGCGTCGGTGATCACCGGCCCCATTTCGGTGTCGTCGTCCAATCCATTGCCCACACGCCTGGAAGTGGCCAAGTCGGCCATGGCTTCCGCAAACGGATCATGCATCTTGCCCACCGTGATCGCGGTCGACAGGGCCAGGCACCGCTGGCCGGCACAACCGAAGGCGCTTTCGGCCATGGCATTGGCCGCGGCTTCCACATCGACGCCCGGCATGATGACAACGGGATTCTTGGCTCCCCCTTGGCACTGTGCGCGTTTGCCGTTGGCGGTCGCCCGGGCGTAGACCAGTTTGGCCACCGGCGTGGACCCGACAAACGAAACGGCGCGCACCAGGGGATGATCGATGAGCGTATTGGCGACATCCGCACCGCCGTTGACCAGTTGCACAACCCCGGAAGGGAAACCCGCCTGCTCGATCAGACCGAACAGCTTCTGGCTGGTCAGCGGAACCTTTTCGCTGGGTTTGAGGATGAACGAATTGCCGGTGGCCACCCCGTAGGGCAGAAACCACAACGGGATCATCGCCGGGAAGTTAAAGGGGGTGATGGCCGCCACCACGCCCAACGGCTGGCGCATCATGTGTTCGTCGATGCCGCGGGCGATGTCCTCGTTGTTCCACCCCTGGATCAGGGACGGCATGCCGCAGGCAACTTCGACATTTTCAATTCCGCGCCGCACTTCTCCGCGGGATTCCACCAAGGTCTTGCCGCACTCGAGGGTCACGGTGCGGGAAATGTCCTCGAAATTATCTTCCAGCAGAGCCTTAAGCCTGAAAAGCGGCTGGACTCGATCCACGACCGGTGTGCTGCGCCATTCCGAATAGGCCTCCTGAGCCATCCGTACCACTGTGTCGACTTCGGCAGCGGATGTCAACGGCAGTGTCGCCAGCTGTTCGTTGGTGGCCGGATTCAGGACCGGAAGCGTGTCTGCGGACTGACTGGCCGCAAAGGATCCGTTGACGAAGTTTCTAACAATCATGGCTTGATTACTCCCGGACACATCAATACCTGTGCGCCAATCCGTTTCTACCGGTAGAAGCGTTCGGTGGACCGCATCTGTTCCCATTCCTCGCGCGCCGCGTTGACCGAATCAATTTCACTGATTTCGGCTACGGGTACGTCCCACCAGGACTCGTAATTGTCCACACCAAGGTAGCGGTCGTTGGTAATGTGGATGACGACGGTACGTTCAATTTGCTTGGACCGTTCCAACGCCTCCACAACATCGTCCACAGAGTTGCAGCCGATGACCACGGCACCCAGGCTGGCTGCGTTGGCCGCCAGGTCCACCGGGAGCGGCCGCTTGTGCCTCCCGGGCTCATCCGTCGGCAGCGCACCATCGTCGGGGAACAGATACCGCGTGCCAAAGCCGCTTTGGCCCAGGGAGCGGCTCAAGCCGCCAATGCTCTTGAAGCCGCGGTTGTCCATCAGCACAACGGTCAGCTTGTACCCCTCCTGGACCGACGTGACGATCTCCGAAGCCATCATCAGGTACGAACCGTCCCCGACCAGAACATAGACCTCCCGCTCCGGGTCCGCCATCTTCACGCCCAGCGCACCGGCAATCTCGTACCCCATGCAGGAATACCCGTACTCCATGTGGTACTGCCGGGAGTGGCGACTGCGCCACAGCTTGTGGGTGTCGCCCGGCAGGCTGCCGGCGGCACCGACCATCACAGCCTCCGGATCCCCCTGGTCGTTCACCGCACCGATGAGCGCGCCTTGCGCCGCCACCCCGTCGTCGGACACGTGCAAGGCATAGATGCGGTCCACTTCCGCTTCCCACTCCGCCTTGAGGGCGGCCACGCGGGCATCGGTGTCGGAGTCGGTGACTTTGTCAGGCAGCAACGCATCGAGTTCCTCCAGGCAGGCCCTGGCGTCTCCGATAACCGCCACTCCCTGGTGCTTGCCGGCATCGAACTCGGACACATTCAGGTTGATGAACCGGACCCCCGGATCCTGGAACGCGGTCTTGCTGGCCGTCGTGAAGTCGCTCCAACGGGTGCCGACTCCCACGACCACGTCCGCCTCCCGGGCATAGACGTTGGCGGCGGCGGTTCCGGTCGCGCCCATGGCCCCCAGACAACGTGCATCGTCGAAGTCCAAGCTGCCCTTGCCCGCCATGGTCTCGGCAACGGGGATGCCGGTGTGGCTGGCAAACGTCCGCAACGCCTCCTCGGCTTCGCTGTAGCGAACCCCGCCGCCCGCCACGATCAGCGGCCTTTGGGCCTGTCGGAGCAGGTCCGCGGCCCGTTGCAGGCTGGCCAGATCGGCGCGCGGGCGCGGCACATGCCAAACCCAGTCCTCGAACAACGCGGCGGGGTAGTCGAAGGCTTCCGTCTGCACATCCTGGGGAATCGAAATCGTGACGGCACCCGTGTCCGCGGGGCTGGTCAGGACGCGCATGGCCTCCGGCAGACTGTGGACCAACTGGTCGGCCCGGTTGATCCGGTCCCAGTAGCGACTGACCGGCCGAAACGCGTCGTTGACCGAAATGTCCTGGCTGTGCTCGGACTCCAGCTGCTGCAGGACAGGCGCCACGTTGCGCCGGGCAAAGATGTCGCCCGGCAGCAGCAGGACCGGCAGGCGATTGATGGTGGCCGTGGCCGCACCCGTCACCATGTTGGTGGCGCCGGGGCCGATGGACGTGGTACATGCCAGAGTGCGCAAACGTCGCGTGTGCTTGGCAAAGCCGATGGCCGTGTGCACCATGGCCTGTTCGTTCCGGGTTTGGTAGTAGCGGAGCTCGGGATACTGCTGCAGGGCCTGGCCCATGCCGGAGACGTTGCCGTGGCCGAAGATGCCGAAACAACCGGCAAAGAAGGGCTGGCGCCGGCCGTCGCGCTCCGTGTATTGGGCGCACAGGAAACGGACAATGGCCTGCGCCATGGTGAGACGCACGGTCGGTTCGGTCATCGTTGTTCCCATCCCCCGATTTGGTTGCTACCAGCCGCCATGGCTGTCAATGAATTCGTTCACCTGGTCCCAGGTGGGCATGAAGTTGGCGCAACCGTGTCGCGTCACCACCATGGCGCCACAGGCGTTGCCCAGCCGGGCGGACCGCTCCAGCGTCCAGCCACTGACCAGTCCAAAGATGAAACCAGCGCCAAAGGCATCCCCGGCCCCCAGAATGTTGTAGATGTCCACCGGGAATCCGGGCACGTCGCAAGCAGGTTCGCCGCGGGTGTGGACGCGCGCTCCCAATGCACCAACCTTCTCAATCACATGCTGTGGACCCAGACTCTGGATCCGCGCGATGGCAGCCAGGACATCGCCCTCGACCTGGGTGTCGGACACCTGCGAGTCCGTCACAGTCATTTGGGCTGGATCGGCCAGCAGGGCGGCATTGACTTCATCGTGCGTTCCAACGACGATGTCCACCTGCTGCATGATCGACCGGGCCACCACCCCGAATGCCCGCGCGTCGTGCCACTGGTCGGGGCGGAAGTCCAGGTCGAACACCACGGTCGCGCCGTGGCTGCGTGCCGATTCGGCCGCAAACATGGTTGCCGACCGACTTGGTTCGCGGGAAAGGTTGGTGCCGGCAAACTGGAACACCCGGCAGTCGTCGTACGGCGAGGCCAGCACGTCGTCGATGGTGACGTTGATGTCGGCGCAGTTCTCCCGGTAGAAGACCAGCGGGAACCGGTCCGGCGGTTCGATCCCCAAGACCACCGCACTCGTGCGCAACCCGGGCTTGCGTACAACCCACTGTGTTTCCACACCTTCGTTGACCAGGAACTCCAACACGAAATCCCCGACCGGATCGTCCCCGATCCCGGTCAGGAGCGCAGCCCGGCGCCCCAACCGGGTCATGCCCACGGAAATGTTTGTGGGCGAACCGCCCACGTAGGCGGCAAAGGACGTGATGTCCGGGAAGCGGGTTCCCACGTCGTTGCTGTAGAGGTCGATGCTGGACCGCCCCATGTGAAGGGAGTCAAAGGACTTGGCGGAGTCGGTCATGGCCAAAGGAGGGAAGCGGGACGTCCGTGCAGGCCTAGGCCGGTCGATACAGCGGAACGTCGGGATTGGTGGTTCGGTATGTGTCCTTGACCCAGGCGTAGCGCGGATCGTCCTGGTTTGCCAGGCTCTGCGCGCTGCCGGCGAGCACGTTCAGATAGTAGGTCACGTAGCCCGGAGGGCTGACCACCGGGTGGTAGCCCTCGGGCACCAGCACCACACAGTCGTTGCGCGGACGGACCAGGGCATCGATGGGCTTGCCGGCCTGATGGAGCGGGGAGGCTTCGTCAGTATAGACGCGTTGATAGGCATACCCGTCGGGATCGTAGGCTCCGAAAGGATCGCTGTGGGTGGAAGTGATTTTGTAGTAGTAGATTTCCTCGAGGTCCGCCTCCACCAGCTCTCCCCGGTCATCCTCGATGTGGACGTCGTGCTTGTGGCCCGGATAGCTGCTCCAGCCGCCACTGGGCGTGTACACCTCAACCAGGACCAGCCTGTCCACCGGGGAGCCGGGCGGCAAGGGGTCGTTGATTTGCCTTGTCGCGTTGTCTCCACCCCGTAGGTTCATGTCCACCTGGCTGGGGAGGGTGAGGAACGGCGGATGTTCCACTTGCGCCGGAGCCGTCGCGACCGCAAACTCACCGTCTTCAACACAGGTTACCGTCAGGTCGGACCCGGGCGGCAGGTACAGGGCGTGGCACGCGCCGGCGAAGACATTGGGCCGTCCGCCGAATTCGTCTGACAGGTCGATGCGGTCGGACTTCAGACGGTAGCGTCCGCTGAGGTTGACCAAGGCCAATTCCTGGTCTCCGGTCGAGGTCTCCCAGCTCCGGCCGGATTGGATCCGGTGGACTTCGAAGCCGATCCAGGCCCAGCCGGCGCTCTCCGGGGTCACACGCGTGACCAAACCCGGTTCGCCCGACTCGGCGTTGGCATGCGGCAGGACCAGAATGTTCTCTGGGGTGTACTGCATTTGTGGTTCTCGTATCCAGGAGAGCGAAGGCCGGTTAACCGGCAACGTTGGCACCAAGGCAGGCACTGGCAGCCGTTTGACAACCGGGAACCGGTGCGGTCTGCCATCCGTGTCCCGTTATTGTCCAACAGATCCCCGCGTTTTCAAACGGGCACCGAGGTTGCGGGTCCAAACGTGGCGGTGGGCAACCGGATTTCCGGGGTCGACGGCGGTATTCGCCGATCCGCGGGCTGCCCTACAATCCGTACCGTACCGCACGCCTGCGTCCACGTTCTTGAGGGTGCAGCGAGTGCAACCAGTCACACGACAGGGGAAACAATGCCATGGCCTTCAAATTGGGATTCGCAACGCTGCGATGGCACGAACCGGACCTGGAGCCCTGCCTGGAAGCACTCAAGGAAGCGGGATGGGATGGCTGGGAAGCCCGGTTCCCACTTGACTGGATGGGTACGCCGAAACGCCTCCGGGACATTTGCGATCGCGTCGGCTTGCCCTTGGCGGTACTGACTGCAATCGGCAGCCCCGACCACAGGGATCCGCGCGTGTTTGAAATCAACAAGCGGCGCATGGAATTCGCCGCCGAAATGGAATGCGACTGCTTCATGTTCATGTGCGCCGAACAACCCGCGGACCGGCTGGCCAACATCGACGAAGTGCACCAGGCCGCGGACGCGGCGGACGCATGGGCCGAGTTTGCCGGCACCCTCGGGCTTGAAATCACAATGCACATCCATACCAACCACACGGTCAATTCCGTGGAGACGTGGGACGCCTACATGAAGCGTCTGAGCAGGTCGGGCCTGTGCATCGACGTCTCCCATGCCCACTTATGGGGCATCGATCCCGTAGAGGCCCTGACCCTCTATCGCAGCCAGCTCAACTACGTGCACCTTCAGGAATACACCTCGGTGGACATTCGAGACAACCGTTGGTACTACCCGGAATGGGTCGATGTGCACGTACCCGGTCACATGGACTTTCCGGCAATCCGGGCAAACCTGGCGGAGTCGGGTTTCAACCGCTGGGTCACCGCCTGTCCGGGAACTCCGATTCCGGGTGCCGACTTGCCCATGGACGAAGCCCGTCGCAGTGCGACCACACTGCAATACCTGCGCTCCATCGGTTTTTGACGGCCGGCCAGAGACGGAATCGAAGCGCGATTGACCTGACGACGACACCCCGGGATCGGTCGCGGGGTAAGCCGGAAGCCTTGGAGTTACGGCTGCGCAAGCTCTTCGCATAGTTTGTCGAGCCTCAGTTGCATGATTTGCCGTTGCTGCTCGGCGGCGATTGGCAGTTCGTCGTCCGGCGAATTGCCCAGGCGTTCCTGCAGGAGTTCAAGCATCGCTGACGCGCTCTTGCCCGTGGCGCACACGATGAAAATGTATCCGAAACGCCGTTCGTAGTGCCGGTTGCCCGTTGCCAAACCCGCCAACACTTCCTCGCTGGCTTCATCCACTCCGGACTGTTCACCCTCGGACCAGTTCCTTGTGGTGGCAAATCTGGCCCGAAGTGAATCAATGTCGCCAATCTTGGGGTGGTGTGCAAACGCTTCCAGCCAGTCATCCCGATCCAGCCCCAGCCAAATTGCGTCGGCCTCCGACCGCAGGGCCTGCCAATCCGCAAACGGAATCCGCTGCACCATGGATTGGACCCAACGCCCGGAACCACAGCATCGTTCCAACAGCTCCGCCTGCCGGGCCGCAGGCAGGCGGTTCAGGGCAACCGTTGCTTCGCTATGCATGAATCATTCCACCACCGACACGGGGCAACTCAAATCGTCCCCGGTCGAGACCGTGACCGATCATCGCCCTCGTCGCCCGAGGGTCCACCCGGACCCTCGGGCGCAAGCGCGGTTCGTCGAGCTAACCGGTGGAACTAGCCAACCGGTTTCCGCGAACCACGGCAACTATCTGGACTTGGAGCCGACAGATAGGGGGTCTATTGGTAGATGATGATGTCGGGTGGATGGCCCAGCCCCTGCACTTGTTCCGGAGTCATGAGCGGCGTGTCGTATTTGAAGAACAGCTTGAGGGCGGGCCGCTCGGATGGTGTGGGGAGCGCGAAACGCCGGTAGCCGTTTAGTTTGGCACCGGTCCCTCCAAAACCGTCCATGTCGAACGACAAATGAACGGCATCGTAGTCTTCAATGCCGCCGCGATTGCGGAACATCCGTTCCGCAAACTGGTGCACCATCAGGAGTTTGGGCGGCAGACCTTCCTCGTGCACAATCGAGGCTAGGTAACGCTGTACCGCATTTACATCATCGGCGGAAATGGAGCCAAGGGCCTGTCCCGGACGCACTCCCAGTCGCTCCGTCGCAAACTCGGGGTCCAGGGCGACATGCACGAACGGTTCCTTAAGGAAGGGAGTGAGGAGCTTGACTTCCGCCAGCGGATCGCTCCACCCAATCTGCGTGTCCAAGAACAGCAGCAGGCCCTCCTCGCGGGCCGCCTCAACGTATTCAGCTATGCGATCGTGGGAGAGCCGGCTGATCCATGCGCCGTCGGGCGTGGCGCCAGCCTGCGCGACCCCCACAATCAAGTGAAAGGCGGGTTGAGTGCCCCGGGGGCCGTTGAGCTGATCGTAGCGTTCGGCCATGGCCGCGATCCGGGGAGCCACGTCGCGCGGGGGGCCGTCACCCAGCACACCCATAAACGGTATTCCCGGAAAACCGTAGAACGAGACAATTTGGGCATCCGCCCAGGAAAAAGCGGTGTCCGCCGAAGAATCCGACAAGGCCTCGCCTTGCTCAACGACAGGGACAACACTGTCAGGTTCCTGTGGGCCCGCCTGGTTCGGTACCGGATCGGGTGCGGGCACCGGCGGCTCCTGGACCGCGGGTGGCTGCGGTGCCGGCGGTTCGACGGGAAGTACGGCCCCATCGGCATGATTGGGAAACTCAATGACTTGGCCTGCGAACAGCAGATCAGGGTTCTGCAGGCGGTTGTGCGCGATCAGCTCCCGCATGTCCACACCATAGGCGCGCGCAATGACATGAAGCATGTCCCCCGGCCGCACCCGGTGCGATGTTGCGTCGGGATCCACCAGGATCGGCGCCGGTACCGGGATCGGCGCCGGTGCGAGCACCGGAGTCTGGGGTCTGCGAATTGAGGGAACGGGAACCTGTATCGGCTGACCGGCCCAAATCAGAGACGACGAGTCGATGCGGTTGAGAAACAGGATCATCTCCAGCGGCACACCGTAGAGGGCGGCAATGTCGGGCAGGGAATCGCCCACACGGACCACATGGGTACCCGGGGAATGGACCGAGACGGACTTGACGGCAGGGATCACGACCCGTTGGCCGACGAAGATAAGGTCTCGGTTTTCGATACCGTTCCGGGAGACCAGAACGGAAATGGGGACATCGTAGCGGCGGGCAATAATCGCCAACGTCTCCCCTCTCTGGACTATGTGAACCTGGTTCAAGGCCATCGCTGGGGCCGCCGTCACCGCCAACAGCAGAACGCTCGCGCACAGCACAATACCCAACCGATGCAATCTGTACATGACTTCCCTCACGACCCGAGCAACAGGTCCCGAATGTCAGTCGCAGGGAGTGGAACGCAGATTTACAATGACGGTGCGGGGGGGCACCGGCCTGCAACAGAGACTATTAAGATGACTTGTGATTCAAATGATATACCAAATTGACCATCCTTGCTGACGACCCGGAAAACGCCCAGGTGATGGCATCTAAATTGGCTGGGCCAACCGGATAAGTTGGCCTGTGGCTACAGTGGACAGGTTCCGGATCCAGCCTCCGGCAAACCCTTGATGGACAGTCTGTTGCCTTCGTCCCTGGTCGAGGTCTTGGCAACCCAGGGGACCCCAGGTGGATCGGATCCAACGGCAACACCTGACGGATATGTGGGTGCCGACCGTGCAGGCCATCATCTGTGGTGCAGACAGTTTCGGGGCCAGCGCCATCTTCGGCCAATGCAACGAGGCTGGGTTGCTTGCCGTCCCGGAGCAGTCTCACGGATCCCCTCGCACAACACATAGGAGGGGCTCTGCGCGCAGTGGGATGCAGCCCGGATGGAGGAGGACTTTCGCGACGGGGTGCAGGACGCCTTGGCACCAACCGCCGGTCAGTGGTCATTGCCCCCGGTACTCTATGATGTTTCCTGGATTTGCCGTCGGCCAAGAGAAGTGCTTGGCCTACCGCACCCAATTTGTGCTTGCCTGAGGATTGATTGTGCACCCGTGAAACTTGCAGCCCACACCTACGGCAAAGCCCGCGTGCGCGTATTGCGCCTGGTGCGCGAACAAACCCGGCACCGAATCTCGGAGCTCAGCGTCGACATCGCCCTGTTGGGTCGGTTCGAGCGCGCCTACACCCACGGAGACAACACGGATGTGGTGCCAACCGACACCATGAAGAACCTTGTGTACATTACGGCCAGCCAACACCCCGACCTGGAAACCGAATCGTTCGCCATTGAGTTGGCACAGGGCATGTTGCAACGATACGGCCATGTGTCGGAAGTGCACATCGACCTGGTCGAAACCCCGTGGCACAGACTGCATGTCAACGGTTCCGACCATCCACACGGATTCGTGCAATCGCAAGCTTGCACTCCGTTGGCGGGGGTGATGGTGGCCCGGGACCAGCAAACCGTCAGGAGCGGATTCCGAGACCTTGCCCTCATGAAGACCACAGAATCTGGTTTCTCCGACTTTCGGCGGGACAAGGTCACAACCCTCCCGGAAGTCGACGACCGCATCTTGGCCACACGCATGCAGGCCAACTGGACCTACGGCGCGGCTCCTACCGGCTACGCTCAAACCGCCAAGGCCATTCGCAGCACCTTGGAAGAGGTGTTCGCGGCCACTTACAGCAAGTCGGTACAGGACAGCCTTTGGCGCATGGGCAACGCCGTTTTGGAACGGATCCCTGAAGTCGAGGACATCACGCTGGCGATGCCCAACCTGCACTACCACGAAGTCGATCTGGCACAGTTTGGTCTCGATGCGTCAAACCGCGTGTTTCTGCCGACGGACGAACCGCATGGCCACATTGAGGCAACCGTGACCCGGTAGCGGTAATCTTGTCGGTGCCCGATCCACAGCCTGGCCTGTTTCGGCACGGGTCCCCAACACATTGAACAACCCAGGAGACAGACACGGACATGGGCACCCTGACCACGCATGTGCTGGACACGGCACAAGGCAAGCCCGGGGCCGGCTTGCGGGTGGATTTGTACCGCTGGACCGACGGCCGCCGCAAGCTGGTGAAGTCCGTGGCAACCAACCACGACGGCCGATGCGACGAACCGCTCCTGGAAGGCGGTGCTTTTGAAACCGGGGAGTGGGAACTGTTGTTCCACGTCGGCCACTATTTCGCCATGCAGTCGCTCGACCTACCCGATCCTCCGTTCCTCAATCAGGTCCCGGTCCGCTTTGCCATCGTGCAGGACGGCCACTACCACGTGCCGCTTCTGGTATCCCCTTGGAGCTATACGACATACCGGGGTTCGTAGTTCGCACGTCTGTCCCGATCCTCGCAACCAAAACAAGGATTGTTGCATGAACCACTCCCATATGCGACGGGCGATAGAGTTGTCCCGGCAAGCAATCAACACCAATCTGGGAGGGCCGTTTGGTGCGGTTGTGGTCCGCGGTGACCTGGTGGTCGCGGAAGGTTTCAACCGCGTCACGTCCAGCCTCGATCCCACAGCCCACGCCGAGGTTACGGCCATCCGCGCCGCCTGCACGGCACTGGGAACCCACCAGTTGACGGACTGCGAAATCTACACAAGCTGTGAGCCGTGCCCCATGTGCCTGGGTGCCATCTACTGGTCGGGCATCACACGCATCTACTTCGCCAACTCGCGTGAGGATGCGGCCGCGGCCGGGTTCAGTGACCAGTTCCTGTACGAGGAGATCCCCTTGCCCGTCGAACAGCGAACCGTCCCATCCGTCAGGCTTCTGGACAACGAAGCGCTTCGGGTATTTGACGAATGGCGGGCCAAGCAAGACAAGATCCCTTACTGACCATGCCGGCACCGGACCAGAAGTTCCTTGGACCCGAACACCGTTTTCCCGACACTGATCCGAGCGGCGGAATCCCAGTTCGGGATGCTGCAAGTTCCAGTATCCCGGAGTCTGGCCCCTGCATACCGGCGGTGATCTCGAAAGGGTGTAGGCAATCTCGCGAACTTCGTTTTCCTACGCGCGCTCTATCCGAATCTCACCCATCATCTGGTCGTATACGTGTCCCGTCTGGCAGCGAATGTCCAAGGTGAACTCGGCTCGCCTGGAAATCCTGTTGATGCCGGAATGGACCTCCTGCATGCCCATGGTTGAACCCGCCTTGATGCACATGACCCTGTGCCGCCGCTGCCTTGGGCAGGACGATCTCCGTGGCCTCCGGTTGCATCCCGCCAATCCGACATGGCCACCGGGCCGACGTATGCGCTTTCGCCGGCGTCACGCAGAGCTCCCCAAAGGATCCCGGCCCACATCCTTGTAGTACAGGTACCGTGCCGGTTCCTTGCCCACGGCCGTGAACCACTGGGGACAGAAAGGAGCCATCCAGATCACATCACCGCGCTGCACCGGATGCCAGTCGTCTCCGAGCCGATAAATTCCCTTGCCCTGCACCATCAGCAGCCCATGTTCCATAACATGGACTTCCACCATGGGCAAGGCGGCGCCGGGGGCGAACTCGAACAGATTGACGGCCAGATCGAATTCGGGTGCATCGGGCAACAGCGTCTTGAGCATGGCGTCCGGATCGCCCATGAACGGCTCCGCCGAAACCGTCTGCTCGCGTCCCGACACCGGTTGGGGCGCGGACACACCGGCCAACGGTACATATGGCTTCTCAAACACGGTCAGACGACAGCCTGCGGTTGAGGCAAGCAAGTGTTCACAATCTGCCGGGATGAAGGCAAAACCTCCTGGTGCAAGATCCTCGCGGAAGCCCGCGACATCGAGCGAGCACCTGCCCTGCTCAACAAAGACGAACCGTTCGATGCCGGGTGCGGGCGCGGCGCCGGCCGATTCAGGCCCCATCAGCGCCGCGAATTGACAGAATCCGGCCCCCATGCGCGGCGAAATCAAAATCACGCCGGAGGAATTGATCCAGTTGGGCAGGGGTGCCTCGACATGGGATGGAGGCGCGATGAGGGCGTAGCTGCGGCCAATGCGACTGCGGGTAAATCCGAATGGGTCCATGGGCATACCTGTACCTTCTTCCTTGTCGAACACCGCATCACCGGGTCCGATGAAGCAACCGGCCAAAGCCGGGCTCAACCCGGATGGCCTCCCGATGGTAGACCGTGGTTCCTCTCACGATGGTCCGTTCCACTGCGCCGCGGAACGCATGCCCCACAAAGGCACTGTGGCGATGGCGGTAGAACAGGTGGTCGGGGGTCAATGTCCACCGGCAGTCCGGATTGACGACCACGAAGTCGGCGTCGCTGCCGGGTTGGACTACCCCCTTGCGGGGATACAACCCCAGCAGGCGGGCCGGATTGGCCGAAGCCATCCGCGTCAAGGCCGCCAGCGACAGGCCCCGCTTGTGCACACCTTCCGTCATCAGTGCAGGCAACATGGTCTGGATGCCGGAAATCCCGCCCCAAGCCCGCCACACGTCGCCTTCCCCAACCCGTTTGAGTTCGGGAGGACAGGGTGAATGGTCTGATCCGAACGTGTCCACGTCCCCTGCCAGAACACACTGCCAAAGGTCTTCCACGGTCTCGCGGCTGCGCAGCGGAGGCGCGCACTTGGCGTCCGGCCCGATCCTCTGGAAGTCGTCGAGATCGAGGAGCAGATGGTGGGGACAGGTTTCCACCGTGACCGGGACTCCCCTGCCCTTGGCCGCAACCACAAGTCGCACCACATCCGGTACGGACGCATGCACAACATGCAGGGCTGCGCCGGTGGTTGCCGACCAGTGAAGAACTCGGGCCACTGCTTCCACTTCCTGGTGTCCGGGACGCGATTCCGCCCAGGCCAAGGGATCGCGCCGTCCCCGCGACCGAAGTTCCTCGGCCAGGTACATGGTCACCCTTTCGTTTTCGGCATGTACGGCCAACAGGCTGTCGAGGGCGCGCACTTGGCGCATGCCTGCGAACACGAGGTCGTCATCCACCCGGGGAAAATCGGGACTGGACACCAGGAACGCCTTGAAACCGACCACCCGTTCGGCGCAGAGGCTCTCCAGATGTGCCAGATTGTTGTTGATCAATCCGCCCCACAGGGCATAGTCCACTACGGCCTCGTCGCGCACTGCTGCCTGCTTGCGCTGCAGCTGAACGCAGTCCACGGTCGGCGGGGATGAATTCAACGGCATGTCGACCACGGTGGTGACGCCGCCTGCGGCGGCGGCCATGGTGCCCGTCCGAAACCCTTCCCAGTCCTCCCGTCCGGGCTCGTTGAAGTGGACATGGCTGTCCACCAGGCCCGGCAACAGCACGCGACCTTGTAGTTCAAGGCAGGTTGTAGCCTGGATATCGGGAGATCCGGCTACAACCTGGGACACGACACCGTCCTTCACGACCACGCCGCCGCGAAATTCCCCGGTCTCCGTGACGACCAACGCGTCCTTCAGATACAGGTCGGCTTTCATTTGCCTGGTTCCCGACTTCGCCTGGCGCGCTACGAAGCACCTGCCGGTGCCGCACAGCCGAGTCGGCAACGGTGCCCCGGCCCGTAGTCTGGGAGAGCGCAGCCGAGGATCGGAAACAACACCGATTCCCGAGTTGCGCGGGACAGACGGATCATCTCCTTGCGCGTTGATCCGATGCTGCTAATACCCCTTGGCCATGTCGCATACGTTTGCCAGTGGCTCACCGGCCACGTACCGTTGCAGGTTCGAGGCAAAAAAACGGACCACATTGCGGTGGCGATCCGCCGAGAACCCGGCTTGATGGGCCGTCATCAAAAAGTTCGGCACATCCCACAATGGACTCGATTGCGGCAAAGGTTCAACTTCCTGAACATCAAGGCCTGCGCCGGCAATCAGCCCATTGTGCAATGCTCTTGCCAGCGCTTCTTCATCGATGATGCCGCCCCGCGAAACACTGACAAGATATGCATGGGACTGCATCCGAGCAAACTCCTCGTCGGCAATCCAGTGGTAGGTTTCCCTGGTTAAGGGACAGGCAACCATCACCACGTCGGCCAGCTGGAGAAAGGCGTGAAGATTCTCCTTGGTCGGCATCCTGATTTCAGCCACACCCGGTGCTTCGGTCCGCTCCGGGTCCAACGAAAGAATGTTCAGATCGTAGCCGGCGCCACGTTTGACAATCTCCTGCCCAAAGCCACCCATCCCCAGAACCAGCATGGTCCTCCCGGTGATTTCGGCAATAGGAACCTTCTGCCACTTGCGGACACCATGACTGCGAACGGCGTCGGGCAGGCCGCGCGCCAATGCCAGGAGCAGCGCCCAAGCCTGCTCTCCACCGGCGGCGGCGTACAAACCAGCCATGTTGGTCAGGGTCACGTCGGACTCGACCAACTCGGGGAACAGAACGTTGTCCAGGCCGGCCGACGCAGACTGAAACCACTTCAACGAGCCGGCCCGCGCGAAAACCTCCTGCGGCATCAACCCCATGATTGCCTCGGACCCGTCGGCCGCCGCGGCAGCCTCGGCCGCCGACTTGGCGTGCACGATGTCGGCACCGGGTGCCGCGGCCTGCACCTGGGCCAGATCCGACTCGGTCATGGACGGGTAGTAAACAAGAACGCGCATGGAGACCCTCGGCGATGCAGCCGAACATGGGAGTGAATCGGTGGGACGTCGTCAACCGGAGCCTGTGGCCTCGGCCATGTCCGGCGCACCGGGAATGTCCACGTAGACGACCTGTTGTCGGACTTCCACTTCGAAGGCCTCCGCCTTGTACGGGCCCTCCACCGGGCCTTCGTTCACGGAAACCTCATAGGCCCTCACGCGCACGCGCGCCGGGTTGTGCCACGACTGCCCCGTCCGGATGTCGAATTCCCAGCCATGCCAGGGACAGCGCAGGATCTCCCCTTGCCGGGAGTACACGAGCGCTCCGGGCTGACCGTGCAGGAAGCCTGTTACGCGTCCACTGCAAAGGGGCCCGCCCTGGTGGGGGCAGGTGTTGCGCAGGGCGAAAAACTCGCCTTCCAGGTTGAAGATGCCGACGACGCGGCCGGCAACCTCGACAACCTTCCGCTGACCTGCCGGAATCTCGTCAACGGTTGCGACCGCGTACTTGGGCATAACGGGCTCAGATGGGCAGGTCGTACAGTTCCGAGGCGTTCTCGGCCATGATGCGCTGGCGCTCGGCGTCGGCCACAGTGGATGGGATGGCGCGCATCGGATTGTCGAAGTCCCAATGGGGGTAGTCCGACGCGAACATCAACCGATCGGTCATGTCCAACTGGTCCAGCATCTGGTTGAACTGGTGCGGATACAAAGGCTCTTCAATGGGCTGCGTACTAATCCACATGTGCTCGCGAATGTATTCGGACGGCGGTTTCTTGACCCGGGGCAGTTCCTTGTGCAGCTTTTCCCAGGTGCGATCCAGTCGCCACATGAGCGGAATCATCCAGGCAAACCCACCCTCGATCAGGACGAACTTGAGGTTGTCGAATATCTCGAACAACCCCTGGCTGACAATGCTGGTCACCTGGGACTGGAAGCTTTGCGCCATCCCCGCATGATCTTCGATGTAGTAGGTCGGAGACCCGGCCCCCGTGATGCCACTGCCGCCCACACCGCCGAAATGCACGGCGATCGGGAGATCGTATTCGCAGGCCGCCTCGTAGATCGGCCAGTAGCGCCTGGAGCCCAGGGGATCGCGGGTCCGGGTCACCAGGAGAACCTGCACCATGGAGGGATGGTTGCCCAATCGATGAATCTCCTCGGCCGAAAGCGGACCGTCCTCGTAGGGAATGATGATCGAGGCACGCATCCGGCTTTCGTGCGCACACCAGTCCTCAATCTGGTAGTCGTTGACGGCTTGGGCATGCGCCAACCCGAAGTCGAAGTTCAGAACTTCGCCCGTGCCGGTGAGCGGGGTGAGGACGGCGTAGTTCATGTCGAACTCGTCCAGGAGCTGCATCTGCGTGAATTCCAGGTTCGCGCCCGGTATGTCGCCATTGGGTGGCCACGCGTCGTGCCGGGCGGCCATGGGCATGGACCGGGGGAACAACATGCCGTCGTAGGTGCGCTTCCCGAAATTGAGGTAGTGGTCCCTCCAGAAGGGAGAGAGGTGCCTTTCGAGATCGTCGGGTTGGATGTACACATGCACGTCCGTGTCTATGATCGGAGCGCGCACAATCTCGGCGCCGGTGCGATCTTGCA